>DASYSU010000449.1:0-8656 GCA_036002925.1 Gemmatimonadaceae bacterium | reverse complement strand
TCGACGAAGAACTGCGCGAAATGCGACTCGTTCCGCTCGAACGAGCTCTTGGTGGCGGTCACGATCACGCGATTCGGCGCTGATAGCACGGGCAACATGTCGCCGCTGGCGCTGGTCATGTTGATGAATGCGATCTTCTGCGTCGTGAAGCGCGAGAGCAGCTGGGCAAAATCACGCGCGCTCAGATCAGGACCGGGAATGCTGATCTTGCTCTCGGGACCCTCGCCACTGCCGTGGCCAATGAGCACGATCGCGACCTGATCGCCCGGTCCGACGCGCGCCGCCAACTGGGTCAGAGCACGCTCGATGTTCACCTTTGTCGATTGACCGCGATAGTGCGGAGCCTTCGACGCGCTATCCTCGCCGAGCCAGATGATCTCGGCGTCTGGAATCCCAAACCGCGTTCCCGCGACGTCGGCGAGGGACGATGAAAGCTTGTTGAACGAGTCACTGTACTTCTTTTCGCCACCCAAACCGCTGATGATCACGAGGTGCGTCTGTGCCTCGAGGACAACTGGGCGAGAGACCGCGACGAGCGACAGAAGCACCAAGACGGCCGACACCCTGAGCGCGGCGAACGATCTGCTCTGCGTTCCACCGTTCCACCGTTCCACCGTTCCACCGAAGCCGGGCCTCACGCGAGGCCCCTCGCTTTTCGGTACGACCACTCCGCCGTGACCAGCGCGACGAGGAGGAGAAATACCGCCGGCATATCCCACAGATCCATCTGATTCACGACGTTCACACCGTGCTTGCTGAGGGCGACGTCCTCGGCAAGTGTTTTCGCGGTCGACGGCGTGTAGAACCGTCCGCCCGTTTCATTCGAGATGCGTTGCAGCAAAGGCGCCCGCATCTCGGCGTCGTAGTACTCGGTGTTGAGATCGGCGACGCGCACGTATCCGGTGTCACCCGCGGCCGCGCCTGTCGGGAGCGTCGCCATGATGCGCACCGCGTACACTCCGGGTTGATCAGGCGTGAACGTCCCGCGATACTCGCCATCACGGTCGATCGCCCAATCCAGAGGAAGGTCGCGCGTGAATCCGCTGTCGCTCGTGAGATGCGCCACCACCTTCGCGTCGTTGCGCGGCACGAACATGCTGTCGGCCACCGACGCTCGAATCGCGATGGGATTTTTCGGATTCGCTTGATCCGTACCAAGCGACACCACGACGCGGCCGGGCGAGTCGCTCGTCAGCCACCGCAGCGTCTGTCGCCAGAAACGCGAGAACGTCTCGTCGTTCTCCGGCGCGCTCGGGTCCATCTGCCAGCTCCACGAATCCTGCACCGGGAACGCGACCGACAACCCGCGACCGTATCGCTGATACACGAGCACCGGCGCCTCGTAATTGCGCAGCGGCACGCCTGGCTCACCGGCTCTGCCACCGTCAGGCTTCGAGCCCGAAATCAGTATTACCGCACCCGGTTTTACTTGCCGGATGTGGTTGACCGTCGTCACCGCGGGGAGCGTTTTCCACCGCTGCTCCGATGCGCCGATCGTCGGCGCGACTTGCGCGACGGCGTGGCCCGCACCAGACGGCGTCAGCGACACCTTGAGATCGGCGTAAAACGTCAACGAGTCGGCCACCGCGTCACCTGTCACCACCACCGGCATCACGTCGGCCAGCGGCGTGCCCGCGTACCCACCCTCGGCGAATGCGTCCCGACCGCCCAGCATCAACAAGCCACCGCCGCGCACATTCACGAAATCGGCCAGCATCGCGAGCTGATCGTGCGTGAAGAAGCTCGCCTCGATGCTCCCGAGGATGATGGCGCGGTAGCGAAATAGCTCGGCGCGTGTCTTGGGGAAGCCGCTCACCAACTCGTCGGGTGTGTCGATGTCGAGGCGAAGGAACTTGTTCTCCGCGGTTCGCTGGAGCGCGACGATCTGCAGATTGGAATCCGATTGCACGGCGGCGCGGATGAAGCGCATCTCGTAGCGCGGCTCGCCTTCGACGTAGAGAATCTTCTCACGGCCATCGCGTACGTCGACCAAGGCTTGCTGCGAGTTGTTCTGTTCGACTTGCTCGCCGGGTTGTGGCGGAATGCGGAATGTCAGCGACCGCGGTCCCGCATCGCGAGCGACGACCGTCACTCGGACGGGCGAGACGTCGCCGTCGGCCGGCAGGGTTATCGAATCACGCGACACGATGCGTCCCGCGTCCTCGACGACGAGGGGCACCTTCGCACCGCCGTATCCCCGCTGACGAATCAGCAGCTCGGCGACCAGCGCGCCGCCCTTGAGCACCGAGTGTGAAGTCTCTACTCGACGAATCTCGATGTCCTTGTCGAATTTATCGGCGCCAAGTCCGACGGCGAAAATCGGGACCGACTTCGCGCGCAGCGAGAGAAGCTCGTCGCTGATCGGCGCGCGCGAATTGTCCGCGCCGTCGGAGAGAACGACCAGACCCGACAAGGGGACTCCGTCGAGCTCTTGGCGCGCTTGTTCGATCGCGTCACCCAGGTGCGTTTCTGTCGCGCCGAAGTTGAGCTGCGCGGCGCTGTCCACGCGTTGCGCTCCCGACGAGAATCGGAACAAGCGTACGATGAATTTCTGTCGGAGTGCTTTGAGCAATGTGCTGTCGGGGCCGCCGAATTGGTGCTCGATCCAGTCGCTCCGCGGCTTTCCATCGCGATCAGCGATGCGCATGCTGCGCGAGTCGTCGATCAGGACCCCGACGTAGTTCCGCTGGGGGACCGCCGCAGACAACAGCAACATCGGACGGAACAGACACGCGATCAGCACGACGAGCGCCGCCACGCGAAGCGTGCCGAGTACCCATCGGTCGCGCCGCGTGCTCTTGCCGCGAACGCCGGCATAGCTCATCACGGCCGGGATCCCGATCGCCGCCGCCGCGAGCAGCAGAACGATGACCGAGAACGGGGCGCCGAACGCGAAACTCCCTTTCGCGAACTCCGCCGGCCGGTATTTGAACAGGAATTCGAAGATTCCTTCGAGCCAATGCGTCATGACTGCCGTGGGCTTTGGCCATACACCGCGAGCCATTGGCCAATCGCCAACAGCTTCCTTCGTAAACTACGAGGCGCGCGCCATCAAGGTTGAGACACGCGAGCCGGACCGCCGGTTCCTTGATTCACGCCTGACTACATTTTCCCTACATGAACGCTCGCTATCTCACCGTCGACGTATTCACCGACCGCAGATTCGGTGGAAATCAGCTCGCCGTCTTCCCCGACGCGCGTCAAATCAAGTCTGACCTAATGCCACGAATCGCGCAGGAGTTCAACTACTCCGAGACGACCTTCGTGCTGCCGCCAGACGACCCGAGCCATACCGCCAAAGTGCGCATCTTCACGCCCAGTGGCGAGTTGCAGTTCGCCGGACATCCGACGGTCGGAACGGCGCACGTGCTCGCGAGCGTCGGCATCGTCAGGCTCACGGGCGACGAAACGCGAATCGTGCTCGAGGAGGGCGTTGGGCCCGTGCCCGTAATGATCCGTGCGAAGGCCGGCAAACCCGAGTTCGCCCAGCTCACCGCGGCGAAAGTACCGGACACCGGTCCGCCGCCGCCATCGAGCGACACACTCGCGGCCATGCTGTCGCTCAAACCCGGCGACGTGCTCGATGGCGAGATGAAAGCCACAGCGCTGTCGTGCGGGACGCCGTTCTTGTTCGTCCCGGTGCGCGACCGCGCCGCAGTGGGCCGCGCCAGGATCAAAACCGACGTTTGGGAATCGGCGCTCGCGGGCTACGTGACCAAAGAGGTGTTCGTCTACGCCATGGACGCCGAACACCCCGACCACGACATCCGCGCGCGGATGTTCGCGCCGAGCATTGGGGTACCTGAAGATCCCGCCACCGGAAGCGCGTGCGTCGCCCTCGCCGGATATCTCGCCGCCCTCGATCAACGAACACAAGGAACGCTCCGCTGGATCGTTGAACAGGGCTTCGAGATGGGGCGCCCGAGCATTCTCGAGATCGAGGCGGAGAAGAAGGCCGGAGCGGTTATCGCCGTTCGTGTAGGTGGACGTACTGTGTTGGTATGCGATGGGACGATGGAACTGTGACTGGTGACTGGTTGCTGGTTACTGGCAACAGCAAACCCCGAACAACCAGCAACCAGCAACCAAGAACCAGTACCGATATGACGGTCAAATCAAAATCCGATCTCTCCTCGATGCGCGCCGTCGGCAAGCTCGTTGGCCAAGCGCTTCGTGAGATGCGAGCGGCGGTGCGGCCAGGGATGACGACCGAGCAGCTCGACGACGTCGGCGCGGCGTTTCTGCGACGACGAGGCGCGCGGTCTGCACCACAGCTCACTTACGATTTCCCCGGGTTCAACTGCATCAGCGTCAACGACGAAGTCGTCCACGGAATCCCGAGCGCACGCGTGATTCGAGCGGGCGACGTCGTCAAGATCGACGTCACCGCGGAGCTCGACGGCTTCATCGCTGATTCGGCGATCACGGTCATCATTCCCCCCGGCACGCCGCAGGCTCAGAGTCTCAAGCGATGTGCGAAGGCGGCGTTCGATCGCGCGTTCAGCGTCGCCCTGCCGCGAACGCGGATCGCCGAGCTGGGGCGCGCGGTGGAAGCGGAGGTCGAACGCTGGGGCCACGCGGTCGTCCACGACATGTGCGGCCATGGTGTCGGCCGCGCGTTACACGAGCCGCCGTCGGTACCCAACTTCTTTAGTCCGTTCACGCCCGGACAGCTCGAGGAAGGCCTCGTGATCGCGCTCGAGCCGATCATCTCGGCGACTGCATCCGCGGTGGTCGAAGACGTGGACGGCTGGACGATTCGAACAGCCATGGGCTGCCTTGCCGCGCATTACGAGCACACGATCGTGATCCGCGGCGACCGCGCCGAGATCCTGACGGCGGCCTAGTTCGGCACTCCGAACCTTGACGAGCGCTCGACCATGCACCACTATACCGTGAGACGGTATAGCGCTTCATGATATAGTTTCTCGGAGCTCGCGCATGGCCGACGATCGAACCAACGCACCGTTGTCGACCCAAGTCTTTCAGATCCTCCTGTCGATTATCGACGACGACTTGCACGGCTACGCTATCATCCAGGACGTCGCCGCGCGGACAGGTGGCGAGGTTCGGCTCACCGCGAGCACGCTCTACGCCGCCATCAAGCGACTCCTCGAGGCCGGATGGATCGAGGAGTGCCGTTCGCGTCCCCGTGCAGACGACGACGCGCGCCGCCGTTACTACCGGCTGACGACTTCGGGCCGACAGGCCGCGCGCGCCGAGGCACTCCGTCTCGAGCGGCTGGCGGGCATGGCACGAGCGAAGCGGTTGATTCCCCCACTCGCGACGGCGCGCCGCGCATCATCATGATCAGGCCGCGATCGCCGCTCACGGTACGCGTCTATCGCGCACTGCTCGTGCTGTTGCTGCCGGCGGGCTTCAACGACGCGTTCGCCGACGACATGCTCGCCCTCTTCTGCGAGCTCGATCGAGTAGCACGAATGCGGAACGGTCGCATCGCCGCGCTCGGCAATCTCGTCGCCGAGCTCCCTGGGTTGCTTCGACTCGGAATTCGCGAGCGGCGCACCGCGCGGACGATTCGCGCGCACCAAGCGACGACTCACTTGGAGGAGAACATGTTCGACGCGCTTGCACAGGACCTCACCTTTGCGGCGCGATCGCTTCGCCGCGCTCCGGGATTCGCCGTCATCGCCGCTCTCACGCTCGCGTTGGGCGTCGGCGCGAACACGGCGATCTTCAGCCTCGTCAACGCTGTGCTTCTCACGCCACTGCGGCTCAGCGATCCGGAGCGTCTGGTTGCGATTGGCGAGTCGAACAAAACAAGTGGACCGACCGCGATCGGGGTAACATCGCCCGGAAGCCTGTTCGACTGGCAGGCACGCTCGCGGACGATGAAGATCGCCGGCTACAGTGGCACGCAAGGTGTGTTGACGGGTCATGGTGAGCCACAGCAGATCCTTGGCACGCGCAGCATTGGCGGTTTGTTCGACGTCCTTGGCGTCCGCCCTTTAATCGGACGCGGACTTACGCTCGCCGACGAAGATCCAAGCGCACCACAGGTGATCGTCCTCGGCTACGAGGCCTGGCAGCGATACTTCGAGGGAGATCGCGATGTACTTGGCAAAACGCTCGATCTGAACGGGATACCACAGACGATCGTCGGCGTGATGCCGCGTGGCTTCACGTTCCCCGGCGCCCCCAACGATTTCTGGGCGCCGTCGCGCTTCGACGCGGCGTTCCGCGCGAACCGCGACCAGTACTTCATCCAAGTCGTGGGCCGACTCGCGCCCAACACGACGATCGAGAACGCGCGGGCCGAGTTGGCGACCGTCGCCGCGCAGCTCAACCGCGATTGGCCGCTGTACAACCAAGGCGTGCGGATCGTCGCGCAACCGCTGCAAGAGTCGATCGTTGGTGGCGTCCGACGTCAGCTCGTCGTGCTGATGGGTGCGGTGGTTTTCGTGTTACTCATCACCTGCGCCAACCTGGGCAACCTGCTGCTCGCGAGGGCGTCGGGTCGGCGCCGTGAGATCGCCGTTCGTCAGGCGCTCGGCGCCGGACGTTGGCGCATCATACGGCAGTTGCTCACGGAGAGCGTGCTGCTCTCCGTCGCCGGAGGCTTGGTCGGTCTGCTCGTCGGAAGATCATTTCTCAAGCTGCTGCTCGCGGCTGCCGCGACGACCAACTTGCCGCGCGTCGAGGAGATCTCGCTCGACGGGCGCGTGCTGTGGTTCACTCTCGCGGTCTCGGTTGTCGCCGGCCTGTTCTTCGGCTGCGTGCCCGCGTGGCAACTCGCGCGCGGGAAATCGACCGACGCGCTCCGCGAGGGATCCCGCGGCAACACGGGCCATCAGTGGGCTCGCAGCATGCTCGTCGTGTCCGAGCTCGCGCTGGCGATGGTGCTGCTGACCGGCGCCGGCCTATTGTTGCGCAGCTTCGACTTGTTGCGGCGCGTCGACCCCGGAGTGAAAACCGATCACGTCTTGACGTTCACAGTCAGTCTGCCCAAGCGCGATCCGACGTTCTTCCCGAGAGCACTAGAGCAAGTACGTGCCCTGCCGGGCGTACAGTCCGCCGCACTCGTGAATCAACTCCCGGTGAGCGGCCGCGGAATTGGCGCGTGGTTCAATCGGATCGATCGCCCGTTGCCGCCGGGCACGAATCCAACCGGCGAAGCATACCGCGTAGTGACGCCGGAGTATTTCTCGGCAGTTGGGATATCGTTGAAAACAGGCCGACTCCTCAGCATCGCCGACCGTCGCGACGTCCCGGCGATTGTGATCAATGAAGCGCTGGCGAAAAAGTACTATCCCGGTGAGAACCCGGTCGGCAAGGAGATCTATCTCGGGGCCCCGGACAACCGACTGTTCGACCATGCGCCGATCGTCGGGATCGTGAGCGACACGCGCGACGCCGGACTTGGCAGCGATCCGTTGCCGACGGTGTACATCCCGCTCGCCGTCATGCCGACATGGCCATTCTTTTCTTTTGTCGTACGCACCGCAGGCGACCCGACGACGATCGCGCCTGCCGCACGGGCCGCGATCCGCTCGATCGACGCGTCGCTTCCGGTGCGCAACATTCAGACGCTCGACGACGTGGTCGCGGCAGCGGTCGCGCCTGCGCGCTGGTCGACGACATTACTCGGTGTCTTCGCCGGCGTCGCGCTCGTGATCGCGGTGCTCGGCGTCTTCGGCGTGTTGTCGTTCATCGTCACACAGCGCACGCGTGAGTTGGGCATACGCATCGCGCTCGGCGCGTCGACGGGATCGGTACGACGCTTGGTGGTGATGCGGGGTGTGACCCTCGTCGTTGTCGGTTTGGCGATCGGTCTTGTGGGAGCGGTCGCGCTGACACGCTTCATGAGCACGTTGCTGTTCGGCGTGACGCCGACCGATCCGCTCACGTACGCCGGTGTGGCTTTGTTGCTTCTCGTCGCCGCGTTGCTGGCGAGCTACCTGCCGGCCCGTCGAGCGACGCGCGTCGATCCGATCATCGCGCTCCGGGCTGAGTGATATGCCGTAGCGGTGAGTACCCGCGGAATCCACGGAATCAGCGGAAACTGCCACGGAATGGCTCCACGTCTCGGTAAGCCTCCGAGCGCAACGAGCCCGGACGAAGCTTTTTTTCGGGACTGCCGCTCGGGACGTTACTCGGAGTGTCCCGAGCGGCGGTCCCAGAAAATTTTCGGTGCGTTGCGCTTGTAACGTTGATTCGCCGCGGATCAGCCCGTGCGGTTTCCGCTCACTCGGTGGATTCCGCGGCCTCCCGTTCCCGTCCTAGACCACTTCGTCGATGCTCCGCGGCCAATCCTGCTTGAGTAATCTGGAAAGTGCGCGATCGGCGAGCAGCTTCCCGTCGGTCTGACAGCGGGCGCAGTAGTTCGTCTCGTTGTCGGCATATCGAATACGTTGAACCGGTGTGCCGCAGACCGGGCAGGGTTTGCCGTAGCGGCCGTGAACGGCCATCTCCGCTCTGAACGCAGTCACCTTCTCAGGAAACGCGTCACCCGTCTCGGCGCGCAGACGATCGGTCCACTCGACGAGTGTCGCCCTGGTCGCGTCAAAGAGACGAGCGATCTCGTCGTCGCCGAGTCGGCTGGTGAGCTTGACGGGTGACAGCCGCGCGCGATGGAGAATCTCGTCGGAGTACGCGTTGCCGATGCCGCTGAAGAGCCGCGGGTCGGTGAGCGAAC
>DASYSU010000448.1:0-8068 GCA_036002925.1 Gemmatimonadaceae bacterium | reverse complement strand
CGCCAACACAACGCAC
Source organism: Gemmatimonadaceae bacterium (assembly GCA_036002925.1). Taxonomy (GTDB): domain Bacteria; phylum Gemmatimonadota; class Gemmatimonadetes; order Gemmatimonadales; family Gemmatimonadaceae; genus JAQBQB01. The sequence continues at coordinate 8,052 of DASYSU010000448.1, read as the reverse complement.
TGCACCCGAAGACGTTCGAAGACATTCCGCCGATGGACAAGGAGAGCTACATCAAGCGCTGGCCGATCGAGGCGCTGTGCCAGGGCGGTCGCCTTCCATTGCGCGGGGCAGTGATCGATGAGTCGTCGGGCTCGAGCGGCATGGCGAGCAACTGGGTCCGCGGCGAGGCCGAGCGCACCGCGGCACGGCGCCTGATTCAATACTCGGCGCGCTCGACGTTCGGCGACGAGAGCTTCGTGCTGTTGAATTGCTTCGCGCTCGGGCCATGGGCGACGGGGATGAACGTGTCAATGTCGCTCGTCGATCGATGCGTGCTCAAATCGATCGGCCCAGACGTTGGAAAGCTCGTGGCGACGCTCAAGTTCCTCGGTCCGAAGTATCGCTACGTCGTTACGGGCTATCCGCCGTTTCTCAAGATTCTCGTCGACACGGCGGACATCGATTGGAAGCAATATGACGTCTGCGCCGTTGTCGGCGGTGAAGGAATGTCGGAGCCGCTACGCGCCGCGCTCAATAAGTGTTTTCGCAAGACGATCTCGAGCTTCGGCGCATCGGACCTCGAGATCAATCTCGCCGTCGAGACGACGTTCACCATCGGGCTGCGCCAGGCGATCGCCGCCAACGAGACGCTCAGCCGCGATTTGTACGGGCATGAGCCGTTGCCCATGATCTTTCAGTACGACCCGCTCAACTGCTTGATCGAGAGCGACGCCGAGCGCAGCCTGATGTTCACGATCAACCGACTCGAGAACGTCTCACCGCGCATCCGCTACAACATTCACGATCGCGGAATCGTCAAGTCGATGAGCGAGGTGCGCACTATGCTGCGCGACCACGGCGCCTCGATTCCAGAAATCGACCCGACGCTCGACCTCCCGCTGTTATTCCACTGGGGCCGACAGAACAACGCGGTCGGATTCTACGGCTGTAAGATCGCGCCGGAAGACATTCAACATGTCATCCTGCGCGTGCCGGCGCTCGCGTCGAAGGTCGCCAACTTCGCGTTGCATCCATATGAGGACGCCGACGCGAACAAGCGGCTCGAGCTGTGGCTCGAGCTCGAGAACGGTGTTGCAATGCCGGAGGCGACCGCGGATCTCGACGCGGCGGTGTGGCGCGAACTGGCCGCGGTCAATCAGGACTTTCGCGAGTCCGTCAAAATGATTCCTGCCGGCCGATCCCCGACGATCAAACTCTTCGAGTTCGGTCGGAGTCCGATGTCGGGCCAGGACATTCGGGTCAAGAAACAGTACATCGTCTGAGCTCAGTGCCGTTTGCCGTCGTCGGGATGACAGGCTTGATCGACGACTACTGCGCTGGCGAGAATCAGCACATCGTCTTCGCCTGGCGAAATGTCGATGCCGTATGTGTCGGCAAAAGTGAACCAGCGCTTCGACACCGTCGCCACGACGGTGTCACTGCGACGAAACTCGTATTCCCGGTCGAGAAAGTCGCCCTTCGCTTCGAGGTCGTCGGGGCCGGGAACGTCGATCGCGAATCGATGGTGGAACGGCGCGAACAGGGCCTTCTTCACGACCGCCGCCAGCTCGCCATTACGATAAATCTCGTACGTCGCGCCGATCGCGAAGACCTTTTGCTTGATGAACGCGAGCTCGTGACCGGCAAGATCCTGAAACGACAACTTGTCGCCGAAGCTCAGTGCTTTGCCGTCGACGAAGAACACGTCGCGCCCCTGTTCGTCGCGAATGTAGAAATCATCGCCCCACGATAGCAGCTTCTGCTTCATCACGTATCGCATGTCACTCTGTCTCCGGAACGAATACGGTCATTGCTGCCTGGGCTGAAAGATCCGAACCTCGGCGCCGCCGACGCGATCGCCGGCGAGCGGTCGACCGCCGCCCTCCGAGTCCATCGTGATCCCGGTCGCGCGATCGCCCTGCATGACGAACGCGATGTGCGTCCCCGGTGATGACCGCATCGCGAAGCTCCCATCGGCCTGCTTGAGCAATCGCTCCGCACCCTGCCCCAGAGGCTCGATCATCAGTCGTCCGTTCTCGTCGAATACTCGATATGTCCGGCGATACTGGGTGAACGACCCGTGAAGCTCCGGCGGCAACTTGTCGAACTTGACCATGTACGTGCCCGAGAGTTGTCCGCGATCCCGCTCAGACAGGGCTTCGTCGGCCAGGGTCCGCGGCGGGGCGGAGGCGCGAGGCGCCGGCAGCGGCGGCAGACCAAGCTCCGCTCGCGCCAACGCTCTCCCGATGGCATACGCGTTCTGCCCCTCTGTATTCGTGAGGACGACCACGATCAGCCGATCATCAGGAAACTCGTACATGCTACCGGCGTATCCGAGCAACGATCCATGCTGCCCGCGACTGCGATGGTTGTCTTCGTGGTTGAGCGTCAACGCCAGACCGTAATGCATCATCGGGTCGTTCGCGTTCATCTGGACTGCTGGACCCACAGCGGTGCTCATCAGCTCGAGCGTCTTCGACTTGATCAACTTGCCGTCGCGGACCGCTTTCCACGCCTGATACAAGTCGCCCACGGTGCTGCAGTATCGGAGATCGTAGTTGAACGCCATGTCGTTCTCATTCGCCGGCACGAACGACGCGCCCATTCGCCGGTAGCCGTGCGACAGGCCGCGCACGAGCGTGAAGTCATCGCAGTATGACGTCGACTTCACGTTCGCCGGGCCGAGAATGTTCTGCTGCACGTAATCCGTGAAGCTCTGGCCGCTCACTCGTTCCACGATCGTGACCAACAACTGAAACCCGGAGATCGACCAATCCCATTTCGTTCCGGGCTCATTGACCCACGGCCGACCGGCATACAGTGCCATCACTTCGTCGAGCGCCTTCGGCTGCCGGCTCGTGCCGTCGATTGCGTCACCGAGGTAATGGTAGTCGACGATCCCGGTCGTGTGATCGAGCAATTGACGAACCGTGACGCGATGGCCTTGCATCGGAAACTCGGGTACGAACTTGGAGACGTCATCCGTGAGCGAGACCTTGCCGCGCTCGACGAGCTGCATCACCGCGACCCCGGTGAACGGCATCATCGGGCCGACGACGTGATAGACCGTCTCATCCTTTGTCGGCGCCTCGAGTCCCAGGTCCGCGTAGCCGTAACCCGCGTGCAGCACGACGCGATCGTCGCGCGCCACGAGCACCGACGCGCCCACGACATGCTCCTGCTCCATGACCCGCCGCACGATGGAGTCGAGACCGGATGTGGACGGCTGGCTGGCCGCGACATTCGACTGAACGACGAGAAGTAACCCGACCGCGGTGAACACGGGCATGCGCATGACAGAGTCCTGGTAGTTGTTCCCAGTACGAAGATCACCCGCACGACGCATATTGCAACAGAACACCGTAGGTGTTCGTCCTTTCGGTAGGCTCCCCACCTCGACCGACCCATGCGCGCGCGCGTCCACACAACACTGCTTGCCCTTCTGTGCCTCACGGCTTCGTGCGAGTCGCCCAAGCCAAGGGTCAAGTACGTGCCACAGGACGTCGGGCACGTGCTCGGCGTCGAGGTGCCGACGATTCAGTCCGCGATCGCCGCGCGACTCGACAGCGACGGCGCGCCGAGCTGGGTAACGCCCGAGCGGTGGAAGCTGGTGCGTGCGATGTACGCCTTCTACAACCATGCGCCGATCTGGATCGAGCCCACCGGCGTGAGTGATCGCGCCACCGCACTCCTCGCCGCGCTCGACTCGGCGCCGTCGCATGCGCTGCGGACCGACGCGTATCCGCTCGATTCGATTCGGCGCGTCGTCAACACCAAGAAGATCGACAGTGGTGCAACCGCGCGCGACATCGCCAACGCCGACGTGCTCCTGACCGCGGCGTACGTCGGCTATGCATCGGACATGCTGATTGGGCAGGTCGACCCGAGCACGCTCTCTCAATCGTGGCACATACCGCCCCGCCGCTCGGCGGTGGACTCGGCGCTCGTACACACGCTCGAGGATTCGTCGATCGCCGACGGGCTCGAGCACATGGCACCGCAGGATTCGGAGTACACAGTGCTCAAACGCGAGTACGCTCGCTATCGCGCGATCGCGGCAAGTGGCGGTTGGCCAAAGGTGCTGGCGGGCATGAGTCCCGAAGAGCTGAGCGCGAGACTCAGCGCCGAAGGCTACGCGGTCCCTCAAGAGGATTCGGTGACCGCGATGTTGACTCGCTGGCAGGAGAATCACGATCTCGAGCCCGACGGCAAGATCGGTCGCGCCACGTTCGCCGCGCTGAATGTTCCGGCAGACGAGCGAGTCAGACAGATCGCGTCGAACATGGAGCGACATCGTTGGCTGCCGCGCGCGCTGGGCCAACGCTATGTCTACGTCAACGTGCCGGCCTTTCGGCTCGACGCGTACGATTCCGGCCAGCGCGTGTTGTCGATGAAGGTCGTCGTCGGCGCCGAGTACAACGGTCGCTCCACTCCGGTGTTCAGCGACTCGATGCGCTGGGTGGTGTTCCGTCCGTACTGGAAGCCCACCGAAAACATTCTCAAGACGGAAATCCTGCCGAGGATCGCGAAGGACAAGACCTATCTCGACCGTAACGATTTGGAGTTCGCGCGCGAGGGAGGCGCAAAAATCCTGCGACAACGGCCGGGCGTTCACAATTCGCTCGGGCTCGTGAAGTTCCTATTTCCGAACGACTACAACATTTATCTGCACGACACCAATGAGAAATCGCTCTTCGCCAAGAACGCGCGCGCGGTGAGTCACGGATGCATTCGTCTCGAGCAGCCGGACAAGCTCGCCGAGTATGTACTCGGCTGGACGCCTGACAGCGTCAGAGCGGCGATGGAGACGGGCGCCGACAATCACACGGTAACGCTGGCGAAGAAGCTACCCGTCTACATCGTGTACTTCACTTCGTACGAGCGCGACGGCCAACTGCATTTCGCCGACGACGTATACCGGCGCGATGAGGGTCTGAAGACTCGCATCATCGTCGGCGCCGCGGATCCAACGCTACATCTTGGGCACGAGCATGATGTGGGCCTTGGGAGTTCCGGGGTACATGATCCACGGAGCACCGGGGATCGGCTGCGCCGATAGACCGGTCGACGCCGGCGTCGCACCCGAGATGTAAATCACCGACAGCGGCTTCGCCGCAGCCGCGGTTCCCGTCGCCGGGTCGAAACTTCCGGCCGGTCCAGTCAACGTGTAGAGCGCGGCCGGTCCCTTCGGGAAGGCGAGCTTGCCCGATTTGATTTCTTTAAATCGAACGGTGTCGACCTGCTCGCCCTTGGTTCCGTTCGCGCGCAACTCGCGGCCGCGCGCCATGAACGGCTCGAGCGAACGATGATAGCAGGCAACGTGAAACTGCTCGGCGGCGGGATCCGTCGCGAGGCAGATGAATGCGCCGGTGCCTTTTCGTAGCGGCACGAGCCCCGTGGTTCCGGCGTGGTAGCCTAGAACCGTCGCGTCGTCGCGAAACTCCTTTGGAAGCGGAAGGATCGCGGCGGCAATTTGTTGGGCATCGGGCATCGGCGCGGCGGCGGTCGACCCGGCCTGCCTAGGAGTTTGCGCGACGAGCGCGCAGGGAATCGTTAATGGGATCAACCAGCGAATTGTGCGCATGCGTTTAGTGCCTCGCGTCAAGGAATCCTCGAATCTGTTTCACCGCGTAATCGACCTTCATATCGAACGCCATCTTTCCAAGCTCCGCCGTCGAGCGACGAGCGTCGCCGGTGATGCCGTTGTTCACGCGCGGAGCGTTCGGATCACGAGCTTGCCCGCGAGGAACGACCGGATCTCCCACTGCCGATTTGATCAGATCTCTACGCACCCAGAGATCGCCCCCGAGATACAGCATCTCCGAGGTATCGGGAATGCCGGCGTGCGAGCTGGTTGGATAACCATTGGCCTCGAGCCATTTATCGAAATCGCCCTGTGCCTTGGCGTAGACCTCGTCACAAAAGAACACGCGAATGCCTTGCGGTTGGTACTTGGCGTCGAGCTTTGCGGCGACATCCCGGTAGACCGCGGGTTGGCCGCCGCCGTGGTCGCCCATCAGCACGACGTTCTTGAAGCCGGTCGTGATCGCCTGCTCCGCGACTCGCTCGAGCACGGCAGCGAGAAGTTCCGGCGTCAATCCGATGGTGCCTGGCAGCTGCGCGCTCGCGATGTTCGGCGTGTACGGCAGCACCGGCATCGCGATCGCGTTGCCGAGCTTGAGCGCGATCGCCTTGACAGTGGCTTTCCCCATGAGTGTGTGGCCGCCGTTTACGTTCTGCGGGCCACGCTGCTCGGTGCCGCCGGTGTAAAACAGTGCCGTCGTCTTTCCGTCTGCCAAAGCCTGCTTCACTTCGGGCCACGTCATCATCTCGAATTCGACGAGCGGCTCTTTGCCTTGCGAGGTGGCCGTAGCTGGCGCCTGCGCGAGTGCGAGGCTCGCGGGCAGGGCGAGCGTCGCGGCGGAAATCAGGAAGCGGGACATGTGCATCCTTACCGGGCTGAGGGTCGGTTCAGGGAGGGAGTTCGGCAGCAAGAATCTGGCAGAGGGCTCGCGGCAGCGCTACCACCGCTCCATCTTCCGCGCGGTCGATCAGGATTCTTGGCCACACGGGAGGAGGAGATCTGTGCGTACACGTTGGATGATGCTTGTGATTACCACCGCAGCGGCGTCCGCGACATTGGGATTCCGTCAAGCGCAGCGACGCTTGAATCCCGTAGTGGAGCTCCTCGCGCAGAAGAAACCGATCTTCGGTCTGTATGCGCCGAGCAATCGTCGGCCGGGACGCGGCGGAGCCGGCGGTGCACAACCGGCCGGAACTCCCGCCGCGCCACCAGAGCCACCGAAGACCGCCGCGCAGTTCGCACAAGACGCGCTCGCCTACACGCAGGGCGACTATGTGTTCGACGGAACGATGGAGGGCGATTTCGATCGCGCCTTTCCAACGTTCGCCGAGTTCGCGAAAGCGATGTTCGACGCCGGTGCTTTGGAGAAGACGCCGTCGCCGCGTCTCAACCACGCGCTCATCGTCAAGACGCACCTTATCGCCCCAGACCCCAAGCTGGCCGCCGACCGCATCGCGCGACAACTCAACCTCGGCGTGAGCGGAATCGTTTTCGTCGGCGTCGAGAGCGCTGATGAGGTACGAACAGGGTTGGCCGCGATGCGATTCAAGTCGCGCGGCGGCACGCGTCCGGACGACGTCGGCGACGCACCGGCACGTTGGGGCATGAACGAAAAGGAATACAAGGCCAAAGCGGACGTCTGGCCGCTCAACCCCGACGGTGAGCTCGTCAACTGGACGATCGTCGAGAGCAAGGTTGGGTTGGCGCACGTTCGCGAGATCGCCGCGGTGAAGGGCATCGGCGTATTGTTCCCGGGCGCCGGAACGCTGCGCGGTGTGTTCAGCACGAGCGACTCGAGCGGCCAACGCGTCTTCGACGCTGCCGGTTGGGAAGCGGCGATCCAACAAGTGCTCGCGGCATGTAAAGAGTTCAACGTGCCCTGCGGTTATCCCGCCAGCGCGAACGATATCGAAACGCGGATGAAGCAGGGGTTTAGCGTTTTCGTAATCAACTGGGGAGAGCAGGGCTTCAAGACGGTCGACATCGGACGCAAAGCGGCGGGGCGGGATTAGGTCAGCCGCGGAATGCACGGGACCGGCGGAATCACACGGAGTTTATTTGACACCGTCCATGTCTGACTCCGTCTCTCGTCGCCAAGCATTAAAACAGCTCGGCGCCGCGAGCGCTGGGTTCATGCTGGGCGGCAAGATCATCCGCGGGCGCGCGGCCGACATCGTGATCGCCGGTCAACCGGTCGAGATCGAAGTTGCGTCGTTGAGCGACACGACCGTTCGAGTGACGGTTCGGCCGATACAACAAGGCGCTCTTCTGCCGGTGCCGCTCACCGGCGAGCTCGTTCAGCCGACGCTTGGCAAGACGCTGGCGCGCGGGCGCGCCGCCTCGGGCCTCGCCCGCGTGCGGGCCGGCAAGCTCGTCGTCGAGGTTCGCGATGGTCCGCCGACAGTGGACATCAGAACGAGAGACGGCGCAACGGTGCAGCGTCTGGTGTTCGATGCTGCGGCGCCCGGCATGTCGTTTCTCCTGGGCAA
>DASYSU010000447.1:0-10036 GCA_036002925.1 Gemmatimonadaceae bacterium | reverse complement strand
ACTTTCTTGCGACATCCGCCGCCACTGTCGCCGGCGCAGTCCTGGGTGTAGGCGCGGTGCCGAGAGTCGCCGAGGCGCTGACGGTATCCCACGACGCGGCGCCGCTGAAGACGGCCGTCGGAGCCATCAAGCTTGGCATCGCGAGCTATTCGCTGCGAAAGTTTCCGCTCGAGAAAGCGCTCGAGATGATGAAGGTGCTCCGAACGCCGTACGTGAACTTCAAGTCGGTGCACGCGCCGTACGAAGCGTCGCCACAGGAACGCGCGGCGACGCGGCAGCGCATTCAGGATGCCGGGTTCCGCATCGTCGGCGGCGGTACGATCGACTTCACCAAGGATGACGACGACGACGTGAGAACGCTCTTCACGTATGCCCGCGACATGGGGATGCCGCTCATCGTCGCCACCTGCAATCCGCCGGTGGTTCCTCGACTCGAGAAATTCGCCAAGCAATTCGACATCAGGGTCGCGATTCACAATCACGGTCCCGAAGACACGAAGTTCCCATCGCCGTACGACGTACTTGCCGCGGTAAAGAACTTAGACCCGCGCGTCGGCCTCTGCATCGACATCGGGCACACGGTGCGCACCGGAACCGATGTCGTAAAAGCAATCGGCGACGCGGGACCTCGCGTGCTCGATCTGCACGCGAAAGACCTACGCGATCTCAAGGACAAGGCCAGCCAGTGTATCGTCGGAGAAGGCGCGATTCCGTTCCCTGAGATCTTCCGCGCCCTCGAGCAAATTCGTTTTGGCGGTTTTGTCAATCTCGAATACGAAATCGACGCGGACGATCCGCTTCCCGGAATGAAGCAGTCGTTCGCGTACATGCGCGGCGTGCTTGCCGGAATTGCGTCAGCGCGGCGGAGTTGATGATGTCGCCTCGCTTTCCTCTCGCCGCGGTCGCCGTTGGTATTGCCGCGCTCAACGGTGCGCAGCGCGCGGCGTCCGCACAGTCGCCGGAGTTCGTTCAGGTCACGGCGCGAGACGCTGATCGGCGCGTCGACGTAACGGTCGGTGGAAAGCCGTTCACGTCGTATATCTATCCCGCGTCGCTGAAAAAGCCCGTGCTGTATCCGCTGCGAGCCGCGAGCGGGACGGTGGTCACACGCGGCTATCCGCTCGAGCCGCGGCCGGGAGAGCGAGTCGATCATCCGCACCACGCCGGTGTGTGGTTCAACTATGGGAACGTCAGCGGGTTGGATTTCTGGAACAACTCGACGGCGATCAAGGACAGCGCCGCGCCGCACATGGGGACCATTCTCCATCGCGCTGTGCGCGGAGTCAGGAGCGGCGCGGGCGAAGGCACGCTCGATGTGACCAACGAATGGGTGAATTACCGGGGGCATGCGCTGCTGAGAGAGGATACGCGGTTTGTGTTCCGCGCGCGTCCTGGCGTCCGATTGATCGACCGCGTCACCACGCTCACCGCGCTCGATAGCGCCGTTTCGTTTGCCGACGACAAGGAGGGCTTGATCGGCATACGAGTGGCGCGCGGCTTGGAGCAGCCATCGACGACACCGGAAAAGTTCGTCGACGCGAGCGGGCGTGTGACCGACGTGCCGGTGCTCAACAACACCGGAGTCACCGGTAAATACGTGTCGTCGGAGGGAAAAGAGGGAGATGCGGTTTGGGGAACGCGGGGCCGGTGGACGATGCTTACGGGTTCGCTCAACAACGAACCGATTACGCTTGCGATTCTCGATCATCCTGGGAACGTCGGTTTCCCGACCTATTGGCACGCGCGTGGGTACGGTCTGTTCGCCGCGAACAATCTCGGGCAGAAAGCGATGAGTGGCGGGAAGGACGAATTGAACTTCATGCTCGCGGCGGGGAAATCGGTGACGTTTCGCCACGAGATTCTCATCCTCGACGGCGCCGCGACGCCGGGCGATATCGAGACGTACTATGCCGCGTTCGCCAAATAGCTCGCGGCGTGTGGTGTCGACCCAAGGCACGATTTTTTTTTTGTTGACAAACTTAAACGTTACAGCTAGTCTCTCCGCGCCTCGGAACCGCATGCTCCATCTCCTCAACCCAGTCGCATGCGCCCAGTAACTCTCCACGATCTCGCCAAGCGCTGCAACGTCTCGACCGCCACCGTTTCCGCCGTGGTCAATGGCGCGGATTGGGTGTCAGAGCGCACGCGCACGCGTGTCCAAAAAGCCATCGACGCGATGGGCTATCACCCCAACCAACTCGCGCGCGGACTTAAACGACAAGAAGGACACGCCGTCGGCGTGATCGTGTCCGATCTCACGAACCCGTTCTTCACGCAAATCGTCCGCAGTTTGAGCCACTCGCTGCGCGAGTCCGGACGTACACTCTCGCTCTGCGACTCCGATCATCGCCACGACCTTGGCGAGGCAAATCTCCGTATGCTGCTCGAGGGGCAGATCGTCGGATTGGTCGTGATCGGCGACAGCGTTCCGGAGAAAGCGCTCCGTGCATTCGTGAAGGCGCGGGCGCGTGTGCATGTGATCGCCATTGAGCGCGATTACCACATTCCGGAGGTGAGTACGCTGCTCGTCGACTCGGAACAGGGCGCGTATGCGGCGACTCGCCACTTGGCCGATCGCGGATGCGAACGGATCGCGATGATTGCCGGACCGAGCACCGGCGCCGGCAGCGCGACGTATGGCCGTGTGCAGCGGCTCGAGGGATACCGCCGCGCGCTCAAAGACCTGGGTCGAGATCCGGATCCGTCGCTCGTGGTGGAAGGCACCTTCCGCTATGAGAGCGGCCGCTACGCCATGCGGAGACTCCTGGCGCTCGATGAGCCGCCCGACGCCGTGTTCGCGGCCAATGACATGATGGCGTTGGGTGCCATGAGCGCCGTACGCGACGCCGGACTGCGCGTCCCGGACGATGTCGCCCTCGTGGGCTTCGACAATGTTCCAATGACGGAACTAACAACGCCTGGCCTGACGACCATGGCGATGCCCATGAGCGAGCTCGGAGACGCGGCCGCGCGATTGCTCGACGCGCAGATCCGACTCGGTGCCAATCACAAACCTGTGCGCGACACGTTCTCCGCCGAGCTCGTGGCGCGCGCATCGACGCTTGGATATGCGGAGGCAACGCCGTGACGCCGCGAGCAAGGCAGGCGACGGCGCAGTTCACTCCACATTGACGCCGTCGTTCGACAACCGATTCACGCTGGACGCTGAAGACGCTTTCGTCCGTCCCGGCCGTGCCCGACCTTCACATCGGAGATGTGGGAATGAATCTGTCGAAACTGTGTACCGTCGCTCTCGCCGTATTGGTGGCGATCCCGCTTCAATCGCGGGCGCAAGGAGCAAGCGGAAGCGGAACCGTTCAGGGCGTTGTTCGCTCCGAGGGCGTTCCGGTCGAAGGCGCGTCGGTCACCGTGGGCGGCTCGTCGCTCGGTGGTCTGACGCGCCCTGACGGCCGCTACACGATTACCGGCGTTCCGGCCGGTGAACGCACCGTGCGCGCGCAGCGCATTGGATTCAGCATGCGCGCGACGACCGTCACGGTCATGGGTGGCCAATCCGTCACGGCTGATTTCGAGCTCAAGGCTACGGCGGTGAACCTCGATCAGGTCGTGGTCACCGGGTACGGCACGCAAAACCGTCGCGATGTCACCGGTTCCGTGTCCTCGGTGACGAGCAATGACATCGCCACCATGCCAGTGCCCCGCGTGGATGAGGCTATCTCAGGTCTCGTGTCGGGCGTGCAGGTACAAACCACGAATGGACAACCGGGCTCCGAGCTGCGCATTCGCGTGCGTGGCGGAAATTCACTTCAGGGGAACAACGAGCCACTGGTCGTCGTCGACGGCGTCATCGGCGCTGATCTGAATCAGATCAACCCGAACGACATCGAATCGGTCGATGTACTGAAGGACGCGTCGTCGACTGCGATTTATGGAGCACGCGCGGCGAATGGCGTCATTCTCGTCACGACGAAGCGTGGGCAGGCGGGAGCGATGCGCTTCGAATACTCGACCTATACGGGCATGCAGAACGTCTCAAAGCACATCGATCTGCTGTCGGCCGATGAGTTCGCGCGAATGTTCATGCGCAACCCGAACCACGACAAGACGGTGACGTTCGATACGCTCTCGACGACCTCGTTGCCGACGACTGACTGGCAAGACGTCGTCTATCGAGATGCGCCGATCCAGAATAACGAAGTCCGCGTGAGCGGGACGAACGGCGGCACAAGCGTACTCGCCGGCGCGTCGCTCTTCCAGCAGTCGGGCATCGTGCTCAATTCGAAGTTCAACCGTGGTTCGGTGCGCTTCAACCTCGATCAAGCGCTCGGCGATCGGGTGAAAGCAGGTGCGCGCGTTACCTACAGCCGGAGCACTGGGAACATGGTGCGTGTCAATGACGGCTACGGATCGGGCGGCGGACCGGTGACGATGATGGCGTTGCGGTTCGCACCGACGATTCCGGTGTACACCGCCGACGGAAGCTACAGCGGTCCGTTGCTGGCGTCGCAGACGATGGATAATCCGCTCGCGATCGTGAATCTGCTCAACAACAAGGCGACGACGAACTACCTGCTCGGAAATATTTTTGGCGATCTCGAGGTGCTGCGGGGGCTCAACTTCCGCTCTGCCATTTCCTACACGTCCAACAGCGCGCTCAACCAAGCGTACGTCTCGCGACTGCTTCGTGCAGCGCTCGGCTCTGGTCAAGCGAACGTCGGCAACCTGGGACGGACGACCATGCTCGCTGAGAACACGCTGACGCTTCACAAGATCCGCGGGAAGAACGAGCTGACCCTCCTCGGCGGATTCACGGCACAGGAAATCAATCGCGATTCGAGCGGTGCGCAGGGAGTGGGATTCACGAGCGATCTGCTCGGCTACAATCGCATCAATCTCGCGGAGACCGTCACGGCGTCGTCGGGTTCGTCACGCGAGCGCCTGATGTCGTACCTGAGTCGCGCGTATTACGGTTACGAGGGTAAGTATCTCGTCACCGCGACGTTCCGCGCCGACGGCGCGTCCAAGTTCGCGGTCAACAACAAATGGGCGTACTTCCCGTCAGTAGGTCTCGCGTGGCGCCTCAGCGACGAGCCGTTCTTCGCGCGACGCCTGCCCGAGATCAGCGAACTAAAGTTGCGCGCGAGTGTCGGCCGGACGGGGAGCGAGGCGATCAGCGCTTACCAATCGCTCGCCGCGTGGAGCGTCGGATCGCCGTACGACCTCGGAACCACGAAGCTCAATAACGGCGCCAAACCGAGTCGGAATTCCAATCCCAACCTCAAGTGGGAGACGACGCAGCAGACGGATCTCGGCTTCGACATGGGGTTCTTCAACAACAAGATTGGCCTCACGTTCGACAACTACAAAAAGACGACGCACGACCTGCTGTATTCCAAGCTCGTTCCGTACTACACCGGCTACACCGACTACGTCACGAACATCGGATCGGTGGAAAACCGAGGCAACGAGATCGGCGTCGACACTCGCCAGCGCGTTCGCGCGATCGACATCCGTCTTGGCGGCAACATCGCCTGGAATCGCAGCAAGGTGCTCGACCTGGGCGGCGATAAGGAATTCTTCCTCGACGGCGTAAATGGGTCACTCCCGACTTTCCGTCCCGCCGCGATCGTGCGTGTTGGCGAACCGCTTGGAAATTTCTTCGGCTACATCTGGGATGGAATCTTCCAGACCGCGGCGGAGGCAGCGGCGAGCGGTCAGTCCGGCGCGGTCGCCGGTGGAATGAAACTGCACGACGTGAACGGTGACGGAAAGATTACGACGGACGATCGGGTCATCCTCGGCAATGCGCAGCCGAAGTACACCCTTGGCCACAACGGGTTTGTCGGCTGGCGCGCGTTCTCCTTGTCGTACGTTCTCCGCGCCGTCGAGGGCAACAAGGTTGTCAATCTGAATCGCCAAGGCATGGAGACGCCGGGCGACAACGTGAACACGCTCCGGAACACACTGAATTATTGGACACCGGGCAGCGGCATCAACAACATGACCGGTATCGGCATTGGGCCGTTCAACGCGATGACGTCGCGGTGGGTCGAGGACGGATCGTTCGTTCGCCTGCAGAACGTCACGCTGGGGTGGGACGTGCCGCAGCGATTCGTCCGCCACGTGAACGTGGGCAACCTGCGCGTCTATGGCAGCGCCCAGAACCTCAAAACGTGGACGAAGTACTCCTGGTACGATCCCGAAGCGAGCTCGCGCGGCACGAGCGATCTGCAGCTCGGTTGGGATGATTCGAGCTACCCCGGCGTTCGCACATTCACGCTCGGCCTCAACGTCGGCTTCTAAGGAGATGACAATGACGATCAAGCATCTCGCAGCGACGGCCGCTCTGGCAGTGTCACTCGCCGCCTGCAAGGATTATCTGGTCGAGGCGCCACGAGATTTTTTCACGCCGACCAATTTTCCGTCGACTGAAGCAGACTTGAAGATCGCGCTCGGTGGCATTGATGACTGGTACACGGGAGGATCGAACCAGGCGTACTACATCCGCGGCTGGCCGATGATCTCCGAGGTTCCGTCAGAGCAGACCATTCTGATCAACAACACGACGGACTCGAAGTACGAGCAGGATACGTACACCTACAACTCGACCAACGAGTGGCTGTGGCGGACGTGGAATCAAATGTATGGTGCGATCGGCCAATCGAATTTGCTCATCGAGCGTATCCCGGCGATGACCGGGGTGCCACAGGATGTGAAGGATCGATATCTCGGAGCGTTCAAATTTCATCGTGCGTTGAATCACTTCAACGCCGTGCGTGTGTGGGGTGATATCCCGCTCATGCTGAAGCCGATCACCGATTTCGCGGTCGCGAACGACGTCGTGCGGTCGCCCAAGGCTGAGGTCTATGCGGCGATCGCGGCGGATCTCGAGGATGCGGTCAAGCTCCTCCCAATCAAATGGCCCGATTCCGCCACGCCTGATGACGGGCGCCCTACGCGTGGTGCTGCTGGAACGATGCTGGCCGACGTGTACGCGAACATGTCGGGTGCGCTCATCGGTCAGAACAAGTGGGCGCAGGCCGCGGCCGCGGCCAAGGCGGTAATCGACAGTAAAGCGTATAGCCTCGTGCCCAATTTCGCCGACCTGTGGCTCGTGAAAAACAAAAATGGACCGGAACACGTCTACTCGATCCAGTTCGAGGGACTGATCCGGAATCTGTTCACGAGCCAATCGCGTCCGAGCGGCATCGGCGCGGAGTCGGGCATCAACTATTGGTGTACGACGCCGGAATTCATGGACACGTTTCTCGATACGGATCTGCGCAAGAAGGTTACGTTCCTCACGCAGGTGACCGTCGGAACGACGACGTTCTTCTACGACACGCGCGGCACCGTGAAGGGGTTCGGCGACAAAAGCCCACGCTTCGCTCGACCGCTGCCGTACTATGGGAAGTTCTACGACAACGGCGGCCAATCGATCGCGCTCAATAGCGGTCGTTCGAATCTCAACTGGCCGGTCTACCGCTATGCCGAGACGCTGTTGTTGTACGCGGAAGCGGAAAACGAAGCGAACGGTCCGGCCAATGCGTTCGCGGCCATCAACGCTGTTCGCGCCCGCGCGGGTTTGCCGCCGCTCGCGGGACTGAGCCAAGCGCAATTCAGGGACGCCGTTCGTCAGGAGCGCAGCTGGGAGTTGGCGTTCGAGTCGAAGCACCTGTTCGATCTCAAGCGCTGGGGCTTGTATAACCAAGTCATCGGTGCCGACCCGGTTTCCAAGACTGGTTGGAAGCCCACGAACCTCTGGGCTGCGATCCCACAACATGAGATCGACATCAATTCGAAGATCGTACAAAACCCGGGCTACTGAACCACAGAGGACACAGAGGACACAGAGGACACAGAGGACACAGAGGAGGCCGACAAGCCGTGAGCCTTCCTCCTCTGTGTCCTCTGTGTCCTCTGTGGTACTGAGGTGTTGCGCTGTGGTCGCGCAACAGATTGCCGACGTCGCGCCTCAGGTTCTCCTCGACCTCAATTTGGCAACAGTGGCCAGTCGCGCCTTGTGCCCGCCGTCAAGGGGTGATCGGCGCGGACCGCGATTGCCAGCTCCGGTATACAATTCGCTCCACTCCTCTGCTCGGCGAGTTATGTTCGCCCGCGCTAGAACTCGCCCATTTCCCACAACCCCACGTGCACCGTTGAACGCTTCGTTCTTCTCGAGCCCACTCCACTCAGTGTCTTTAGGAATCGGATATGCGCTTCGTGTACCGAGTCGGGTGCGCCGTCGCACTCGTCGCCTGTGCGGATTCTCAGAATCCCACAGTTCCCGCGTCACGGCATTTGCAGCCGACCGACGCACCACTCGCACCCGGATCGACGACCACCCAGTTTGATCCGCGTTCCATCCCTGATCGCATCGAGGAGCTCGTCGGTCAGCGGTTGGCGAAGGTCAGTATTCCGCCCGACGGCTACTCGCTCACGGCGGACGCCGTGCATCCCGACATTGCGTGCCCGCCGGGACGCTGGAGCGGAGCTAATTGTTGGCTGATGTATACGCCATATAGAAACTCTGATTCCGGTTATGAGAACCCGGCCTTTCTCTCCGCGTCGAGCGATACGACGTGGGACACCCCGGCCGAAATCAAAAACCCGATCGTCCCGTATCCCGGGTTCGCGAAATACAACTCGGATCCCGATCACGCGTTCGACCCGATTACGGGACGCATGGTGCAGGTCTACCGCGTTGTGGCCGACACGTTCAACAAGATCATGATCATGTCGACCGGCGACGCCAAGCGGTGGACGCCCGCCACGATTGCATTCAAGGAGCGAAATCACGACGCGGTCTCTCCGTCGTTGATCATCGAACCCGATCGTCAGGCGAAGATCTGGTATGTCCGCACCGGCGCCGATGGCTGTAGCGCCACGACGAGCTCCGTCCAACTGCGGACGGCGATGCCGGACAGCAACTCCAGCTATGAGCGGTCCGAATGGTCGGCGTCGAAGCCGGTGAGTCTCGCCATTCCCGGATTCGTGATTTGGCATCTCGACGTTGCGGCACTGCCGAACGGCACAGGATATCTGGCGTTCGTCGTCGCGTACGCGAAGGGCCTCACTTGCGGCACAAGCGAGCTCTGGCTCGCGACCAGTTCCGATGGCATAGTCTGGCGCACATTCCCGATGCCGGTGCTTTGGCGCACGATGAAGCTTGCGAAAAAACGTGGAATCGGCACATGGTATCGCGGGACGCTTCGTTACGATGCCGTATCCGATTCCCTCCACCTGTGGCCGTCTGCGCTCGCGGGCCCGACGTGGGTCGTGTACCATACCGCGGTCAAGCTCTCGGAGCTTCTCGCACTTCTACAGGTGGCGCAGCCAACAGACTTCCGAAGCGCTCTGTTCTCACTGCGGTCATCGAGCCCGGCGATGGTCATGCCGTAGGTCGTCCTCGCAAAGACGCGGGAACCATTTCGGGGCCCACCGGATAAGGCTGGCGACGAAGTATTAGCCAGCTCTCACTACCACAAAGCACGGCCCCGACTTCCCGGCGAGGCCGCACGTGATCCGGAGGACGAATGCGACAGTTAGAACTCTTGGCATGTTTGGGCCTTGCGGCCTCCCTCGCCGCTTGCGGCGGCGGCGGCGGTAGCAGTCTCAGTACCAGCCCCGGCGGAACGACAAACCCCGGCGGTGGCGGCACGACGACCCCGCCCGCAAACACCGTGACGCTCGTCAATAGCCAGTTCTCGCCGAACAGCATCACGGTGCCGTCAGGGACCACCGTCAACTGGAAGTGGAGCGACTGCAGCGGCGGTGACGGCTACGGCGGCGGCGGCGCGACATGCGTGACGCATCAGATCGCGTTCGACGATGGCAGCGGCGTCATGTCAGCGTCGCAGGATGCGGGCACGTTCAGTCGGACGTTTGCCAGCAAGGGGAGTTTCAAGTACCACTGCACGATCCACGGAGCATCGATGAGCGGCGAAGTCATCGTGCAATAGCGGCACCTTATGTTCTGCTTCAGCTCGATCGAACGCTCGCACGCATTGCCGTGCGAGCGTTTCTTGCTTGTAAGGAAGGAGGCCGGCGCGATCGACGGGTCAACGACGACACA
>DASYSU010000446.1:0-5560 GCA_036002925.1 Gemmatimonadaceae bacterium | reverse complement strand
ACCGGATCGACGCGCGACGCTCGGCGCGCCGGGATCCAACTTGCCACGATTGCTGCGGCGGCGAGGATCGCGACAATCGTCACGTACGTGACTGGATCCGATGGCGTGAGATCGAACAACAAGCTTCGCATCACGCGCGTCGCGAGGAGCGCGCCGCTCACACCGATGATCGTGCCGAACAACGCGAGCGCCACGCCTTCGCCGACGACGAGACGTTGGACGCGGCCCCGATCGGCGCCGAGTGCGATGCGAATACCGATCTCGCGCGTGCGCGCGGCGACGGCGAGCGCCATCACACCGTAGATCCCCACCGCCGCGAGCGACAGGGCGGTGAGCGCGAAGAGTCCGAGCAGCGACGCGCTGAAGCGCGCCTGCGCGGTTGCCTTGGCGGCGCGAGCGCTCATCGTCTGCAGGTCGTACACCGGAAACGACGGCGCGACCTCGTGGATTGCGCGGCGAAGTTCTGGGCCGAGCGATGCGACGTCGCGCGTCGACCGTACCAAGATGATGATGCCGCTTCTCGGCGATTGCGCGAACGGGAGGTACACCTCGGTGTGGGCGGCGGAGTCGACCAACTGCCGCGAATCTCCCACCACACCGACGACCTCGGCGCCGTCGCCGCCGTTGAATCCGCCCTGTCCAATCTTCACGCGCTTGCCCACGGCGTTCTCGTTCGGCCAAAGCGTTCGCGCGCCGGCTTCGTTGATCAGCAAAACCTTCGGGCCGCCGAATCGGTCGGCATCCGTGATCATCCGGCCGCGCTTGAGCGAAATGCGCAACGTCGAGAAGTAGTCGGGCGATGCCCACAACACGCCCGTGAGAGGTTGATGCGCGAAATCGGGCTCGGGCTGTCCGGGAAACGTCACCAGTGTCTTGTTACAACCACCGCTCAACGGCGGACAGCTTCCAAGCGACGCATCCGTGACTCCGGGAACGGCGCGTAGACGCTGGAGGAGCTGCGTGTAGAAGCCGGGCAACGAATCGCGAGCGAGACCTCCCTCCGGAACAGTCAGTCGCAGCGTGAGCACATGCGATGCATCAAACCCGGTGTCGATCGCCAGCATCTTCGTCAAACTCCGAATCATCAGCCCGGACCCGGCCAGCAGGACGAGCGCGAGCGCGACTTCGACGACGACGAGGAATCGTCGTCCGGTGAACGCCTGTGCCACGCCGGTCTTCGAGTCGGTCCCACCCTCCTTGAGCGCGTTCGACAATGTCGAGCGAGTTGCCTGCAGCGCCGGCGCGAGCCCGAACAACACGCCGATCGCCAGCGCGAGGCCAAACGCGAAGACCAACGCGGTCCAATCGAGGCGGATCGCAGCGAAGTCGACGGCGCCGATCGTCGCTGAGCCGGCGCGAGCGGTGAGCTGCGGACTCACAGAGCTCAACCCACGCGTGCCGATCCACGCGATGACCAGCGCGACTACTCCGCCAATGAGCGCGAGAAGAACGCTCTCCGTCACCAACAATCGTACGAGTCGCCCACGCCCCGCGCCGATCGCCATTCGCACGGCGATCTCGCGTCGCCGACTGCTGGCCCGACCCAATTGCAGGTTGGCAACGTTGACACACGCGATCAGTAGCACGAAACCAACCGCGCCGAACAGAATGAGCACCGACCGTTTGACCACCGGCGCAACGCGCGCGTCGTCGAGGGGAATCGAGTGCGCGCTCCACGCCGCTTTCCCGACGAAGTTGTCCGGATACGTTTCCGACATTCGCTTGCCGAAGGCGATCATCGACGCTTCGACCTGCGCCGACGAAACGTTGGGCTTCCGACGCGCGACGACGTTGAACCAGTGCGACTGCGCCTCCGACAGCTGGTCTGCCGGCGACGTGGTGATCGGCAGGAAAAACTCGGCCTGGCCGGAGAGTCCCTTGAAGGCGCGGGGCGCGACGCCGATGATGGTGTACGACTTCCGATCGACGGCGAGCACTCGTCCGATGACGTTCGGGTCCGCGTTGAACCGGCGCTCCCAGAGCGAGGTGCCGATGATGACCTCCATCGGGCCGCCGACATGTGCGTCCGCCGCGCGCTCGAAGTCTCGTCCGACGATTGGCCGGAGCCCGAGCGTCCGGAGATACGTCGCGCCGACAAATTCGCCGTTCACGCGTTCGACGTCGCCGCTGGTAAGGACGAACGGCTCGCCGTCGAACGGCGCAACCTCGGAGAACGCCTGCTGTGAGTCGCGAAACAGCGTGTACTTGGGATACGACCAGACGACTTGGTTGCTGCCCTTGCGCCCGCCGACCGTCGGCGTGACCAATGAGAGTTTCATCAACGCGCCCGGATTCGCGTACGGGAGCGGACGCAGAATGAGCACGTTGACGGCGCTGAAGATCGCCGTTGTCGCGCCGATGCCGATGGCGAGCGTGAGCACCGCGACGGCGGTGAACGCCGGCCGACGCGCGAGTCCGCGTGCCGCGTAGCGAAGATCCTGCGCCAAAGTCTCCAGGTGCTCGCGGAATCGCATGTGTCGCTCCCGATGTTCGGCGGACTGGTGGAGTTGTTGGCGGGCGTCATCGAGCGTTGCGCCGAGTCGGCCGAGCGCCTCGGCGCGTGCGTCGGACGGTGACATCCCGCGCGCGATCAGATGCTCGACGCGGATCGCGATGAGGGATTCGAGCTCATCGTCGACGTCGGCGTGGATTGCGTCGTTGGTTCGCAGCGGGAGGCGAAACAAGCGGCGCACGCCAGGTCGCAACAGCAAGCGAATCATTGATGCGTTCCGGTGCTCACGCTTTTTTTGCCGCGAGCACGGTCGTCAGCGCATCGAAATGATCGACGAGCCGATCGGACTCGTCGCGCAGATGTGCACGTCCTGTCGGCGTGAGCCGATAGTACCGCGCGCGGCGGCCATTCTTCGTCACGCCCCATTCGGCGGCGATGAGCTTGCGCTCCTCCATGCGGTGGAGCGCCTGGAGCAGCGCCGCGTCCTCGACCACCAGCCGGCCCGATGATCGGTCCTCGAGCCACGTCGTGATCTCGAACGCGTGCATCGGCGTCCAGGACAGCGTCTTGAGTACGAGCACGTCGAGCGTGCCTTTGAGCAAAGCCACCTGTCGTCTCCCCCTAGTGTCTATCCTTAGACACTAGCTCGTCGAAAAGCGTTTGCGAAGCCCGAACCGACCCTCAGTCGCGCCGGACTGTGCCGCTGCGCATATTTCGGGACCGCCGCGCCGGATGCCCGGGTGCGGCCTGCTCGCACCCTGAGGGATGCTCATGGCCAAAATCACCGAGACGGGATGGATCTGGCGCGACGGCGAATTCGTTCGCTGGCAGGACGCCACCGTCCACGTCCTCGCGCACTCGCTGCAATTCGGTTCGTCGGTCTTCGAAGGGATTCGCTGCTACGGCACGCCGCGTGGTCCCGCGATCTTTCGCCTCGAGGATCACCTCCAGCGAATGATCGATTCGTGCAAGATCTATCGCATGGAGCTCAAGTATTCGCTCGACGAGCTCGTGGCGGCCTGCTGCGAGCTCGTCGACCGGAATGGGCTCGACGCATGCTACCTCCGACCGATGGTCGTTCGCGGCTATGGCGCGAGCGGCATGGTGCCGTTCGACAGTCCGGTCGAGGTCTTTCTCCCGTGCTGGCCTTGGGGCGCGTACTTGGGCGAGGGAGCGCTCGAGAACGGAGTCGACGCGTGCGTGGCAAGCTGGAATCGCATGGCGCCGAACACGATTCCGATGATGGCAAAAGTCGCCGGCAACTATCTGAGCGGCCAGCTGATCAAGATGGAGGCGCTGCGCAACGGATTCGCCGAGGGAATCGGACTGGCGCCGAACGGGATGATCAGTGAAGGCTCGGGGCAGAACCTGTTCGTCGTCTACAACGGAACGATCTACACGCCCACGATCAACGGAACCCTATTGCACGGAATCACGCGGCATAGCATTCTCACGCTGGCGCGCGATATGGGCTTCCCGGTGCGCGAGCAAGAGCTGCCGCGCGAAATGTTGTATGCGGCGGACGAAGTGTTCCTCACCGGGACCGCCTCTGAGGTCACCCCCGTGCGCAGCGTTGACCGCATCACGGTCGGAAGCGGAAAACGCGGACCGATCACGACACAACTGCAGCAACGCTTTCTCGATTTGGTACGCGGTGCCGGCGAGGACACGTACGGCTGGCTCACCTATGTCCGCGCGGAGCGCGCGAGCAAGCAGTCCGTATAGGCAATTGGGCACGGAATCCGCATGACTCTGCCAGGGCGCCGGTCAAGCGGGCGCAGGTTCAACACGGGTGATGATGCCATGGCGAACGTCGATTACACGCCGGACCTGAGCGGACTCGAGCACGACTATCAGATTCTCACCGAGCTCCACCGGTCGGGCGATTCCCGCACCTACCTCGCGCGGCACCTCGGCCTCAATCGCGACGTGACGATCACGGTCGTCCACGCCACCGACGCCGCCGAGTATCAGAGTCTGACGCAGTTCGCCGCCGACACGCGCATCCTCGCCAAGGCGCGACATCCGAACATCATCCCGATCATTGAAGGTCGGCAGTTGGCGAATGACACATTCGCCGTCGTCCGAGCACGTGTGCGCGGATCGACGCTTCACCAAATGGTGGCCGCGATCGGCGCCGTCCCGCTCCCGCGCGCCGCACTTCAAGACATCTTCTCGGCGCTCGAGTGGGCGCGGAAAGGCGGCATATTCCATCGCCACGTATCGCCGGACGATTTGATTTTCCAGCAGGGGAGTGGACGGGTTCTCCTCGCATTCGACCCGGTGATCTCGGTGGGAGACGCGAGTTGGGACCGCTGTGCCGACGCGCGAACCATTGGCCGTCTTGCGTGGGAGATGCTGGCCGGGCAGCCGAGCGACAACCCCGATGCGAAGACGCTCGCCGAGCTCCGCCCCGATCTGTCGAAGCGGATCATCGACGAGACGATCGCGATGATGAATTGTCAGCGCGAAGGTCCACCGCCGAACATTCCGGCGTACCTGATGATGCTTGGCAGTCCGCCGAGCGTGTTGTCGTCGACGATGACGGCGACTCGCGCTCCGGTTCCTCAAAGTCCACCGACCGCGGCGACGTCGAAGCCAAAGCCCGAGGCGGATGATGCGGTGATTGTCGTCAAACGAGGGCTCGGATTCAACGCGCGTGTTGCGGTGGCGGCGGCGGTGTTGGCTGTGGTCGTGCTCGTGGTCTTGTTCCTTGTGCGTCGCACAAACGCGGACGATTCACTCAGCGCGTCGCGAACGCAGCGATCCGACACGATCTCGCAGGCCGCGGGAGACGTCGCCGGCCGGTCGCGCGCGGACACGACGGCGTTCGTCGCGCGGCCACGGCAGACCGCACAAGTCGCTCCGCAACCAACGGTGATCGTGCCGCCGACCGATACGACGTCCGCGACAGCTCGAGTCTCGCGCGGTGACTCGATGTTCGCGGCGCCGGATCAGCGTCGTCACGAGCCTGGACGGGCGACGACGCCGGCGGTGACGATGCCGAACGCGCGCGCCTCGACCGATTCGGCGTCGGGCGATGCGTGCGCGTCGTCCGCCCCCGCCGACCAGCGGAGTTGTCTCAAGAGTGCGATCCAGCGCGGCGAC
>DASYSU010000445.1:0-12912 GCA_036002925.1 Gemmatimonadaceae bacterium | reverse complement strand
CTATTATGATCTTCTTATCATCGGCGGTAATGCGCATATTGCGCCGACCGCCCGCGGCTGAACTCGCGCGTTAGATTGCTACATAGATCTCGACCGGGGTGCACTATGCCTCTCAGATTAATGCGCCTGTTCCGCGCGCTGATTGTCCTCCCGTTGGCCAGTTGCGTCGCGCCCGCCCCGCAGTCGATCAGTGAGCCGATTCGGGTCTACGTCAACGCAGCTGATCCCTCGCGCGCCGTTCGGTTCGCCCTCGATGTCGTGGGCGGCCAGGCCGAGCTCCACGCGCCGCAAATGAGCGGCTGGGCGACCGACGCGCGACTGATAGCCTCCACGCCGGCCGAAGCAGTCCTCCGTCCCAGCACCACTGCGGCCTTCTTCCGGGCGCTCAGCAGCGGTCGGTTGAACGTGCGGGCTATCACGCCGCACGCCAGTCTCTCGGCCGATGGAGCTCACGTGCGGATCGCGTCCACCGTGACCGGTCTCTCGATCCGCGACTACTGACGCGGGGCGCCCTGCTGTGCGGCAGCAACCAGGGAATCTGAGGAATTGCGCGCGGCTCCGCCGCGCGCTCTTATTAGACTTCCTTGCAGCTAGCTAACGCGTTAGCTGGTTCAGGCCCTATGAACGCTTGCGGACTAAGGGAGCGAGACGTGAATGTGCACACCCAGATCAGCGACTACTTGACCGCTCAACCGGAGCGCAAGCGCGGCGAACTGCGGATGTTGCACGATATGATCTTGAGGCTGATGCCCGACTGCCGCCTGTGGTTCCTGGATGGCAAGGACGATAGCGGTCGAACGGTCTCTAATCCGAACATTGGGTACGGACTCCAGACCATCGCCTACGCGGATGGGCGGACCCGAGAGTTCTATCAGATAGGCCTGAGCGCCAACACGACCGGAATCTCCGTCTACATCATGGGGCTCGATAGCAAGACATACTTGGCTGAGACCTATGGCAGTGGACTCGGCAAGGCGAGTGTGACCGGGTACTGCATCAAATTCAGCGCACTTCGTAACATCAACCTCGCGGTGCTCGAAGCGGCGATCCGAGACGGGATCGCGCGCAGCGTGTGACGAGGCCGGTGCACTTGGCCGAAGAGCTGTCTGGATTTGTCAACGATGTTCGGGACTGGCGACGGTTGAGACGGGACCGACGGCGCCGAGGACGATGACCGGGCTCTCGTCTCGGAGAGGCTGCGCGAGGAGTCGGTACATCACCGGCGTCACCAGTCGCGCGATGAGCGTACTGGAAACAAGTCCACCGATGATCACCCAGGCCAGCGGCGAGTAGAGGCTCGACCCCTGCAGCGCGAGCGGCAGCAAGCCGCCAATAGCCGTCATCGTCGTCAGGACGATCGGCAGGAATCGCACTTCGCCGGCGCGTTCGATGGCATCATCGAGCGCGAGGCCCTGCCGCCGCAGCTCGTCGGTGAAGTCCACAAGCAGAATCGACGTCTTGATCTCGATTCCCACCAGCGCGACGAACCCGATCATCGCGGTGAAACTGAGCGTGTTGCCGCTCAGGAAGAGCGCCACAATCCCGCCCACCACGCCCAGTGGAATGACCGACGCCACGACCAACGTCGTGCGAAAACTGTGAAACTCCAAGACCAGGATGGCCAGGATGGCGAACACCGCGACAATCACGGCCGACCCGATCCCGCCGAAGCTTTCCTGACGGCTCTCGATTTCGCCGGCGGGCACGAGTCGATATCCCGGCGGCATGGGCACAGCAGCGAGCTTGGTCAACACCGCCTTCGTGACGCGGTCAGTGTTGAATCCCGTACGCACCCAACCGGTCACCGTCACCGCGCGTTGCTCGTCGCGGTGGTCGATCAACGTCGGCGACGAACGAAAACCGAGCGTGGCGAGCTCGCCGAGCGGAATCATCGACCCGGTGGTGCTCGCGACCTCCACGTGCGCGAGGATGTTCGGCGTGGGGCGTCCTTCACGCGGCAACCGCAGCATGATCGGATACTCACGCCCGTCGTTCGCGCGGAACTTCCCAGCCTCGAGTCCTTCGGTCGCGAGCCGCACTGTGCGGTCGAGCTCCGCCGTGGCGACGCCCAAGAGGCCCGCCTTCTGTCGGTCGACTTGAATAGACAGATCAGTCCGCGTGAGCTCGATCGGATTGCGCACGTACTGTGTTCCCGGCGTCGCCTTCATCGCACGCTCCACCCGCGCGGCGACGGCGCCGAGTGAATCGAGATCCGAGCCTTCCACCCGCATGGCGATTGGCGCGTCGATCGGCGGACCATTCTCGAATTCGCGCACTTCGATCCGCGCACCCGGGTACGTCGTGAGCGCGGCCCGCAGTGAATCGATCATCGACGGAGTTCGCGACGGATCATAGTCTTTCAATAAGACGAAGAGCTGCGCGCGATTCGAACGTTCGTTCCGCTGGCTCACATTGTAGTACACGAACGGGTTGTCCTTGCCCACGTTCGTGAACACGCCTCGCACCTCGGGCCGCGCCCTCACGATGCGCTCGGCAAACATCGCCGCGCTGTCGGTGCGCGCGAGCGACGCGCCTTCGGCCGTCTCGATGTCGACGAGGAACTGTGGCGTCCCCGCCTTGGGGAAGAGCGAGAAGCCGACGACGGGCACGAGAGCGAGCGAGGCCGCGACGAGCGCGCCGCTGATCGCGAGCGTTCGCACCGGGTGCGCCAGCGCCCGGTGCAGCACGGGCGCGTAGCTGCGGTTGATTCCGGCGTGCATCAATCGGAGGAATCGGTTCCCTTCTTTTGCCTCGCGCTCGGGCAACAGTCGCGACGCGAGCCATGGGACGATCGTAAGTGAAACGAACAGCGACGCGGCCACAGCGAAGATCACCGCCACCGGCAGCGATCGAATGTAGCGCCCCGCCAAACCGGGCAGATTCGCGAGCGGTAAAAACGCAAAGATGAGCGTCGCGGTCGAGCCCAGGATCGCCACGCCGATCTGTTTCGTCGCCAATACCGCCGCCTCGGCGCGCGTACGTCCCTCGCGCAGAAACCGGGTAATGTTCTCGACGACCACGATCGAGTCGTCGACCAACAGGCCGAGCGCGATCACGAATCCGACGATCGACAATTGGTTGATCGAGAATCCGGTGAGGTCGAGCAGCGTCACGCCAATGGCCAGCGAAAGCGGAATGGAGACCATGACGATGAGCGACGCTCGCGTGCCAAGCGGAAGGAGCGTGAGCAGCACGAGCCCAAGCGCGATGAGGAAATCCTCGCCGAGCCGGGAGAGACGATGGTTGACGTTCGCGGCCTGGTCGAACCCGCGCGTCAACGTGACTCCTGGCGGGAGGCCCTTCTCGAACTGATCAAGCTCGGTCCACATGCGACCATGGACTTTAGAGATATTGAATCCCTCCTGCATGGCGGCGGTCACGAACACAGCGCGGCTGCCGTTCCACCGCCCCATATGCGTGGGATCGCCCGAGCCCCAGCGGACGTCGGCGACGTCGCGCAGCCGTACGATGCCGCCCGGTCCACTGCTCACGATCGTCTGCTGGACTTCGTCGACCGCGCGATAGCGTCCCTTCGGCGTGAGATTGAACCGGCGGGCGCCGGCATCGACGCTTCCGCCCGGGATGCTGGCGTTGTCGCTCGACACGGCCTGGAACAACTGCCCCGGCGCGATTCCGAACTTGGCGAGCCGCTCGAGGTCGACGTTCACCTGCATCTGTCGCTCCGGCGCCGCCCACCGTTCTGATTTCTTGATGCCCGTCAGGCGCGCAAGCCGATCCTCGAGGACCTTGGCTAGCGAGTCGAGCTGCGCGTACGGCGCCGTCTCGCTCACTATTGCCGCTTGGAGTATCGATACGTTGGCGCTCGACGCGCGAAGCACATCCAACCGCGCGAGGCCGCTCGGAAGATCGGGTCGCAGCACGTTGATCTCGCGCAACACCTGGTCTTCCTTGCGGTCCGCGTCCACCGACGGATCGAACTCCAGCTGCAACACGGCGAGCCCGTCTTCGGCGCGCGACGTCAGTTTCTTCACATGTTCGAGCGCCCGCAACTTGGGCTCGATCTTGTCGACGACGAGCTGCTCCATGTCCTCGGGCGTCGCGCCGGGATAGACGGCGACAATGTTGAAGATCGGAATGGGAAAGACAGGATCTTCCGAGCGAGGAATTCGGTTCCAGCTCGCGATGCCGAGCGCCGCGAGCATCAAGAAGAGGACTACCGTGAATTGGTAGCGCTTGACGAAGAATTCGGAGATGTTCATGGCTTCACCTCGACGCGCGCCGAGTCTTTGAGCCATGCGGAACCCGCGGTTACCACGCGCGTCCCTTCGGAGAGACCGCGCACGAGCACGTGCTCGCCTTCCACGCCGGCGAGCGTCACCTGACGGCGAAGCGCGCGACGGCTGGCTGCGTCGAACACGAAGACAACGCCTGTGTCGCCCGCTCCCTGAACCAGTGCCTCGGCCGGGATCGCGAACACGCCTGGACCATTGATGTCACCGGCAGTCGGACGCGTGCCGATGACGACTCGACCAACAAGCCCACTTGGAAGCGATTCGCCACCGACGACGGCCACTTCCACCGCGTACGTGCCGGTGCGCGCGTCGGCCGATGCGCCCACTTGACGCACGCGGCCGCTGAACTCGCGGTTGGGAAACGCGTCGAACGTAACCACCGCCAGGTCGCCGTCGCGCACCCGCACGGCATCGCGGTCCGCGAGTCCCACACGAAGCACCGCGCCGCGCGATGCTGAGGCGAACAACAGGATTTGTGTCCCGGGCGACACCTGCGCGCCCGAGTTCACGGTTCGGCGCAGGATCACACCGTCGCTAGGCGCAGCGATCACCGCGAATTCTCGATTGACACGCGCCGCGCGGAGATCCGCGTCGGCGGCGTCGCGCACCGTCTGCGCATCTTGTGACTGCGCGAGCGTCGCCACGGAATCTTTAAAGAGCCGCTCGACGCGCGCGGCATCGCGGCGCGCCTTGTCCGCGCCCGCGGCGGCCTTTGCGACCGCCGCATCGATTTCGCGGAGATCGAGGGTGGCCAGCGATTGGCCCTTGCGAACTCGCGCGCCTTCGTCGACGGAGACGCTCGACACGACGCCACCGATTTTGAACGCCAGCGGAATTTCATCCTTGGCGCCGAGCGTTCCGGTGGCCGAGATGGATGCACTACCTGCTGAGGCGACCGGGGCGACGCGAACCGGAATTGCGGCCTCGCTCGTTACTGCCCCTTGTGCAGCGTGCCCGCAGCCGGCGATCACGAATCCGCTCACCGCGAGCGTGGCGAGGGCGAGCATTCGCTGTAGCGAGTTGGTCGGCATCATAGCGGTTTCTCGTTTTAGTTTTTGGGAATTGTGCGAAGCGCGGCCGCGCGCTCGAGGTCGACTCCGCGAGCGGCGAGTGTGTAGCGGGTGACGACTTCATTCAGCTCGGCGGCGGTGAGACGCGCGTGCGCATCGGACCACTCGAGGTGCGACGTCAAGCCTTCGTTGTAGCGGCGGTCGATGAGCTTGAACGCGGCGCGTGCCGCGTCGAGTCGCGCCTGTGCCGAGGCCACGGCCGCACGCGCCACTTGCACGGCGTCCCACGTGGTGCGGACGTCGAGAGCGATTTGCCGGTCGACGTCCGCGCGCTGAATGGTGGCGTCTTCTCGGGCGGCGGCGGCCGACTCCCGCCGCGCAACGTCCTGTCCGCCGTTGAACAGATTCCACTGAAGCACGATCGACGCGACCGCAACGTCATGGTCGCGATCGAAGTGATATCCGTTGCCCTGCACACCGTAGTCGAACGCGACGGCGACGGAAGGAACGAACGCGCTCGACGCAGCGCGCCCCGCCGCGCGAGCGCCATCGATCGCCGCACCGGCCATCGCTCGTTCTTCGCGTTGGGCTGAAGAGGCAAGCGCGTCGGCGAACGTGATGGTCGGCGCGACCGGTACAGCGCTGTCAGCAAGCGAGGCAACGGGCTCGCTCGGGGCGCGGTCGAGCAGGAGGTTTAGAGCGCCCAACGCCGCGTCGCGGGAGCGCGCCGCCTCAGCGCGCTGCTGTTCGGCGTCGGCCAGGTCGGCGCGTGCGTGCAGAACGACGTCGGGGGTGGCGCTTCCGGCATCGACGAGACATTGCGAGACGCGCGCGTTCTCGACCAGCACGGGAAGCGTTGCGTCCCAGATGTCGACGGCGCGCGATGCGCGAGCCCAGTCGAGGTAGGAGATGCGCGACGTCGCATCGAGGCGGCGAATGGCGGCGGCCCGCTCGGCGCCGCGCAGCGTTCGCGTCGAGCGGGCTGCATCCAAGTTCGCAAAGAGCGCCGCATTGAAGACGGGAAGCGTGGAACGAAGCCGCGTTTCTTGTTGGGTGGGTAGAGTCGCGTTGACGTTCGTTGGAAAGCTGTTGGTACCGGTGAGCCTGTTGAGCGTGGCGTAGGCGGGATTAATGAAGTCGCCGATGTTGACCACACCGCTCACCTCGGAGTAGCGGGCGTCGACGCCGATCGAGGGGAGGAACATGCCGCGCGCTCGATCGATCTCGGCGTCGGCCTGGCGTTCTCGTTCGTGGGTTCGTCGAACGGCGAGGTTGTTGGTGATAGCGATGTGGGCGATCGAGTCGAGCGTTTGCGCGCGGGCGGTGGCCGAGCCAATAAGGATCGCGGAGCCGATAACAAACAACGATAGACGACGTAACATTGTTAGAACACCGGGCAAAAAAAAGTGGAGAGTCAGGGCGCGCGGAGCAAACCGCGCATCAACGCATCGCAGAGACCGGTTGCCATCTGCTGGGAATCACGAAGGTCGAGCCATTTGTGCTTTTCATCTGGCGTGGTGACGTGAATGGTCGCGATGCCATGCACTCCGGCCCAAAGCATTTGGGCTAAAAGGTCGGGGTCGTTGTACTCCGGGCGGAAGCGATCGGCAGCCATTGCCTCGACCACGGCTCGCTTCAGGAATTGGTATCCATCCTCGCCCGGGTCGAGGTGAATCACGTCGTCGGGTCCGGGCATGGGCCGGTCGATGAGGAACATAAAGCGAAACTGCTCGGGGTGTTCGACGGCGAATCGGACGTAGTTGCGACCCATCTGGCGGATGCGCTCGACCGGGTCGGTGATGCCGCCGATCGACCTGAGGGCGGCGCCGAACTCGCGGAAGTCGTTGGCGCACAGCTCGAGCATCAACGCGTGCTTGTCGGTGAAGTGATGGTAGATCGCGGTGGCCGTGTAGCCGATACGGTCGGCGATACCACGCATGGTGGTACTGTCGAAGCCTTCGCGGGCGAACATCGTGCGCGCGGCCTCGAGGATCAGTCGGCGGGTAGAGGCCTTCTCGAGGTCCCGGCGAATTTGGGACGGCGACGGTCCCGAGGCTGCTCGGGCCGGCTTCTTCCCAGCGATTGGATTGGAAGAGGGCTGCTGTTTCATGCTGGTAATATACCTAACACCGTTAAGTACGATCGTCAAGGATCGGGATGGCGGCGCGAGTGAGCGCGCGGCGCATAACCGACGCCACCAACGCATACGCCTCGGCCCATGCGGCTTTCGTATCCGGCGTAAAGGTCTCACCGAGAGTCGCATGGAGTGCGGTGATGAGCGCTTCGCCGACGCTGTCGAAGTGGCGCTGCTCGACACCGTAACTCGCGTGCCGTTTGCCAAGGGCTGCCACCGCGGGCAACAGCGCATCGGGGTTGTCGAGTGCGCTGACGACTACGGCAAGCGCTTGAGCGAGCTTCTTTCTCTGCGAGGTCATGTCGACACCGGCGAACAAGCGAGCAGCGCCATCGTCGATCTCGAATAAGCGTTCGTAAAACCGAACGGCAAGCGTGTCGCCATCGGTGGCAACGACGGGCCACGACGAACGAACGAGAAGTATTTGGTCGGAGGTCATTGGTTTGTGCGAAGGGCCGAGAACAGCGATGTGGGTCGCGGCCTAACGACACAGCCGGCACCGTTGGCCTGGTGCCGGCTGTGTCGAACGGCGGTCAACTCGCGCAGAACGCCTGGGCATAGTAGGTGAAAGTCTCTGCTCCCGCCTGATGATTCGACAGCTTCGTCGTCCATCCGTTCTGTCCGTTGAGGCTGGCAAACGTGATCAACGGAGAGGATTCACCGGTCAAGTATCCCTTCATGCCGTAGCCTCCACCGATTGCCGTGGTACCAGCAGGGCAAGTCGCGGTTGCCTCAGCGTCCTGCCCCGCAAAGACGTTGACGTAAACAGAACCGACTATGGTGATTTTCGTGAATCCGACCTGATCGATCGGCTTCGCTTGCGGAGGCGTTCCGAGTTCAGTCGAGGCACGCCCGTCGGCGCCAATGATGGAGCGATTGCTCGGTCCCGGCGGATACGCTGGGGCGGTGGTGCGCTGATCATCGGCGCAGGCCGCGAAGAGAACCGCGGCTGAGAGAAGAAAGAGACGGTTTCGCATGGTTGCTCCAAGCAAGAGTGATAGTTCGGACGCCATATCCGGCTCGCCGTTGTGGCGTGCGGGACGGACAATACGATTCGCGATTTCGCGCAAATCACACCGAGTTCACACCAAGCAACTCGTTGTCGGGTATAATCCTGCACGCAATTCACGGAATGCCTTGTGCGCGCCGGATCGCGTGTAGATCGAGTCGCGTGATTTCCGCGTGATGCGAAGACGCCGCCCGTTGCCGCGCCACGACGCGCTCCCTACCTTGCGATTCGCACCCCTCCTTCATTCGAGCCGAGTCGAACGGACGTGATTCGCATCAACGCGCTCGGAGGTCTCTCCGTTCGTGACGGCGATGGCAATCAGCTTCCCGGCGCCGCGGCCCAGCCGCGTCGCATGGCGATCCTCGCGCTCCTCGCCCGCGCCGGGCAACGCGGTATCACGCGCGAGAAAGTGCTTTCGCTTCTCTGGCCCGATGCCGACGATGAGCGCGGCCCGCGCACGCTCGCCCAGGCCCTCTACGCGCTCCGCAAAGACCTCGGCGCCGAAGACGCGATTACCGGCTCCAAGGAGCTGCGATTCGACCCCGGCATCGTAGCGACCGACGTCGCCGAGTTCGCGTCGGCGATGTCGCGCGGCGACGACGAGCGGGCGGTGAGCATCTATCATGGGCCCTTCTTGGACGGATTTCATCTGTCCGGCGCCGAGGAATTCGCGCGCTGGGTCGATGCGGAGCGGGCGTCGCTCGGGTTGGAGTACTCGCGGGCACTGGAGTCGCTCGCTCGCGGAGCGCGCACGGCCGGCGATGCGCGCGCGTCAGTCGCCTGGTGGCGCAAACTCGCCGCGTTGGAGCCGCTCAATGCGCGCGTCACCGTCGGGCTCATGGAAGCGCTCGCCGGCGCCGGCGACCGGGCCGGCGCCTTGCAACACGCACGCGTGTACGAGCTGCTCGTCGAACAGGAGCTCGACCTTCCGCCCGACGCCGACGTGCTCGCGCTCGCCGAACGACTTCGACGCAGCACGGACGTCGAGCAACTCGCGCCGTCCGCGACCGTGCTCGCCGCGCCAGCTCCGGCCGTCGATACTCGGCAAATCGTCGAGACTCTCGCGGCAGTTTCGTCCACCGCCGCTCCTCCCGGCAAGTCGCCACGCATGCGCGCGTGGAGCATCGCGGCAATCTCTCTCTTGATTGCCGGCGCTGGATTATTCGCCACCCGCAGCCGTTGGAGCTCGGCGATGCGCGCGTCCGCGGCGAGTGACGGACACACCGTGGTCGCCATCGGCCACATTGTGTCGTTCGGTACCGACTCGGCGCAGGCAAACATGGCGGCGCCGGTGGCGGATCTCCTGACTACGAGCTTGGCGCGCGTTGGGGGACTGCGCGTGGTCAGTCACGGCCGCATCCTCGAGCTGATGCGCGCTGCGAATGCTTCGAGCGATACGAGCGCCGGCGGCTTCGTGAATGCGGCACGACAAGCGGGCGCCACGGAAGTGATCGAGGGTACGGTGTACACACGCGCCGAGGGCCGACTTCGTCTCGATCTCCGCCGCGTCGATCTGGCCAACGGGGCGATCGGCGATGTGCATACGATCGAAGGGAACGATTTATTCGCCCTGGTCGATAGCGGAACTGCGCGACTGGTTGCCGCACTCGGCGCCGCGGCGCCGTTGGGATCAGTGTCCGACGTAACGACGCGCTCGGTTGCCGCATACCGAATGTATGAACAAGGAATTCGGGCGTACTACCGGGGCGAGGCTCACAGCGCCATTGGCTTCTTTGACGCCGCCCTCGCCGAGGATTCATTGTTCGCGCTTGCCGCGTACTACGGTGCACTGTCGGAGCCGGTACCAAAGTCCTACGTCGCCCGCATGCAGCGCGCGAAACGACTCGCGGCTCGGGCCGCCGATCGCGAGCGGCTCACGATCTTGGCTGGGTGGGCCCAAACGGTTTCGTCGCCGACGCTACGTCAGATCGCCGAGACGCTCGCGGCGCGTTATCCGAATGAGATCGAGGGTCACCTCTACTCAGGGATCGCTCGCGTCTACGGGGGCGACTTCCTCGCCGGACTCGCGCCGCTCCAACGCGTCATCGCAATGGATTCGATCGGCGTGCACGCTGTCGGCTCGCAGTGTGGTGCGTGCGACGCGCTGCGGTGGCGGGTCAGTGCATTCGAACTTGCCGATTCGTTGCCGGCGGCGGAGCGAGAGACACGACGTTGGTTGCGCTTACAACCGCATTCAGCACCGGCGGTGAATGCCCTCATCGAAATCATCGAGCGGCAGGGTCGCGCCGCCGAAGCCGATTCGATCTTTCGCGCAACCGCGCCGGCAGATCTGCCGTACGCGCAGGCGGTGGAGTTTCAAGCCGCGCATCTCATTCTGATGGGACAATACGCCGCCGCCGATCGGCTGCTGCTCGCGCAATTGGCGACAGCCAACGCCAGTCAACAGGTTGATCTGTACTGGTCTCTCGTCATCAGCTTGCGCGAACAGGGCCGCTTGGACGAGGCGCTGACCGACGTTCATCGGATGCGCATTCCAGCGCTCGCAAGCGCCGATGGTCCGTCACGTAGCGTTGCGCTCAGCGTGCTCGAGCCGCAGGTGCAACTCGAGATGGGCCACTACGGCATTGCAGCCACGATGTTCGACTCGCTCTCGCGGGTCCACAACTTTGGTGACGCGCCGTCGCAGTTCGCGCGCGGCACGGCGTGGATGTTGACGCAAGCGGGCGGCGCTCGCCGTTGGTCAGGAGACACGGCAACCTTGGATCGCCTCGCCGATTCGATTCGCGTGCTAGGCGCCGAGAGCGCCTATGGGCGCGATCAGCGGCTCTACCACCACGTTCGCGGGCTGCTGTTCGCGGCGCGAGGCGACGATGTTGGGGCTATTAGCGAACTCAAATCGGCGATCTACTCGCTCACCGAAGGATACACGCGGACGAACTTCGAGCTTGCTCGCATCTATATGCACGATCGTCGACCGCGTGATGCGGTCGCGGTGCTGCAACCGGTGCTTCGCGGGACGCTCGAGGCATCGAATCTCTATTTGAATCGTACGGAGGTTCACGAGTTGCTCGCGCAGGCGTGGGACGCCGCTGGAGTGCGCGACAGCGCCGCGGCGCACTATGCGTGGGTGACGAAGGCGTGGGCCGCCGCCGACCCCGCATTGGCGCCGCGTCTCCAGACCGCGCGAACGCGACTGGCCATTCTTGCGCGCTGAGCTGATCGTTGCCGGAGACGTAAGCGGCCGGGCGCGAGCCTTCGCATTATCTTGTCGTTTGGTTTCGGACCATGCCCTGCTCGCCCATGTCTCTCAATGACCTCAGGCGTTCCGTCGACGAGATCGACGACGACATCCTCGCCCTCCTCGACCGTCGCGCAACCATCGCGCGCGAAATTGCGCAGGCAAAGCGCGACGCGCACGTCGCCACCTACGATCCTGAACGTGAACGCGAGGTGCTCGCACGACTCGAGGCCAAAGGAGCTGGGCGCTTTCCGCGCGAAGCCATTCGCGCGGTCTACCGCGAAGTGATGAGCGCATGCCTCGCGCTGCAGGAGCCAATGAAGGTGGCGTTCCTTGGACCGGCCGGAACGTTCACACACGCCGCCGCGCGTGAGTTCTTCGGTCTCTCCGTTCGCTACGTCGAGACGGCGACGATCGACGGCGTGTTCGACGCCGTGCGTCGCGGCGACGTCGTGCACGGCGTCGTACCGATCGAGAATTCTACCGAGGGGTCCGTCACGGCGGCCGTCGACGGGCTCATGGAGGGCGGCGTCCTCATTCGTCGCGAGCTCGTCGCGCGGGTCGATCAGTGTCTTCTGTCGACGGCGGAGGGCGTGACGCAAATCGAGCGCGTCTACTCGCATCCGCAGGCGCTGGCGCAGTGCCGGCAATGGCTCGGGGCCCATTTGGCGACGGCGCAGCTCGTTCAGACACCGTCGACGTCTGCTGCGGCGCGCGAGGCCCTCGCTGATGCAGCGGGCGCGGCGATCGGCGGCCGCCTCGCCGCAGATTTGTACGGCTTGGCTGTGCTTCGGGAACGGATACAAGATCTCTCCGACAACGTCACGCGCTTCGTCATGCTGGGCGCCGAGGACGCCCCGCGTACGGGACGCGACAAAACCACCCTCGCGTTCGCCGTTCATAACAGCGCCGGCGCACTGCTCCGCGCACTCCAGGTATTCGAGGAGCGCAATATCAGCTTGACGCGGATCGAGTCGCGGCCGAGTCGACAGAAGGCGTGGGACTACGTGTTTCTCGCTGACCTCGAAGGACACCGGGATGACGACAACGTTCGCGAGGCCATGGACGTGTTGGCAGCGCGGTGTCCTATGCTCAAGAATCTCGGGAGCTATCCGATGGCGCCGCCTGCTTGACGGGCGCAGGAGATCCCGCGCCGCGCAGCGCCTTCGATCTAACGGGTACCGGGAACGATACCTATAATGGAAAATGGCGTTGCTCCCTTCGCGTAGAGTTTGAATGCGATCCCCATCAGGTGACCCGTTGTATCGCATATTCGAGATCGCGCCGCGAATCATCGCCGCGGCAGT
>DASYSU010000444.1:0-2683 GCA_036002925.1 Gemmatimonadaceae bacterium | reverse complement strand
CGGTTGGTCGAGCGCGATGGTCGCGTCGGCGCCGAGGGCCGGGAGTGTCTCCAGCACGCGCGGATTCCGGCCGGCGGCGACGACGCGTCCCGCACCGAGGTGCTTTGCGATCTGGATGGCGAGCTTGCCGGCAACGCCGGTGGCGCCGAGGATCAGGACCGTCTCGCCCGGCTGGAGATGCGCGCGCCAGACGAGCGGAAGCCACGACGAGAGCGCCGGATTCGGCAAGGCGGCCGCGGTGTCGTCTTCGACACCGTCCGGAATGGGCAAGCACCGGACGCGCGATACGACGGTTCGCTCGGCCATCATCCCGTAGGGCGGCCGAGCGCCTCCGCAGAAGACGCGCGTGCCGTCATCGAGAGTTCCGACACCGTCGACGCCGACGATGACCGGCAGTTCGCGATAGGCGTCGTAGTGCGAGCCGTTCGCCATCGCCTTGTCGATGTTCTTGAGCGACGCGGCTCTCACGTGGACGACGACTTCCTTCTCACCCGGCTGAGGATCGGGGAAGTCTTCGTAATGCGGGAGACTACCGAGCGCGTGTAAGACGGCGGCCTTCATCGCGACGTCACAAGGTGGGAGCCGAGTCTAGCATTGCGCGTCAGCCCAAATGGCTAGAGCGTCGTCGAGAGAATCTTCGGTTCCGTGGTCGGACCGGACGTGGAACATGAACTAAGGACGATGGCGATTCCCACCGATAGGACCCCGACGCTCGCGCGGAGTTTCATTTCTTCGTCCCCCGGCTCAGTTTAAACCGGAGAAGTGCAACGTCACACTAAGGAGTGCCGGTTGATCCGGCCCGTTCGGCGGCGCGACGCGACATTTCAGTCGAGGAGGTGTCGCGTGGATGCGATCATCGTCGATGACGGACTCGCGACAGGATCGACGATGGCGGCGGCGATCGACGTCCTGCGCAAGCAGAGGCCGAAGAGCATCATCGTCGCCGTTCCGATCGCCCCGCCGGACACCGCCGAGCGGCTGCGGACCCGCGTCGACGAATTCGTCCGGCGTCGCAGTAGACAGTCACGGCTTCGCCGACGCAAGTTCGGTCGTCGCTGTTCTGGGAGCCGAGGTTCTACCGCCGAGCTCCTCGGTCTTTGTGTAGGAGTAGTAATCCTCCTGCGCGATGCAGTCGTTGAAGCAGTAACTCACGACGAAAGCGACATACGAGTGCTCCGGCGCGCGCACCAGGAATGTGTCTTCATAGATGGCCGTCTGCCCACTCGGAACAGACCCAGTGCCCGGCCCACCTCGGACGGGGTGCAGCGGTAGTAATCGTTCCCATACCTTCGGGATCATCTTCGCCGGAGGTACTGGCGCCGTCGAAGCCGCATAACCCTGTAAGGACCAGTTGAGCGCACCGTCCACTGCGCCGCCCGGATTCCAGCGATCGGTTGGCTGCCCCATCGGCTCGATCGACAGTGCCTGGCCCGCGGGTAAATGTTTGGGAACGCCGAGAAAATAGTCGACCACCAAAGTCGATATCGCAAATGGTCCATCGGCCTTGTTCGTCACACCAAAGTAGAGGCTCACTTCGTACTCAGCGACACCGCCGTGCGAGCGTAACTTGCGAGTGGTTACGGACGCATCAGGAAGAAACCGATACTTTGAGGCATTCGCAAGTTCTACGCGTGCTCTCTCTTGCTGCAAACGCCGTAGCTCCAGGTCCTGCTTCTGCATCTCGACGTCATTCTGAAGCTCAGTCGTCCGAAGGTTCCTCTGCTCCTTGCTGATGTTGAGCGTCACCGCCGCCTGCTCCTTCAGCAACTGCTGTTGTTGTAGCTGAATGTCGGCCATCGCGCGCTCATGATCGAAGTAACGGAAGAGGACCCATATCCCGGAGATAGCGAGCGCCAAAACCTTCACGACGTTCAGTAACCGGTCGGAATCGAACGTAGACATCGTGACCAACCTCCAGAAGATAGGAGTGACATCGACGCTCACTTCCCACCATGGCATGTTGGTCGTCTTAATGATATCGGCCTGGTTCGCGTTCGCGCCGCGCGCTATCCTCGCGCCATGCCTCTCGAGATGCGGACGAAATGCGAGCGCTGCGGAGCGGCGCTCATGGCGGACGGCGAGGCGCTCATCTGCTCGTACGAGTGCACGTGGTGCCCGGCATGCGCGGAAACCATGAACAACGTGTGTCCCAATTGCGGCGGAGAGCTCGTGACGCGGCCGAAACGGATCCAAACGGGCGACGCTTGCACGATCGGCAACGGCGTCGCACCATAAGCGATCATGAAAACGCTTTTCGATCCTGCCGATCGCAGTGCGCTCGAAGCGCGGATCCGTTCGCTCGGAACGGAGAACCAGCGGCTGTGGGGGAAGATGAACGCGGCGCAGATGCTGTGTCACTGTGGGCGGCCGCTGGAGACGGCGGTCGGGGACAAGCCGATGAAGCAGGCGTTCATCGGGAAGATCATCGTGCCGTTCATTCGGAAGTCGATCTTCAGCGAAAAGCCGTTCGGAAAGAATGCGCCGACCGATCCGACGTTCGTCGTCGCCGACGAGCGCCAGCTCGACGCCGAGCGCGATCAGCTGCTCGGGCTCATCGACCGCTTCGTGGCGCAGGGGCCGGACGCCGCCGGGAAAGAGACGCACTCATTCTTCGGGAAGCTGAGCGGCGCCGAATGGGGGCAGCTCATGTACAAACATATCGACCATCATCTGCAGCAGTTCG
>DASYSU010000443.1:0-31849 GCA_036002925.1 Gemmatimonadaceae bacterium | reverse complement strand
CCCGGCATCCCGCACGCGTTCGTGCGCACGAATCGTCCGCTATCCGCCGGGTTCGGAGACTTCGAGGCGAAGTTGATCGCCGGCGCACTCACGGAATCACTGTATTTCGACAGCGATTCGAGTAATGATCGCCGCTCGATCAGCGGAGTCGTCGCGACGTTCACACCCCGTATCGAGCCGAATTTCTCCGTCGGCTTTGCGCGGACGGTCTATAGTCCCGCGCCACAATCGCAAGACGTCGCAAGCCACTCCCTCGATGCGTTGTTTCGCGGGAGTACGATGCGGCCCGACTCCACACACACCGGGGCCAGCACATTCGATCAGCTGTTTTCGTTGTTCGGTCGCTGGGTTTTTCCGGAGAGCGGATTCGAGATGTACGCCGAGTGGGCGCGAATGCTTCCGCCCTCGTCGCTGCGCCAACTGCTCGTCGATCCGCAATACACGCAGGGATACACGGTTGGCATGCAGGCCGCCGGCCACGTTCAGAGTGACGCGCTGCTGCGGTTCCAGGGCGAAGTGAGTTTTCTCGATCAGACGCCGCCGTCGCGAGCCGGCGACACGCTCACGTTTTATACGAGCCGTGCGGTGCCGCAAGGCTACACCCAACGGGGACAACTCATCGGCGCTTCGATCGGGCCGGGCGGATCGAGTCAGTTTCTCGCGCTCGATTACATGCCGCGCTCGTGGGACGTCGGCATCTTTGCGCAGCGCATTCGGTGGGATGAAGACGTCTACTACATCCAGCCGACCGGATTCGCGTACTTCTCGCACGACGTCACGGCGCTCGCCGGCGTGCGCGGCACGCTGCGCTTGGCCGGCGCGACACTCCACGCCGAGTACAGCGTCGCGGCTCGGGTCAACTTCCTTTTCCAAAATCTTCGGGGCGGCTTCGGCCCCGAACGCGAGAATGATTTTCGCAATGCCTCGTTTCGGCTGTGGTTCTCGCCGTTGCCACTCCGTTGACGCGCTCGTTTCGCAACTGATCACGATCCATGAAAGTCGTTCTTCTCAACACGCTGTACGCGCCGAACGTGCTGGGTGGAACGGAGCGCGTCGTGCAGACATTGGCCGAGTCGCTACTGGCGCAGGGACACCAGCCGGTCGTCGTCTGCACTGGCGCTGAGCGCGGTGTCCACCGCGATGTCGTAGCGGGCGTACCCGTGTACTCGATCGGCCTGCAAAACATCTATCCCCTACTGCCGCTCGATCGCCGCCACGCGCTCGCGAAACCCGTCTGGCACGCGATGGACACCGCCAATTTCATGATGGCGAAATTGTTTGGTCGCATTCTCGATGACCAGCGTCCGGACGTCGTGCATACCCACAACTTGACCGGCTTCTCAGCCTTCGCGTGGTCGGCGGCGCAGAATCGCCGCGTCCCGATCGTCCACACGTTGCATGACTATTATCTGCTCTGTCCGCGATCTACGATGTTCGCGAACGGCACAAACTGCGCCCACCGCCACGTCACGTGCGCTCTCTACTCGTGGCCGCGGCTCAAGTTGTCGTCTCACGTGCGCGCGGTCGTGGGCGTGAGCCGGTTCGTGCTGGATCGTCATCTGTCGCACGGGGCATTTCGGCACGCGGAACCGTTCCTCATTGGGAATCCGTGCGCGCCCGTTCGGCGCGATGCGAGGCCGCGGACGTTCACGTCGCGCCCATTGCGAATAGGATATCTCGGCCGCCTCGAACCGGCGAAAGGTGTCGAGCAACTTCTCTCGGCAACCGAAGGGCTCGCGGCCCAAGGCTGGGAGCTTCATGTCGCGGGGTGTGGTGCGAACGGATTCGAACGCGACCTGCGCGCGCGGTTCGTCGACCCACGGATTCGGTTTCACGGATTCGTCGATCGTGATGACTTCTTGAACACCATCGACGTACTCGTGGTGCCGTCACAGTCGCACGAGACGTTCGGCCTCGTCGCGATCGAGGCGTTTGCCGCCGGCGTGCCGGTCGTCGCCTCACGTCGCGGCGGTCTCGCTGAAGTCGTCACGGACGGAGAGACCGGGACGTTGTTCGAGCCGACCAACGCCGGCGAGCTTCAGTCCGCCCTCGACGCGTTCATCAAAGATCCGTCACGAGCGCGTCGCATGCGCCAGCGCTGTCTCGAGCGCGCCCGTGACTTCGAGGCGACGGCGATCACGAAACGATACGAGTACGTCTACCAGCGGGCGATCAGCGCGTGAAACGAAACCTCCGGATCGGGTTTGTATCGGCCACGGCGCCCGATGACGTTCATGCGCAGTCGGGCATTCCGTGGTTCATGCGTAGCGCGCTCGAGCGATACAGCGGCGCCGTCGACCACCTAGGACCAGTGCGACCATGGATCGCGCGGCCGCTTCGTTTCGCCAGTCGTGTTTCACGACGGTTCCCGCGACATCGCTTCGTCGATACCAATAGCGAACGGCTTTCGCGTGCCTATGGCCGAATCCTCTCATCACGCGTCGCGTCGACCGGCGTCGATTGGCTGTTCGCGCCATATGCAAGCGCGGAGATCGCGCACCTCGAGACTGCCAAACCAATCCTGTATTACTCGGATACCACGTTTCGAGCCGTCTGCGACTATTATCCGAGCTTCAGCGGACTCTCCGCGCGCGCGCGTCGCGCCGGTGACGAGGTCGAACGCCGGGCCATTGAGCGCGCGACCATCGCGTGCTTCGCGAGTGATTGGGCCGCTGCATCGGCAATTCGAGATTACGGTGCCCCGCCGGACAAAGTGGTGGTTCTTCCAATGTCGGCGAACCTCCTCGATCCGCCGCCGCTCGACTCGCTCAGATTCGATCGGCACGACGATGTAGTGCGTCTTCTTTTCGTCGGCGTCGACTGGGAGCGAAAGGGCGGCCCTATTGCTTGCGATGCATTGGCGACGCTGCGGCGCATGGGCGTCAAGGCAACGCTCACCGTTGTGGGGTGTCTGCCACCGGCGGAATTCCGGACCGCGGGTGTCTCCGTCGCTGGATTTCTGAGCAAGCGCGACGCCTCGCAACGCGCGACGCTCGAATCGTTATTTCGAAATGCGGATTTCTTGATCGTGCCGACGAGAGCCGAGTGCTATGGATGTGTGTTCGTCGAGGCGGCGTCATTCGCGCTGCCTTCGGTCGCGCCCAAAACCGGCGGTGTCGCGAGCGCACTCGCGGATGGCGTGAGCGGATTGCTCCTGCCCGCGGGCTCCGTGGGAGAGGACTACGCCTCAGCGATCGCCGACGTGGTGAGCGATGCGACCCGCTTTCGCGCCCTCCGAGTTGCCGCTCGCAGAGCGTTCGACGCAAGACTCAGTTGGGAAGTGTGGTCGCGCCGCATCAACCAACTAACGGCGCG
This sequence comes from Gemmatimonadaceae bacterium, assembly GCA_036002925.1. Taxonomy (GTDB): domain Bacteria; phylum Gemmatimonadota; class Gemmatimonadetes; order Gemmatimonadales; family Gemmatimonadaceae; genus JAQBQB01. Next base: position 28,534 of record DASYSU010000443.1, on the reverse strand, counting down.
TTTTCGCGTCGAACCGCGTCACACAGCCGAACCGGTTCGTACACGCGCGACCGCCTGATCCAGCGCCTCGAGCGTGAATTCCGCGGCTCGGCTCCATTGGAACTGCGCGGCGCGTGCGCGACCGTGGACGACAAGGTCACTTCTGAGACGGTGATCCATCACGAGTTGATACAGGCGCGACGCGATGTCGGCCGTATCGAGCGGATCACAGTACAGCGCGGCGGCGCCGCAGATCTCGGGCATCGCGGTTGTCCGGGACACAAGACACGGACACCCGGCGGCCATCGCCTCGAGCGGCGGAAGCCCGAAGCCTTCGTAGTGTGACGGATGCACCAACGCGGTCGCGCCGGCAATGAGCGACCGTAGCGCGAAATCGCTTACTTCCCCGAGCAACTGCAGCCGGTCACCGTGCGCTCTGGCCCTGGCGATGACAGCGGTGTCGACCGTGCGCATGCCATCGATGCGGCCGACGATGAGCAGGTTGTGTGGAATCCGATCGCGTAGCGTAGTGAACGCGTCGATCAGCGCGCCCAGATTCTTGTGCGGTTTGAGCGACGAGACGCAGATGATGTATGGCGCACTCGGACGCGACGCCGATGCGTTCGAGCCGCGAGACCACCATGTGTCGACTCCGTTGTGGACGACTGTGATCCGCCCCGATGGCGTTCCGACCAAGCGCAGAAATTCGCTTTTCGTGAACTCGGAGACTGCGAGAATCGCCGCGGCTCGGCGGCGTATCGACTGGAACATGAGGCGGGCGTACGCTCGCTTCGCCGCGTGTTGCGTGAATTCCGGTCGCGCGAGATGGATGAGGTCGTGGACGGTGACGACCAGTGGCGCGCGTCCCCAGAGCGGAACGTTGTAGTGCGGCGACCAGAACGCGTCGACGCGCGCATCACGCCTTGGTCTCAATGCGGCCTGTTCGCTCACGCTGTAGATCGATGCTGCGATCTGGCGAACGCCAACGTTGTGGAGGGCGCTCCATCCGGCTCGTTCGATCGTCGATGCGTCTCCCAGCAACAGGAAGCGCCAGGACGGCCGCGCCGCGATCACGCGCGGTACGAGGTTGCGCAGATACGTCCCAATGCCAGGTGCGTCGGCTAATCGAACGTCGATCGCGACCGACGGTCGGTGACGACGGCGCTCCGGTGGAGCGATTCTGGGTGCCAGCGACGCGTGCGTCACGAGATGATCGGTGTCGGCTACGGCTGCCGGCGAGAATCCGCGACAACTCCCTGAACACCGCGGCTATCATTCTCGCCCTGGCCGACCAACGGCATCGGTCCAATTGCCCAGACGTTGTACACCCGCGACGTATCGGCCCGAAACGGTGTCAGCTCGAGACCGTTCAAGACGAACGGCTGGTCTGGTGACGGCGGCGTAACGCTGAGTGTCCCGACGAGTTTGCCTTCTCCCAGCGCGCGCAACGGAAATGCGAACCGCCCGCTCGCATCGCTGACGGCGGTGAAGCTCTCGGGCGAGACCGCAATGCCGTTCGTTCGCTGAAAGTCGACGCGAACGCCAGCGAGCGGACCAGACGTTCGCCGCAATCGGAATTCGCCAAGATAGTTCAGCGACGGACCGACGGTGAGCACGATGACTTGCGTCGGTGCATCGAGTAGCTGACTTGGTGCGAGGCGCAACCCGTGAATCGTGTCGACCGCGAACGGCGCCGGTGAGTGAACGATGAGATCGCCGATCAGATCATCGAGACTTGTTGCGTGCGCAAACGTGTGGAACAGCACGATGCGACCGGCGACGTCAGTCTGGCCACTGAACGCGTCGCCACCACCGGAGACGTAAAACCCAGGCCCGCTGGTTCGACGGAATTCGACAGTGGCGCCTTCCACGCGCACGTCTTGCGGCCCGCGATAGTGCAGTTCCGCCGCATATGGAAAATGCGGATCGACAACCCACGCCGGCAGTATGGTTCCTTGACCGCGCCGATCCGTCACCGACACGTGCATGCCTCGCACACGATACGTCGCGAAGTCTTTTGCGCGAACGTTGATGTCGACGATTACCTCTCCCGTGGCGTGCGCGGGGACTCCGACCCGCCAATAACCGTCGGCGCCGGTCACTGTTGAAACCGAATCGCTCGAGAGCTCGACGCCCCCGGTGCGAATCACGTCGACGACCACGCCAGGCACCGGGCGACCCGTTATGTGTCCGACCAACGTTCCTTCGATCGCCAGGTGCGGGTCAGAGCCGCAGCTGCTGACGCCGAAACACGGATCACAGGCGCCGAGCGCGAGGACCGAGAGGCAAGCCGCGACTGACGGCACAACGCGCGCTTTCATCGGTCAGACCGGAAGCGCCGCATTGGCTTCTCTCGGAATCATGCCGACGGACGACGATGTGTCGATTCGCGCACGCACGCCCAGCGCAATCGGAAACGTGAGGGCGCACAGAATCCAGAACAGCTCCATCACGAACGTTGTCAGCAGACTATTCACGAAAATGCTATCCACGCAGAGTCCGACGATGACGGCCGTCGTTCCTATCGCCAGACCACGGTGCTCCGCCGGTAGCTCGCGATCGCGCCATATCGCACGACAGCGTCGCACAATCGTCCAGAGCATCCACACATAGACAGCGAGGCCGACGACGCCTGTGAGCACGGCGATGAAGAGCAACCCGCCGTCGGACGAATACGCCGCCGTACCAAACCGCACGTATCCGTAGCGCTCCTGCACGAAGCCGAACGTATTGAAGCCGATGCCGAAGAGTGGATGATCCCGGAACACGCGCAGCGCCTGGACCCACGACACCATGCGTGCCGCTGCCGACCCGCCCGTGCTGAACTTTTGGTAGGCCGCGGCGAACACAATCAGCTTGGGAAGCGCCAGGAGAACGAGCCCGGTGACCGCCGCGATCCATCGCAGCAGTCGCCTCGACAGCCCGCGCACGAGCAGGATCGTTCCGACTCCGGCGACGAGTCCGAGCGCACCGCTACGTGACAGCGTGAGCACCAGCGCAACGAAGAGCAGCAACGGCCGCCAACGTGCCATCCTCACGCCGACCGACAACTGCGCGAGTTGCACCAGCAACCCCATGAGGAGCATCGCCGCCGCAATGTTCGGCTCGAGCACGGTCGACACCAACCGATGTCCTTGGATGTCCCAATCCAGGTAGGCGCGCGACTCCGGATAGACGAGCTGCGCGAATCCGGGAAGAAACGCCGCTTGGACGACGCCGAATGCCGCGAAGATGAGCAACATCGTCTCGGCGGCCTTCCAGATCCCATCCACGTCTACGCGCCGGACGACGTTGATCAGCACGAGATAGACGGCGAAGTACAGGGCCCACCGAGCGAGATACGCGAGGCTGAGCGCGAGTTCGAACGTCGAGAATCCGTAGCTGCGTGCAGTTGCCAATGCCGACGAGGCGCCGATGGCGACGAACAGGAGACCCACCAGCCCCGTTCGATCGATGCGAAACGATCGCGCCGCAAGCCCGGCCGCGACTCCGAGGCACACGAGACATCCAACGGCAAGATCGTTGACCAGGAGCGGTGCCGAGCTCTCGCCCGTCGACACCACGGGGATGCGACCAAGGTTCGCCGTCAGCAACAGGAGGATGAGGCCCTGCACGAGCGTCGCGAGCGACAGCGTTCGCTTGACTGTCCACGGCCGCAGTGCCGCGATTGCCGCCGATTCAGGTCGTGAGGATTCTATCATGCTCGCTTCCGCTCAACACGATGCCGGCACACGGCACCTCGAGACGACGGAGCAGTTGGACCGCGCCGACGAGCTTCTCCCGATCGATCCGGCGTTGCGGTGCGACGAGCAGCACCGGCCGCGAGCCGGTCAATGCCGCGGCTGCCGCATCCGTCACGAGACCAGGTAACCGGACGATCACCATGCCAAACTCCTCTTCGAGCCGGCTGATTCTGCTGTTCACGTCGAACGTGCTTCCGACAACCGACTCGACACTGCCCGACGTGATTCGCGGCACGAACGAAGTCGCTGCCGATTGATAGTCGGACAGATCGAGCACCGTCGCTCGGATCGATCGAGATTCGGCCGTTTGTGCGAGGCGTTGTATCACGGGATCGAGAAGCGCTCGCTGATCGAGAGGAACGACGAGGACGGTACGTGACGTCGCGCCATTCATCAGCAGAGGTACAGTCGGATCGAAGCGCAGCGCAGGCACGCCGGTCGTGCGCTCGACTTCTCGCGGGTCTTGCACCCATCGGCCGAGCGCGGCGATCATCAGCGCGGCAACCATTCCGGCGAGCAGTCCACCGCCCATGCCGAGGCCCATGGTCGTCAACGGCCTCGGAAACGATGGCTCCTTCGGCGCAACGGCGACGTCCAGCGTGTGCACGTCCCCACCTTCGGAGATCGCGGCGAGACGAGCCTCGACGAGTTGCGCGCCGAGTGCAATGTACACCTGGTTGAGGCGCAGCACATCGCGTTGGAGCCGGAGGCCGGACTCCGCGACGGCGGGCAGCGCGGCAATCTGTGTCTGCAGCGAGTCGAAGTGCTGCTGCGCGTCCATGCGCTGCTGAGCGATCGACGTCGAATACGATTGCGCGAGCGGCAGCAGCTGACCCTCGATGTTCTTGGCGCTCTGCGTCAGCGCACCGACCTCGGGATCCTTTTCCGTGCGACTCTCGAGTGACTTGTAACGATCCGTCTCTACGTGAACGAGCTCGCCGATCAGTTGATTGATCGCCGGACTCTTGAGGAATGTCGGGTAGGCGGCGAGCTCGCGCGGCTGCATCGAGCCGTTCGTGACCTTTGCGATCAATTGCTTGAGGGCGGCCTCCTCCATCTGGAGCTCGGCGAGGCTCAGGCGGATCTGCGAGGCGCGCTCGAGCTCGATCTTTCCCACCACTTGCGGATCGATCACACCGCTGCGTTCCTGCTGTCGACGCAGCTCGCGCGACGCGACGACCAGCTCCGCGGCCGCGCTGTCCGCTTTGGCGGTCAGGAACTCGACGCGATGTTGGTTGACGCCGCGATCCGTCGTTGTCCGCCGCGCGAAATAATTCGCGAGGAGCGCGTTGGCGCCGGCGGCGGCGGTCAACGAGTCGTCGCCGCGGTACTCCACGCGAACCACTTCGCCGCCCGCCTTCTCGACCGACAAGTGCTTCTCGAAGCGCGTGATGGCATCCTCGCGATCGCGCAGCTCCAGATCGAACGCGCTTGGCAAATCGGTGGCGTGTAGCCTGATCGATCCGACGGCGAGTTTTACCGGCGCGCCAGGCGTTGCCGTGCCGGCGTCGTCGGGCCCCTCGAAGCGGTATGCCGAGCCGACTTTAGTGAAGTGATATGTGCGTCGCCGGAATGATCCGCCCAGCGAAAGCGAATCGATCAGACGCGCCGCGGAAACTCCGCGCGGCTGAGTCACGAGCGCCTGAAGGCGAAGCGAATCCACAACCCGGCCCGCCACGGCGCGACTCGAAAGAATCTGGATCTCGGTCTCCGTCGGCGACTTGGTGGCCGACGACAGCGCTCCGCCGGCGGCCTCGCCAAGACCGCCAGTCAGTTTCGACAACAGCGATGTGCTCGCATCCGAACCCATCTTCATGACCACGCTCGCCGTCGCCAGGTACTTCGGCGGGGCCCACAACACAACGGCTAGCGCGCCGACGGCGCCAAGCACCGTGAACGCGACAACGACTCGCCACCCTCGACGCACGGTGCGCGCGAGGTCGGCAACGTCGATCGTGTCCACCGCAGTCGAGGCGCTCGTGCTCATCGTTTGCGATCAGCGGAAAAGGACGACGGCCAGAGAGACGACGCCCGTCATCACGCTCAGCGCCGGCAACAGGTTCATCGATAGCCAGCTCTTTCTGCCCACGACCACTTGGTCTCCAGAGCGCAGATCCGATGTCTGGGATTGGTCCCTCTGCCAATCACGAACCGGAATGCGCGCTCCGTCGCGGATGACGATGACGTCGTTTGCGTTCGCGACCTCGGTCACACCGCCGGCGCGAGCAATGAGGTCGCGAACCGTGGTCGTCAAATCGACGTAGTAGACGTTGGGCCGTGAGACCGCGCCGTTCACCGAGACGCGCCGCAGCACAACCAGTTCGATCGGTGAGTCTCGCAAAAACTCCGCAATGCGCGCTCGCACGGTATCCCGGAACGCGCCGATCGTGAGGGCGGAGGCATTGACGATTCCGACCTTCGGCAACATCACGTCACCACGCTCGTCGACCATGACCGTGTCGCTCAACTTGGGTTCGCGCCACACGTGAAACCACACACGGTCACCGGGCTGCGGGTGCAACGTCGCGGCACGGCGAACAAAATCCGGAACAGTGTCGCCTTGCTGAACTGCGGCGGCCGACGCGGGCGTCGCGGTCTGTTGCCCGGCGGCGCCGCGCGCCAGTCCGAGCGCGAGCAACACGGTGAGTCGTACTATATGCTCATGCATCGCCATACCGTTCGCCGGTAATCGCAGCATCAACCGCCGCGCTCATACGCTGTCGAAACACCGTCACGTCGAACCGCATGGCGTTCTCACGGCAGTCGACTTGTGAGAGTGACAAACGGTCCAGTCGCTCGATTGCTTCGACGAGCGACTCGACAGACTGTTCGGCAAATAAGACTCCCGTCTGTTGGTCGACCACAGTTTCCGTTGCGCCACCACGGCCGAAGGCGACCACGGGACGGCCCGCGGCCTGAGCTTCGAGCGGCGTAATGCCGAAATCCTCAAACCCGGGAAACAGAAACGCCTTGCACCTAGCGTACAGCGTGGCAACCTCGCCGTCGCTGCGTCTCCCGAGGAATTCAATTGTCGGGCCAGCTTTTGCGCGGAGCCTCCCTGCCTCCGGACCAGACCCGACAATGAGCAGTCGACGCTTGAGTCGATTGCAGGCGTCGATCGCCAGATCAACCCGCTTGTAGCGGACGAGGCGGCTGACGATCAAGTAGTAGTCGTCAGGCGAAGATCCGTCGGGACGCACCCAGTCGCAGTCGACCGGCGGGTAGATGACCGTGGCGGATCGCGAATACGTTCGCCGAACACGCTCCGCAACGGTGTTCGAGATGGTGATGAACTCATCGACCCGTGATGCCGCGGCGAGATCGGCGCGACGAAGCCAGTGCGTGGCCATGTCGAGCAGCGGTCGGTCGAGCCGACCGCGCACGTAGTCGTCGTGCATATCCCAGATGTATCGCGGAGGCGTCAAGCAATAGCAGATCGTCGATCCCGACGACGGACGCTGGACGTTCTTCGCGAACGCCCCGGAGACCGAGACGATGGCGTCGTAGGGTTCGGGATTGAATCGGGCGAACGCCATCGGCATGAGCGGCAACGTCGCTCGTGAATAGCGTTTGATAAATGGCAAACGCTGAAGGAACGACGGGTGCACGTTCCACGAGCGGAGTGCGGCCGGCACGCCCGATGGGTCGAACACGGACGTGAAGATCGGCGCGCTCGGATACAGCACGCGCAGCTGCTGCAGGACTCGCTCGGCGCCGCCAAAGGACGTGAGCCAATCCGTCGCGAGCGCGATTCGCGGAGCTCGAGCGTTCAGTAGGCGCCCCTGCCGCTGAGAACCACGCCCACCGTCTTTGCCATGATCCTGAGATCGAGACGAAGCGACCAATCGTCGATGTACTCCCGTTCGAGACGGACGATCTCCTCGAAGTCGGTAATGAGATTTCGACCGCCGACCTGCCATGGACCTGTGAGGCCGGGAACGACGCTGAGTCGTACGAAGTGCCGCGGCTCATATCGCCCCACCTCGAGCGGAATCGGCGGCCGCGGCCCGACGAGCGACATTTCGCCGGCGAGAACGTTGAGAAGTTGCGGCAACTCATCGAGGCTGAATCGGCGCAACACGCGGCCCACACGCGTGATGCGCGGATCGTCGCGGAGCTTGAACAATCGGTCGTCAGGATACGCGTTGAGGTGTGAGATCGTGCCGCGTTTGTGCTCGGCCTCCTGATTCATGCTGCGGAACTTCCACATCATGAAGTCGCGACCACCGAGTCCGACTCGCCGTTGACGGAAGAACACTGGGCCGGGCGAATCGATCTTGATCGCCAATGCGATGAGCGCCATCAGCGGCGCGCAGGCGACGAGCCCAACGATCGTCAATACGAGATCGGTCACGCGCTTGAGCACGAGCGCCGGCATGCCGAGTCGCGCGGGATGTACGTGATAGCCTGGCAGCCCACCAACCTTGACCGGCTCGGCCCAGCCCCGAACACTACGTCCCCACGACGGAACGGCGATCATCGCCGTGCCGCGTTTGATGCACGCATCGGCCACTCGCTGAACAACCTCGGACCGAAGCGAACCTGCAATGATGAGCTCGGCCGCGTCTTCTCGATCCAAGATGACGTCCAAGTCATCGATCGGGCCGAGGGCCTTCGAGTCGTATACGTGCGACGGCGTCACGTACCCGATGATGCGATGATCACGGTTCAGGTCGTTTTGCAGACCGTTGAGTATTTCCTCAACATCGGTGTGGCGGCCGACGATCACTGCTTTGCGAAGCCCAATGCCGTGCGCGTACGCCTGGCGGACGATGAGGTCGACCAACCACCGCTCGGTGATCAGCGCCGCGAGCGCGATCGGGATGAAACACGGGAGAAACGCGAGCGGTAACTCGATACTCGGCGGCAGAATGGCGAGGACCGCGAGCACCACGGCCGCGAGTCCCACACCGAGCAGGAGACGGCGACCGTCGCGCCGTGCGTCGCCCGGTCGATACGCGGCATTCGCATTGAGGCCAATGAGTACGAGACCAACGAGCGACGGCCAGAGTCGTCGCGTGTCTGCCGCCGAGGTGATTTCTGTGGCAAGCAGTGTCGCGCCGACGATTGCGATCGCGTCGAGAACGTGGAGCGATCCAACGCGCAACACCTGACGCCCGATGGAGACGAGGAGTCGGCGCTGGGCGAGCTCGCGCCGCAGGCGAACGTCGTAGGGTGGAAGCGAAAGTACCCGAGCCGAGTGGGGTACGCGTCGCGGCAGTTGGATGTCTGCGTGCTCGACAACTGACGCCGGTAGTTCGGAAGCAGGAATTCCAGAGAGATTCACGTGCGATGGTGCCGAACGGTGTGCGACGCACCGACCAACAACAACTTGGTCGCTGCTTCGAATGGCCTTCACTCCGCCGAGCTTGCCCGACGGAGTGAACACCCCACGCAATCACCACGCCTCTGTGGCGGACTCGCGCGGAAAGCTCGTGTTTATCGTTTGAGAATTGCGGCGAGGGCCACGGTCGATCCCAGGATCGACGTGAGCGCCGTCAATAGCGCCACATAGTCTCGCCGGTCGGACGCGTCCACCGGTGGCACGACGATCGTACTTCCGGGCTGCGGCGTCGGCGTCGACTTGAAGAAATGCAAATGCGAGTTGCGGCTTTCGACTTTGCCGTTCGGTTGTGTGACGTACGCACGTCCGACGTCCGACTTCGACGTTCCGCCTCCGGCCGCGCGGATGTAAAAGTCGAGGTTGGCACCTCGAACGTACGACACCGCGACCGGTGAATTCACAGAACCGGTCACCGTGACGACACCGGAGTACACGGGAACGAAGATCGAATCCCCGTCCGCGAGCACGAGATTGTCGACGTGATTTCGATCGCGCAGCACCGCGGGAAGGTCGATGCCGATTCGTCCGAGGTTGTCGCGTTGGCGGTAAAAAACGATTCCATTGGGATACGCATCCGACGTCAAGCCGCCCGCGCGTTTGATCAGATCGAGCACCCGTTCACTCTTCGTCTCTAACGTGTAGCGGCCGGGAAACCGGACTTCGCCTTGCAGCACCACGGTTCTCTGCAGTGCCCAATCGGGCTGGCGAAAGATGAGCACGTTGTCATACGGCTCGAGGCGAACGTCGGGTGCGCGCGCCGCGGGGGCCGGGATTCCCGGCGGGCCGAGGTACCGGCCGTCGGGTCCACGATCGAACAAGTACGTGGAGTCGAGCGGCACTTTCATGGTGCGCGCCATGACACCGCCGGCGCGATTCTCCGGCATGCGCGCGATTTCCGCCTCCGTGAGCAGCGCACTCTCTTGGAGTCCGCCGGCCAGCAGGATGACATCGCGCATCGTCATCCCATCGCGATATGGAATACGACCACCCTTCCGCACGGCGCCGCTCACGGTGACGTAGCGTTTTGGTCGAAACTCCGGCAATGAGAATATTCTAATGCTGTCGCCGTCGGCCAGACGGACATCCCCGTTCGTGGCGCCCGTCGTGTCACGTAGCTGCGCCTGGATCATCGCGTACGTCGAGTCTGGCCGCACACGAGTGATCTGCACTTGACCCAGATACGTGTCGGGGCGAAGACCTCCGGCGCGACGCAGCGCGTCGGTCAGCGTCATTCCGGGCACGAAGCCGATCTCGCCCGGACTCCACACGTTGCCTTCGACCGCGACGCGCGCCGCGAGATGGCTCGGCACTTCGCCGACCCGGACGAGGTCGCCGTCCTCGATCGTCGCTTCGCTCACGGCGCCGTTCGTGAACAGCGCGCGTGGCACCTCGATGATTTGCCGCGCCGTTCCGAGTCCGCGACGCTGCGCCGGCGGAATGATGCGCTCGATCTGCACGCGCCCCGGATCCGCGTCCGCCGTAAAGCCACCCGCCATTTGAATGAGGTCGGCGGCGTTCTCGCCCGGCTTGAGCTCATAGGTCGCGGAGCGCAACACGGCACCGATGACACGCGCGCGCGGACCGTGCGGCGGAACGAATATCACGTCGCCATTCTCGAGACGCAGATCCTTCGATGCATCACCGCGGATCAGATAGTCGTAGACATCCAACACGCCGACCGTTCGAGAGCCGCGCCGCACCTGCACATTGCGCAACGATCCCTTTTCGGTCGGACCTTGCGCCTTGTACAGCGCATCCATTGCTGTGCCCGCGCGCGATATCGCATACGCATTCGGCTGCGTGACGTCGCCGGTGACGATGACCTGGTTCGTTCCGATGCGACTGACGTTGATCGAGAACTGCGTTCTCGCCCCTGGGCCGCGACGGATGCCCGAATACGACCGCGCCAATCGCGAGTAGAGTTGATCCTCCAGCTCTCCTTTCGTCAGATTCGCTACCTGCACTTGTCCCACATTGGGAATGACGACGAATCCCTCGCGCGTGACTTCCAGGTTGTACGACGCTTGCACATCGCCGGTCAGAATGAGCACCAGGCGATCGCCTGGACCAAAGCGATAGTTCTCGTCGACCGGGCCGGCGAGGGTCGCATCGAACTGCGACGTCTCGCCCTTGAAGAGATCGAGTCCGAAGATCGAGAAGCCGCTGTCGGTGGTCGCGAGCAAATTCTGCCGCGAACGCAGCACGCGATGCAGCGCGACGCGGACCGAATCGTTCTTCATCGCCTTGTTCAGCGTGTCGAGAAACGCTGAATCGAGCTGTTCTTGCGTCTTGCGCTGCTTGCGCGCTTGCAAGCGCAGCGAATCGACAGCGAGCGTGTCGGCCAATCCCAGCGCGCGCATCGCGGCGAACACATCATCGCTCGGGAGACCTGTCGGTGACGATGTCGCCGGGTTTCCAGTCGCGTTCGGCAAATACGCGTCGAGCAGGTTCTCCGGATAGCCTTCGGCCCGAAGCCGCGCTTTGATCTGGTCGGGCGAAAGACCACTCGAGCGCAGCTGCGATTGCAACCGCGCGACGAGATCGGGGTTCTGCAGGAGTTGCTGTGCCTGCTCCGGCGTCGGACGCGTCTGCGCATGTGTCGCATTCGCAAGTCCGGCGACCAGCGCGGCAATAGCGGCGGCGCGTGGGAATCGGAGCATCATGTGTTATCGCTAATGATCATTTCACGTCGCCAGCAGACTCATCCACTTTCTGAATGGACGCCGCGACCGAGAGAAATGGTCCGGCGAATAAATCACGATCTGCACATAGCAATGCAAGTCCGACGGCCAGACCAAGAACGCCGCCAGCCAGGACATCGACTCCATAGTGGAAACCGCCATACACCGCGCCAATTCCTAAGCAAGATGTGAGCGCGGCGAGCAAGAGGCCGGTCCGCGCGCTCCGGCGGAACGCGAGAACTGTCTGCACCGTCGCGACCGCGACGTGCGATGATGGAAAAGCCGTGCCTTTGGATGAGCCGGCTGCGAGCAATCGTAACGCGAGTCGGCGGACGGGACCGTCGAATACGTTCGCCGGCGGCGCCCATTCGTATCGCGGACCCGCGACGGGAAACACCATGAAGATGGCGTAGCAGATTGCGAATATCGTCATCAGCCCGGCCACGGTGTCGCGAAACTCTTCGATGCGTCCGCGCGCGTACAGAAGGATCGGCGGGCCGTAAACGATCAAGTAATACGAGAGATACGCGCCGTGCAGCACCTCGCTCAGCACTGCGTTTGGCCAATGAGCCGACGCCGACTCCACCGGTGAGGTGTTGAACGCCGCGGCCTCCCAGCGCTGCACGATGCCGTCGTGCAGCGGACCCACGGCAATGTGGGGAAGCTCCGCGTAGAGAAACGGAATGGCAACGAGCGGGAGCCAGTCGGCGACGGTCCCTGCCCGACGGCGAACCGCGAGCATCGAAACGACGATCAGCGCCGCGAGATGAAGGGCGGCAACCGTGCCGGAATCGCGGGTCGTCGCCCACGTCATGATCGCCGGCACCGACGATATCGCCAAATACGCGGCAAGAATCTTGATGGCTGGCGGGCTCTCGCGCTCGTGCAGCGCGTCGTTTGGCGTGGACATCACGGACTACATTCGCCAAGTGTCACTCGAAATCCTCTCGGTCAACTCGTCTCGGGATCTCCGCCGTTTCATCGATCTGCCATGGCGGATCTATAACCAGGCCGACCATCCACAGTGGGTTCCCCCACTGCGCATCGCCGTCCGCGATGCGCTCGACCACAAATCGAATCCATTCTATAGAACCGCGGATCGCCAATTGTTTCTCGCCATGCGAGATGGCAACGCTGTCGGCCGCATTGCCGCGATCGAGAATCGCGCGCATAACGAGTTCCACAACGATCGGGTCGGGTTCTTTGGCTTCTTCGAGTGCCGAGAAGATCAGGAGGCGGCGGACGCATTGTTCTCTACCGCCGAAGGTTGGCTGCGCGCACGTGGCCTCGACACAATGCGTGGGCCGATGAACCCATCGACCAATCACGAGTGCGGACTTCTCGTAGGCGGTTTCCAGTGGCATCCCATGATCATGACAACATGGAACCCGCCCTACTATGCCAGCCTCGTGGAAAACGCGGGATTCACCAAAGCCAAGGATCTGCTGGCCTATTTCTTCCCGGCGGAGGGCCCGCGTGCGTTCCAGCTTCCTGACCGCGTTCGCCTGCTCGCCGAGCGCGCGTTGCGAGGTAAGACGCTCACGTTCCGCGAGCTCGATCTGAAGAATTTTGCGCCGGAGGTCGATCGGTGTTGGGAGATCTACAACTCCGCATGGGAGTCGAATTGGGGTTTTTTCCCGATGTCGCGCGAGAGCTTCCTCCACGAAGCGCAAGTGCTCAAGTACATCGTGAACCCTCGGTTCGCCTTGATGGTCGAGGTCAACGGTGAACCAGCGGGCTTTTTGATCATCGTTCCCGATTTTCACCACGCGTACAAGGCGATCGGCAACGGCCGTCTGCTGCCGACCGGCCTATTCAAGTTGCTTCGGGCAAAACCACGTCTGCGTACCGGCCGCATCATGATCCTCGGCGTGAAGGCGGAGTACCGCCAACGCGGCATTTTCGCGCTGTTCGTCGACGCGATGTTCAGGCGGGCCAAGGAGCATGGACTGATCGGCGCGGAAGCCTCATGGATTCTCGAGGACAATGACAAGCTCAATCGTCCGCTCGCGGCGTTCGGGGCGGAGGAGTATCGGCGGTGGCGGATCTACGACCGTCCCGTAGTGGCCCACACGATGAGTGTTCTCTGATGAACATCTTCCGGAAGTGCGACGATTATACGTTGGCCCGTGAGACCCAGGCGGCAGGGCTCTATCCATACTTCGTCCCGATCGAAGCATCGACGGCAACGGAAGCGCGCATCGGCGGCGAATGGAAAATCATGGTGGGATCGAACAATTATCTCGGACTCACGCATCATCCGGCGATCTTGGCCGCCGCGCGAGCCGCGCTCGTGAAGTACGGAAGCGGCTCCACGGGAAGCCGCCTGTTGAATGGAACGCTGGCACTGCACGAGCGGCTCGAGGAACGGCTCGCGCATTTCTTTCACAAAGACGCGGCGCTCGTCTTCACCACGGGCTATCAGGCCAACCTCGGCGTCATCGCCGCGTTGATCGGCCGTGACGACCACGTGTTCCTCGATCGGCTCGATCATGCATCGATCGTCGATGGCGCGAAGCTCTCATACGGCCACGTCCATCGTTATCCGCACAGCGACGCAAACTTTCTCGCGCGACAGCTTGCCGGCTTCTCAGACGATACGGGGAAGCTCGTCGTGACCGACGGCGTCTTTTCGATGGAAGGCACGGTTGCGGATTTGCCGGCGATCGTCTCGGCGGCGAAGGCGCATCACAGCGCGGTCCTCGTCGATGAGGCGCACGCGGTCGGCGTCTTTGGACCCACCGGCGCCGGCACGGCCGAGCATTTCGGAGTGTCCGACCAAGTCGATCTGATCATGGGAACATTCTCGAAGTCGCTCGCGTCGGTTGGCGGGGTTGTCGCGGGAGACGAATCGGTGATTCATTGGCTGCGTCACCACAGTCGCGCGCTGATCTTTACGGCAAGCATGCCACCGGCATCGGTCGCCGGAGTGCTCGCCGCGCTCGACATTATCGAGCGGGAACCGGAGCGACGCGCGCGACTATGGGCCAACACCACGCGCGTTGCCACGACCCTGCGTGCCCTTGGCTTCGATATCGGCGACTCGCACACACCAATTATTCCCGTCGTCGTTGGTGATCTCGTTCGCACGCTTCAGCTCTGGCGAGCACTATTCGACGACGGCGTGTTCACGCACCCGATCGTTCCGCCGGCCGTCCCTCCGACATCCTGTCGGCTGCGCGTTTCCATGTCGGCCGAGCACAGCGACGAGCAGATCGACCGCGTGCTCGGCGCGTTCGATCGCGTCGCGCGCCTGATGGCCGCGGCGTAGGCCGCATGAAAGTCGCGCTCGTGTGCGACTGGTATCATCCGCGCATTGGCGGGATCGAGCTGCATCTACAGGATCTGGCACAACGGCTCGCCGGCGAGCGTCACGAGGTCGTCGTCATCACGCCGACTCCCGGCCCGAGTGTCGTCGACGGCGTACGCGTCCGACGTATCGACGCGTCGCGTGTGCCACGCTTTGGGTTCATTCATACGCGTGGCGGCGTTCGAGCGCTTGGTGACGCGCTCCTCGACGAGCGCGTCGACGTCGCACATTGTCACGTGAGCATCGTGTCGCCGGCGGCGCTCGGCGGTGCGATCGAGGCCGGGCGTCGCCGGATCCCGGTGCTGCTCACGTTTCATTCCGTGGTGCCGCGCACGCAATTGCTGGCGCGTGCCGCGAGGGTTGTCTTGCGCACGGACAACTGGGACGTGCGGTTCTCTGCCGTGAGTGAGCGCGTCGCGCGCGGCGTGCGACCGATCGCCGGCGCTCGGTCGTTGGCGATTCTGCCAAATGGCGTCGACGTCGACTTCTGGCGCGTCGATCCGAAGCCGAATCGCGGTGGCCCGATCGAGCTGATCAGCGTCATGCGTCTCAACGCGAAGAAGAGAGCACTCGCACTCGTAGAAATCGTCAGCCGGATCCGTGTGATGCTGCCGCGCGGGGAACGCGTACGCTTGCGAATCGTTGGCGACGGGCCACAGCGTGCGAAGCTCGAGCGCTCGATCGCGAGCTCCGGGCTCGGAGGCGAGATCCAACTGTTGGGCCACCGGAGCCGCGAGGAGATTCGTCGGTTCATGTCCGAGAGCGATTTGTTCGTTCTGCCGGCGGTTCGCGAGTCGTTCGGGCTGGCCGCGCTCGAGGCGCGATGCGCCGGGCTCCCGGTCATCGCGATGGCAGGGTCCGGGGTCGCGGAGATCGTACGCCATGGCCGCGAAGGAATGCTCGCACGATCCGATCTCGAGATGGCGAGACATGTCGTTGCGCTGTCGCGCGACGCACCGCGGCGACACGCGATCGCCGACCATAATCGCCGAAGCACGCCGCCGTACGATTGGCCGCGCGTCGTCGACGCCCACGTCGCACTCTACCGAGAGGCGATCGCGCTCCGCGAAAGTGTGTGAGCGGAGATGAACACATAGCCGATCCCCGCCGATGGCAGCAGGAAGCAGAGATGTTCGACAACGGCGAGCGTCAGTGCCTGTTCAGGAGATAGCCCCAAGTATCGGTACGCGAGAAAGACGCTCGCTTCGTATGTGCCCAGGTTGCCTGGCGCGGACGGAATCATCGTACCGAGGATGAGCGCCGCGAGAACGAGAAGCGTGCCGCCGATCGAGATCTGCACGCCGAACGCTTGTTGGATCGCGACGAGCGCCAACCCTTCGACGGCCTTCATCGTCACCACACACGCCAGCGCCGTGAGCGCCCGGCGCCATCGCCGAAGGATCTCGAGCTCGCGCGCCCACCGTGATGCCACGAGGAGCGCGATGAACCAAACACCGACGACGATCGACGCGGTCGTTACACCGGCTTTCATCCAAACCGGAAGCGGCAGGAGCATGGCGACGAGCAAGAAGAGGCTGACCTTCGTCACGCCCTCGCCGAGCTGATCGAGCGCCAACACCGACAACGCTCCGCGCTGCGTTGTGCCGCCGCGACGCATCAACACTACGATGCTCGACGCGTGTCCGCCGCCGAACGGTACGGTGTTCATCAGTGACGACGCCGTGGCGACGATCTCGAACATCCGAGAATAACTGATCGGCGCTTCGCTCGCGGGAAGAATGGCCCGCCAAAAAGCGGCCCAACACACGAGAATCGTTGTGTTGAACAGCACCGCCGCACCGAGCCAGCCGATGCGTGCCGTGCTCAAAACGTCCACCGCGCGCGTCCACTCGATCGTTCGCGCGCACACGACGAGCAGCGCTGTCGCCAGCAGCCACGCACCGAGCCACGCGAGACGGCGTTTCATTGCGGACTGCTCGACTCAGCGCGGCGCGGCACCAACTCGCGCATCCTCACGAAGCGCGCGCCGCGGTGATTGAACGATCGGAGCACGTCACGGACGCAATCGAGTGCCACGTCGCCTGTCTTGAAGCGACAATCCAATCGCAGGCGTTCTCGACGAAGGTCGACGAATTCCCAGGGATGAACGAACAAGACCACCGGAGTCGAGAGCGAGCGCAGGTACGCGTCGCGCAGGAGGCGCGGCAGACGAAGCACGGATGACGTCGCCGATGCGGGCACCCGAGTCAGGGCTGACGAGCGGCGATCGCGGTAGTACGCGAGCTTGTATTTGGCAATCGACGAATCGAGCGTGAACGCGTTGTCCTCGAGCAATTCCACGTACGCGAACGGGAACTGGAGATACGGCGCTCGAAACGATGTCACTGGGGCAAACCTTCGGAGGACGGTCGCCGACTCCTCGATCTCACTGCGCGCCGCGTGGACATCGAGCGACGTGAACGCGCGATGCGTCATGCCGTGACACGCCAGTTCGTGACCGTCGCGCACCACACGCTCGACCGCCGCTGGATACCGGTGGGCAACCTCGCCCGTCGTGAAGAACGTCGCGGGCACGCGCTCCGATGCGAGAAGGTCGAGCAGGAGCGGCGTTCCCTGTTCGATTCCCCGAAACCCCTGTAGGAAAGGAGGGCAGTCCGGTTCGAGGTCGACTGTGAACGCGACCACGAGCTCCTTTGGCTGCGTGCGCATCACGGCCGCCATTCGTAGTCGAGCTGCGCCAAGCCATTGGTCCGTGTTTGCCCGTCGACGAAACCAAAGTTGCTCACGTGTTCGACGCCGAACGTGAATCGCAGAGACGCACGCAGCTTGCGAGAGGTTGGCGTCCACGTTGCCGTTGCTCGTGTGCGATGCTCGCCCGGGTGATGCTCGATCTGCACGAAGCGAAAGCCCCCGCTATTCGAGCCTGTCGACGTCGAGGCATAGCGATTCCCACTGCGCACCTCGTACGCGCCCGTCAACGCCAATGTTCCGAGCTGACCTGATTCGCCGTCGAGGGTGACATAACCTCCGAGCCCTCGCGGCCCGAGCGGATCGCCGAGTATCACGCCGTTCTCTTGAACACCGCTCGGGAAATCGGTGTGCGTGTAGTAGCGAATTCCGGTTTGGCGATACTCCGCGCGCAGACCAAACTTGCCGCATTGGACGATGCACGCGAGCGAGATGCCGGCGATCCCGCCTCCGTCCAGGAAGACGGTGCTATGAAAGCGACGCGCATCGAAGTCGTCGACGACACCCTCAGCGTACGCGTCGAGGCCGGCCAGTGACGGGGCGCGAACATGAAAATCTATGCCGGCGAGTTTGTTAGAGAACAAGAAATCACTGTTCGGGCGAAACGCGACGTCGATGATGGGGAATGCGTCCGCGACACGATCGGCGAACCTTGCCGGCGGGGCACCATTTCCGCCCATCTCGTCGATCACCTCCACACCGAACTCGAAGAGTCGATGCGGATGTGCCTCGATGTGGTAGCCCACGAGCTTCGAGTGCGCGTGTGTCTGATGAAACGTCCCCAAGTCGGCCACCAACACGGCCGCCTGGAGCGGTCCGAGATAACGCAGAAACCACGGAAGCGTCGTCGGTCGGTCCGTGGAGAGACGAATCATGTCCAGCGGCGGCGCGTTCTCAGACAGTAGTAGTCCGCCGGTCGGCGCTTGACTGAATACCGCGTATTCGCGGCCTACGTCGATCGCCAGGTTGCCGAACAGCAGATTCGCGCCGCCGGACTGGATGCGAAACTGCTCGTTGTCGCCCCCGGAACGGTTGACCTGAATGCTGTATCGAGGATTGAGTGACAATGCGAGATACCGGCCAAGGACCGCGCTGTGCATCGTCTCGAGCGTCGTCGTCGTACCGTCAGCGATTGGTCGTCCGCCCCGATAGGACACGAGCGGGTTGATCGTCGCGTCGATCGCGCCATTGGAGTCAGGGGGAATTCGGCGGTATGGACTCCGGAGGTACGCGGTCTCAACTCGTGCCTCGTCAATCGCGCGCGCCTCGTGTGCGTACAGTGCGAGGTCAGAGGCAATCACTGCTTCCGCCCATGCGCGCGCACCTGCGTTGCGATTGATGTTTCGCCGAGCTTCGGTGAGCAGACGCACCACCTCTCGCGTGCTCAACGGTCGCGCATCGACGGCGATGGTGTCGATCAATCCAGCGGCAGCAAGGTGGTCGATGTCGACGTAAACGCGATCGCCGGGCGGGACCCGCGGCGTAGCCTGGGAGCGCACAGCGGGCGCCATTGCGATCGTGGCAATGGCGCCCGCCAACCAGGGATACATCATGGAAGTCTTATAGCCACCCCTGCGCGCGGTACCAATCATACGTCTCCGTGAGACCTTCATGCAGCCCGATGCGTGGCTCGAATCCGAGCTCGCGCTTGGCACGATCGTTCGAGCAGATCCAGAACCGGGGCTTCGTCAACGCGGTCTTGTCACTCGTCAACAGCCCGGCCGATCCGGTGACCTTCGCAAGTACGTCGCCAGCGGACGCGCCCGCGCCGACGAGCCAGCTCGGAATCTCGACGTCCACGAACAGCGAGCGGTGCGCGATCCGCGCCGCCGAGCGAAACATCTCGGCCCATTGCACCGGGACGTCATTGGCGAGGAAAAAGGTGCCGCCCACGGCACGCGCCACGGTCGCGGCGCAAACGATTCCGTCGGCCAGATCTCGCACATGGACAATCGACATCCATTGCCGGCGATTGGCCGGATGGATCGCGATTCCGAACTGCGCGAGGCGAAACATCGCGAGAAAATCTCGGTCGCGGGGCCCATACACGGCGGCCGGCCTCACGATGACCCATGACATGTCGTCCGATGCACGCACGAGATGCTCGGCGTCCAGCTTGCTTCGACCGTAAGCTTCGATCGGCGCGGCCGACATGTCTTCGGTGACCGGTGCGTCGACGAACGACGCCGGTCCGGCCGCGGCCTGCGACGAAACGAATACGAAGCGGCCTACTTTCGCTCTCCGAGCTAAATCCAACACGCGTTTCGTTAGCTCGACGTTCGACGCGCGGAGCAACGCGTGCGTCGGCGCGCGTGTCGCGCCCGCCGCATGGACGACAACGTCCACTTCATCGAATGTTGCGTCGACCGTCGCCGATTCGAGATCGCGT
Organism: Gemmatimonadaceae bacterium; assembly: GCA_036002925.1. Lineage (GTDB taxonomy): Bacteria > Gemmatimonadota > Gemmatimonadetes > Gemmatimonadales > Gemmatimonadaceae > JAQBQB01. The sequence goes on along the minus strand of DASYSU010000443.1, from coordinate 8,379 downwards.
CGGATAATCGGACGTACGACGGCGCCGCTGTCGGCGAACCGCTCGCACAGATGCCGTCCAATGAACCCGTTCGCTCCGGTGATCGCGACAATCATGCGCTGCCGGTTGCTGGTTGCTGGTTACTGGTTGCTGGCCCCGCCCGCTGTTTGCCGTTGCTAGCACCAGCAACCAGCAACGAGCAACCAATTTGGTCCGCCACGTGCAGTTGTCGGCCGCTCACGACTGCTCCGGGTTCGACAACGATGCGAGAACATAACACCAATCCAGGCGGAGAAACCGCGTCCATTTGGATGGGAACGTTCGACGTGCCTAGCTTCCCATCGCTCGGCGCCAGCGCGCAGTGCGACGTCTGCGTCGTCGGCGCGGGGATCGCCGGTCTGTCGGTAGCGTACATGCTGACCAAAGCCGGCAAGAAAGTGATCGTCGTCGATGATGGTCCGATCGGCGGTGGCGAATCAGGGCGGACGACAGCCCATCTCAGTAACGCGATGGACGATCGCATCTACGTTCTCGAACACGTGCACGGCGAAGAAGGTGCGCGGCTCGTCGTCGAGAGCCACGGAGCGGCGGTCGATCGCATCGATCGCGTTGTCCGCGAGGAAGGCATCGATTGCGACTTCCAACGCGTCGACGGATTCCTGTTTCTCGGCGGCGGTGACAGCGAACGTGTGCTCGACGAGGAGCTCGTGGCCGCGCATCGCGCGGGACTGGCCGGCGTAACCAAGCTGCCGCGCGTTCCGAACGTCGAGCATGATCTTGGCCCGTGTCTTCGGTTCCCCGACCAAGCGCAGTTTCACGTTCTCAAATACCTCGCGGGCCTCACGCGGGCGATCGTGCTGGGCGGTGGACGAATCTACTGTGATACGCACGTTGCGAGCGTCGAAGGGGGATCACCGTGCAAGGTGAAGACGAGCACCAAGCACACCATCACGGCCGACGCCGTGTGCGTCTGCACCAACGCGTCGATTACCGACATGTTCAAGACGCACATGAAGCAGGCGCCGTACCGGACGTTCGTGATCGCCGCCGTTGTGCCGCGCGGTGCCGTGCCGCCTGGACTCTACTGGGATACAACTGATCCGTACCATTATGTGCGCATCCAGCGTCTCGACGAGCCTGCACCCGGCGCGCTGGCGGGGGACGACCAGTACGACGCCTTGATCGTTGGCGGCGAGGACCACAAGACCGCGCACAAGGATGACGCGGAGGATCGTTGGCGATCGCTCGAGAAATGGATGCGAGAGCGTTGGCCACAAGCGCGAGAAGTCATCTATAGGTGGTCGGGCCAGATCCTCGAGCCGAACGACTACGTCGCGTTCATCGGTCGCAATCCCGACGGCGCCGAGAACGTATACATGGCGTCGGGCGACTCCGGCCAGGGCATGACGCACGGCACGATCGCCGGAATGCTCCTCAGTGATCTCGTCCTCGGCAAGCCGAACGATTGGACGAAGCTCTACGATCCCAACCGCGTCTCGTTGCGTGCGCGGCCAATCGAGCAATTCGCGAAAGAAAACGCCGACGTCGCACTACAATACGCGCGTGATTACGTGTCGCCTGGCGACGTTGCATCGGAGTCGGAGATTCCGCGCGGCGAAGGACGTCTCATCCGTCAGGGGCTTCGCAAAATTGCGGCATACTGCGACGATCGCGGTCAGCTGCACACGCGATCGGCCGCGTGCACGCATCTCAAGTGCATCGTGCAATGGAATACTGCCGAGAAAACGTGGGACTGTCCGTGCCACGGCTCGAGGTTCGACCCGTACGGCAAGGTGCTCAATGGGCCGGCGGTCACCGACTTGGAGAAGCTCGAGTCGTGAGGCGCTAGCGCATCGCGGCGCACGTCGTGTCGCGCGGCGACGCTTCTCCGTACGTCGAGTGCACCACGCGGGCCTTTCCGTCGCCTGTCACGATGACCACGAACATGTCGTCATAGCGAGAGTCGCAAATGGCGGCTGGGCGTTTCGCGCCCAATGCCTCGACGATCGCCGGTACCGTGTTCGAGTGTCCTACCACGAGCACCGTCTTTCCGGGGTGCTTTCGGATCTCTGTTACGACATCTTGAATATGACTCGGGCTCGTCGCTGGCACGACGGTCGGCATGAGTCCGAGCGCCGTCACCGTCGGTTGCGCGGTGGCCCGGGTGCGAGCGAACTGGGTGGTGATGACCGAGCTCACACCGGCGTCGCGGATCGCCGTCCATAGATCTCTCGCTCGTGCTTCGCCGGCCGTGGTGAGGGGTGGATCATCAGCCGGCGTAGCCGCCTTTTCGGCGTGGCGCACAAGGACCACCGTTGTCCCTTGAGCACCTTGGGCAATGATCGGCGTTGCACCGATCACCAAGGCGAAAACTGATAACAACAGGCGTTGCATATGTGTCTCGCGAGCGTGGACGATGCACCGAGCTTGGGTTCGCTCATGATACATCGCAGTCGCTCGAACGACTACATGCAACTCCTCAAATCATCGTCCACTTGAAGACGGCTTTCATCGCGGCGGCAAACATTGCCAGCTCGGTCATGGCTCGCGCGCGGAAGAGCGGCTTCGCGGTCGCACGATGGAACCAGCGTTTCTTTTCCGGGCGGCCGCTGAGCGCGTCGGCGAGCTCGCGTCCGTTGCGCCAGCGTTCGTCGCGACGCTTTACCAGACACCGCTCGATGCTTGCATCCAAGGCGGCTGGAACGTTCGACACGAAGGTCGCGAGCGGGGTGTGTCCTTCCGCAATGTGGCGCGCGGCGAGCGTCTCGAAGCTCGTCCCGTCGAACGGGAGAGTGCCGCTCAGCATATAGTAGCCAAGTACGCCGAGCGAATAGAGATCGCTCCGCCCGTCGATGTCGAGCTCGCCGGCCGCCTGCTCGGGCGACATGTAGTGCGGCGTTCCGAACGCGCGCGACGCCTCGGAATGCACGGGATCGAGCGATCGAAGCAGCGCGACCCCGAAATCCGTCAGCATCGCCCGACCACTTCCGCGCTCGATCAAAATGTTCTCCGCCTTGAGATCGCGGTGCACGACGCCGTCGCGATGCGCAGAGTCGAGCGCCAGTGCGAGATCGCGTAAGACGCGCTGCACTTCGGCGGCCGGCAACCGTTTCTCGCGACGCATACGCTCGGCAAGTGATTCGCCGTGCACGTACTTCATGACGATGTAGACCAGCGGGGCATCGCCCGACTCGCCGCCGATCTCACCGAACGTATGAACGGGAACGATGTTCGGATGGCTCAGGCGCGCGGTGAGCCGCGCTTCGCGACGGAACCGCTCGCGGTGCTCGTCCGATGACGTGAACTCGTGCCGAAGCACTTTGATCGCCACGAGACGATGGAGAGCGATGTCGCGAGCGAGAAACACGACGCCCATTCCGCCGCGACCGATCTCGCGCACAACCTGGAACTGCGTTTCGAGATGTTTGACGATTTGATCGCGCTCCCATTCGGCTGACGTGTCGCCGAACTCGCCGGAAATCGGCAGCTCGAGCGTGTCAGCGTAGGGATCGACGAGAAATGACGAGGGACTCATGACGATATGACCTGATTTGCGACCACTGATTGGGTTCCGGGCTCAACCCTCCACACTCTACCCTGAACCCTGCGGCATTGCGGCGCTCTACAACCTCTGACACCAACTCCGTCTCGAGGGTTTGCCTAAGGAAGGAGTGTGCCGATCGCGGTCACTACGGAACTCGTTGGCGAGAAGTTACTTAGCGTGATGAGACGCACGCCTCGATCATTTCGAAGTGTCCGGTAATGGGACGAGCCGGTCGACAGTGATACGAGAACAGCGCAGCTCCAAATCTCTGGAGCTGCGCTGTTCATCCCCTTGTGTTCACCCGTGTTCACCCCGAATGCAACAACTCAGTCCTTCGCCCGCAACTTCCCGACGCCTACCAGGAGACAGTTGCGGGACTGTCTGGATACGTCCCGTCGTCGCAATGCGCCGTTGCCACGAAACTGCGCGGCGGATCGTCGATCAAGTTTGAGGAAGAGTGGATCTGCGAGAGATCGATCGACCAGTGAGACGTCGAGTGGTTATCGCTCCGCACGCCGATACCATGGAGAACGCCGGCACCCTGCGTGAAGTCCTGTGCGGACTGATAGTGGACGTAGCGCGAGTAACACGTCGGCGGAAGCGACGGATCGGCGTTGGGAACGCAATACGAATTGAAGTTGAGCTCGAAGTTTCCACTCGGCGACTTCACGTATGTCGCTGTCTCGCCGAAGTTGACGGTGACCGTGTAGCCGCCGCCCACGAACCTGCATTGCTCGTGATTCGGCCCCACCTCCTGATCGCCGCCAGACGCGCCGCCGCCCTGACCATGGCCGCCGGCCGTGATGTTGCCGGGCACCCAGTACCAACCGACGGTGCCATCGCTGTGCGTGCGACATTCACCCTTGCCGTTGCGCGAGGGTCCGCTGCCGGCATAGTACGTCGAGCCTCCGACGTAGACGACGAAACTGGAGTTGACTGGGGTGTTTGGGCTCGAGACACCCTTTGTGAACGCCGGGGCCGATGACGTGGCCATCTGCGGCGCCGTGGTGTCGTTGCTGCACGCGGCGACGGCGCCGGCAATCAGCGCAAGTACCGCATAGCGCATCGTGATCATAGGTACTACTCCGTGCTGGGGTTGTCGGTTGTGCCGCCGACCATGCCCCTCCTTCGGTAGCCCGGCTGTCTACGAGAGACCCGTGGCTTTGCGAGCCGGCCTCGCGGCCGGGGTGCCATTGTCGCGAGGTGTGTGCTTCGCGGCCGTACAGTTCCTGACCAAGTCACCGGCTCCTTCGTCTTGCCGGTGGGTGACGCGTGTCGATGCGTTGATGGGCTCGCCTCGATCACGGCCTCAATGTTCGAGTTTTGATGAGTCGTCACCATATGACTTTGGTTATAGTCGGCGTTCCCTTGGCTCCCATTGGATTTCGTGGGCGCTTCTCACCTTCGGCGACACTGTGACCGGACCTCCGTCTCGTCCGCCGGTTCCGACATCGGCCCTGCTTCTGCGCGCGTACGTCGATCGCCTGGTCGCCGGCGGCCGCGTCGTCTTCGCGACGATGGCGCTCGTCGCGATCTCGCTCGAGCGCGCAGGCGCAGATCGCTGGCACGTCGCCAGTCTTGTGGTGCTCGCCGGTTATGTGATCGGCGCGCTCGCACAGGTCGCCGTCGTCATGCGCGCGCCGCGGCCGCAGCGCCCAACCGCGCGCCTTGAATTCGTCGGCGACGCCGTGTTCGCCGGCACCATCACACTCTTGACCGGAGGAACGTCCGGCGCCGTCTTTAGCTTTTTCATATTCTTCGTCGTCGCCACCGGATTGCGTCGCTCACCCCGCTCGGGCGCGCTTGCCGGAATCGCCTATCTCGTCGTCTTCCTCGGCGCAACGATCGTGTCGAGCCTCATCCGCGACGGCAGCGCGATCGACGTCTATCAGGTGGTAGTGCGCAGCCTGCTGCTCGCGTTGGCGATCGGTGCGCTCACGATCTTCGCCGTCGAACGTGAGCGGCTGTTCTCGAGTCTCACGACCCTGGCAAGCTGGCCGCTCACGGAGTGGGAGGATCTCGACGCCGCATTGTTCGACTTGCTCGGCGCCGCCGGCGACTTGGCCCCCGGGTCCCGCGTGGCACTCGTGTGGGCCGACGGCGAAGAGCCATGGACCAATGTCGCGGTACTCGACGATGAGATCACGATCACGCACATGTCACCGGGAGCTGACGATGCGCCGCCGCACGTCGACACCGACGATTCATTCGTCTGCGCGTCGCTCGCTGATCATGACTCGATCGTCACTCGACTCACGACCGCGGGATTGACCAAGCGCCAGGGCGCACCGCTGTCTCGCGAGCTGAACGACGCGCTTTCGCCGGCGCCGCGCTCAATCGTCGGTGTGCCGGTCCCTGGGCAGATCTTTTCCGGCCACTTGCTCATTCTCGACTGGGAAACGATTCCCTCCGACTTCGTCCTGCGTGCCGAAATTGTCGCGCGACAGATTGCCAATTCGCTCGATGTCTGGACGTTGTCGCGCCGGGCGCGCGACTTGGCCGCGCGCGAGGAACGCGGGCGCGTCTGGCGTGACCTTCACGATGGTGTTCTTCAATCGTTGACGGGGTTGGCGCTCGTACTCGCACGGGCCGAACAGACGGTCGGTATCGACGCCGAAGAAACGCGCCGCGCCCTGCGCGAGGCGGCAACCCTCGTGCACGACGAGCAGCGAGATCTGCGATTGACGATCCTCGAGCAAAAGGCTGCCGCGTCGTCGCCGCATCTGCCTGACGATCTGGAGACGCTTCTCGCGCAACTGGCGCGACGGTTCGAGCAGGTATGGGGTCTTCGCGTCGATGTCGAAATCGATCGTGACATCGCGCTCGGACCGGGTCTCGCGGATCAAATCGCCCGCATGATCCAAGAAGCCTTGAGCAACTCCGCGCGTCATGGTCAGTCGACCCGCGCGCGCCTTCGTGTGGCTGCGACCGACGACGGGCTCTTGGTCACGGTCGAAGACAACGGGAAGGGCTTTCCGTTCGTAGGAACGTTCAGTCATCGCATGCTGCTCGAGCGTCGTATCGGTCCCATCTTGCTCAAGGATCGCGTGCAGCGCCTGCAGGGCACGCTCGACATCCGCTCGGCACCGACCGGCGTCGGTCTCGACATTCGCATTCCAACCCGCGCCGGACGTCTCGCCGGATGATCGACGTCGTCATCGCCGACGATCATCCGATCGTTCTCGCGGGGTTGACCCAACTGTTTCGACAGGAAGCCGGCATGCGCGTCGTCGCGACGTGCGTGAACGGACTCGAGACGCTCGACGCAGTTCGTCTGCACCGTCCCGACGTTTTGCTGCTCGACCTGAACATGCCGAAGCTCGACGGGTTGCGCGTCCTTCGCGCGCTCGCGTCGGAGCGGGTGATCGTGCACACGATCGTGCTCACCGCCGAGGTGGATGCATCCGACGTGAGCGCCGTGCGCGCAGCCGGTGCACGAGGCATCGTGCTCAAGGAGCTGTCGCCTCATCACGTGATCGACTGTGCGCGGCGCGCGTACGCCGGCTCCGAGTGGGTGGAGTTCCTCGGTCGGCCCGGCGTAGCCCCGCCCGAGAACAGCGATCCCGAAGAACCGCTCAGCCTCACACCACGCGAGCTGGAGCTTGCAACGTTGGTCGCCGGCGGTCTGCGGAACCGCGATGTGGCGACGCGTCTCGGAATTTCCGAGGGCACGGCCAAGCTCCACCTCTACAACGCCTACAAGAAGCTCGGCGTGGCGAACCGAGTCGAGCTGGTTCTGCGCATGCGCAACGCCGGGCTGTTGGACTGACGCGCAGCCGACAGTTCTGGGACGCCACGGCGTCCCATTGACATCCTATGGGTCGCGCCTATCTTCTCCAGAGACATTCTAGGGGAGACCCCATCCACATGGCCAACGATACCGTCGAGCTGTTGCAGGGGACGCTCGATCTACTCGTCCTCAAGACGTTGAGCTGGGGCTCGAGCCACGGCTATGGGATCGCTCGCTGGATCCAGCACGTGACGGGCGACGTGCTGCGGATCGAGGAGGGTTCGCTCTATCCCGCGCTGCATCGCCTCGAGAAACGCGGATGGATCACCTCCGATTGGGGGTTGTCCGAGAACAATCGCCGCGCGAAGTACTACCAGCTCACCGCCCGCGGACGACAGCAATTGCGTTCCGAAGCATCGACGTGGTCAGTGTTCGCCGACGCTGTGAGTAAAGTCTTAACGTCGACGGATCAGCCGTCGTGGGCCAAGTCGTGAGCCGCTCAGGGTCGACGCCAAGCTGGCGTCGATACCTGCGCTTCTGGGGTCACGACCCCGCGCGCGATCTCGACGACGAGCTTCGCTTTCACCTCGAGGCGCGCTACGACGAATACATCGCGGCCGGCATGAACCCGGCTGCGGCGCGCTCGGAGGCCGAACGACGATTCGGGAGCGTCGACGCGGTCCGCGATCAGTGTGTCGCGATCGATTCACAATGGGAGAGAAGTCGAACCATGGCCGACATGTTTCACATTCTCGTCGCTGACCTGCGTTACGCCGTTCGCCAGCTTCGTCGTAATCCGTCACTCAGCATCGCCGCCATACTCTGCTTCGCGCTCGGCATCGGCGCCAACACGTCCATCTTCAGCGTGGTTGACGCCGTGCTCTTTCGTCCGTTGCCGTTCCCCGACGCCGATCGGTTAGTCATGATCGGCGAGTCCCTTCCCAAGTTCGGCGGAGTCAACACCGGATCGATTTCGTCACCCGAGTATCTCGACTACAAGCAGCTCAACGGCCGTATCTTCAAGAGCTCGGCGATCTACGACAACAGCTCGTTCGTGCTCACCGGCAACGGAGAGCCCGAGCGTATCTACGGCGCCGTCGCGTCGGCGTCACTGTTCGATGTGCTC
>DASYSU010000442.1:0-2729 GCA_036002925.1 Gemmatimonadaceae bacterium | reverse complement strand
GCAACGTTGGAGTCGGCGGAGGACTTCGACCTATGGTCGCGCGTTGCCGCGCATCACGCGGTGGCCAATCTCCCGGAAGTGCTCGTCGATCATCGCGTGCACTCAGAATCGATGGCCGCCGCTTTCGGCGCCGCTCACGCCGCTCTGGTGAGAGTCATCATCGAGAGGAACGTACGCGACGTCCTCGGACTCGCGAACGTAACCGACTTCGAATCCTTGTGGCGTCACTATCCCGAACGAAAAAGCGCGGATGTAAGGCGAGCCGCTGCCGTGAAGTTCGGCGATATCGCGCTGAGCCTCGCAACGCGCGACCGCAACGCGGCACTGCGCGCATTTGGCCGCGCAGTGAGATGCGATTCGCGTACGGCGTCGGCGTTCCTCTCCCGGTTCGTTCCGCTGTTTCTTTTCGGCGAGCGTGCGCGCGGAATGAAGCGGCGGCTCACCACGGCCAGTCGCGCGTCGCGTCGGTCGCGCTGAGGCTGTTCTTCGAGAGAAAGTACATCGTGTGCCGGAGTGGATCGGCGGCGATGACGGGATCGCGCCGCAGACAGACGTCGCGACGCTCGCGCATCGGGCCGGGAACGTGGCAGCCGCGAATGGCAGACGCGCACGAACTGTGGCCGGCGCGAAAAACCTCCTCGGCCGCGGCGGCGCTGAACGCATCCGCCCAGCCACGCGGCCACGCGAAGTGGTCGACCCTGCCGAGGCGACGGCGTAGCGATTCGAGGGCCCGGGCGATCTCGTCGGCGAGCTCGCTCGACGGAAGAGCTGTCAGCACGCGGTGGTGGCGGCCATGGTTTCCGATCTCATGTCCTGCAGCGCAGAGCTGTTCGACGTCGGACCAGGTCAGCAGCTCGAGCGGCGGAAGTCCGAGCTCCCGAGCGCAGAACTCCGCGACCTCGGCATCCGAGTGCCCCTCCAACATCCCCTCGGAGACGAAAAAGCAGGCGGAGAGGCCGTACTCGCGCAGGATCTCGGCGGCGCGGAGCTGACTGCGCAGCCCGTCATCGAAGCTGATGCTGATGTAAGGCCGGTCGATGTCGCCGGAGATGACGCGCTGCACGGCATCGGAGTAGGGGAGGAACGTGTGTTGCCGGAGGAGGCGCTCGATCAACGCGCGAAAGGGGCGCTCCTCGTCAGCCATGACGTGGTGGAGGAAAAGAATCTGCACGCGCGGTCGTTCGAGCGCATGTTCGTCGGAGAGCGCTGAGCCGACGTCGAGCACCGTGTTCCGGAGGAAGCGGCGAGCGCGAAGGGCAAGGCCGCGGTTCTGATACCGGCGAATGTCGGCGTAGGTCACCATGTATCGATGTCCGAACGAAACAACCGCCACCGCGCGGGATCGAGCACGAGATCGCCGGCCGAAAACGGTTTGACCACGAAGGAGATCGTGCGGTCGATCTTGCGGAAGCCTGCGCTCATGACGCGGGTCACCAACGAGTCGAGCGGGTTCAGCGCGATCGAGAGATAAGTCACACCGCGAAATTCATTCGCAAGGCCGGAGAAGTCGGCGTCCTCCGCGCGCACATCTCCAATGATCAGCTCGCGCAGCACTCCCCCCCGTCGAATCTGTTTCGATTCGAATGGACCGTGGGTGAGGTACCGATTCGCATGCGAATAGCCCTGACGCCAAGCGATGAAGTCGGGCCGATCGGTGAGCCGCAGACGCGATGGCGACGCAGGCTGAGTTGGACGCGTTTCATTGACGGGCTTTGCGAATGGATTGACTAGCTTCACGTACCACTGCAAGTCGAGGACGTGTTTCCAGCCGTTGCGCAAAAACGCCTTTTCAGCAGCCTTGACCGGAAATCCGAGCAGGAAATCGATCCCAGATTGCTCGTTCGCGAAATCGAGCATCCGTTGAAATGTTCCGCGGCCGCGTTGCCGAGGATCGACCAGGACATCGCAGCACTGAAACGATCGGAATTGGCGTCCATCGAGTTCGTACGGCCAGACGACGAATCCTGCAAAGCCGGCGACGCGATCGCCCTCGAGAGCTACGACGCGAAAGCACCGGCCGCGTTGGTAGGGATGTTCGTAGAAGCGAGCGAAGCGATCGAGGAAGGTCTCCCGCGGTGTGCCGTACTGACGATGAAAGAGCTCCGCGACCTGGCTCGCCATCGACTCTTCGTAGCGGGTGACGCGTGTGCGATAGAGGCTCTCGTACTCATCCGCCATTGCCGCGATCGATCGTCGTGAGGCGCGTGATCGCGCGATACCGGCACGCTCGTGCGCGGCGTTGCGATCGTCGAGTGTCGACCGAATGGCGGCAGCGGCTGCCGCGGCATCATCGGCACCGACGAACAGCGCGGCATCGTCTCCGAGAAGTGTGCGATGCGCACGAATGTCGGAGACGACGAGCGGAGTGCCGCACGCCATCGCTTCCATGACGACGTTCGGACACCCCTCGAATCGGCTGAGCGAGACGACGACCGCCGCGCGTTGCATCCGGTCCCAGAGGTCGGAAACGACGCCGATGAAGGTGACGCGAGGGCCGGCCTTCCTTTCCAGCTCCCCGCGTAACGGTCCGTCTCCGCAGATGACAGCGCTGAGGTCGACGTCGAGAAGGGCGACGGCGTCGAGAAACGTCCCGACGTTCTTCCCCTCGTTCAGCCGTCCAGCGAAGAGCACGATATTCGAACGATGCGATTGCGCGTCCGGGATCGATGGAATCCCGGGCGTGATGACATAGCGGTTCTTCGCGACGCTCCAGTACGCATCGCCCTCGC
>DASYSU010000441.1:0-11478 GCA_036002925.1 Gemmatimonadaceae bacterium | reverse complement strand
TCGATCGTCACATTGATGAGATTCGGCAGCGGGATTGTATTGTCGGGATTCACCCGCATGGCCAGGCGATAGAGCGACTCGGCCTTCGCGTAGTCGCGCATTCCCGTATATGCGACGCCGATGTTGTTGGCGGCGTAAGCGGTATCGCCCCGATCGAGCAGCGCTTGGTACGCGGCGATCGCTCGTTGCCGGTCGTGTCCCGGACCACTCTGGAAGTAGTAGCCCTCGGCGAGGTACCGCTCGTTCTCGGTCAAGCGGGCGCGCAGTTGATACGCTTTGGTGACCGCCGAATCTGCTACAGACGCCGGATAAAACGCGTTGTTCAACGCGGTGCCGAGCTTGCGCCAGGCCATCGCGAACCCGGTGTCGATCGCCACCGCGCGACGTAGCAGTGGAATCGCCTTGGTGAAATCGTGCTCGGCATCGAACGCGTGCGCGCCTTCCGTGTACGCCTTGAGCGCCTCATACGACGATGTCGTGACTTGCTCGAGCGGCGGGCTCGTTTGCACGCTCTTGAGCGATTCGCCGATCTTCCCGCGCAGCTTTCGCGTGAGATCATCCACACCGCTCACCAGCTTACTCGGCCCGTCGACCGTGGTCTGAAACGCGGCGAGGACGGTGCCGGAGTCCGTGGCGACAAGACGCAGCGCGATCACGAAACCATTGCCAAGCCCCGTCACGTCGCCGGTGACGATCGCCTTGACGCCCTCGCGTTGTGCAAGCTGGCGTGCGAGGGGAAGATCCAGCCGCGACGTCGGCGCAAGTTGCATACGCTTCAGCGATGCCGCGACGCTCGCCGGGTTGAACAGCTTGATCGATCGCGACTCGGCGAGATTCGCGCGTACGCCCTCGGCGACGACGCTCCCCACGCTCGAGTCGGCGCGACTCACACCGAAGTCGGACACGAGCACGACGTCGCGCTGATTGAGCTTGCCCGCCGCGAAAAGCGATCCGACCGGACCGATGCCGAACGCGCGCATCACCATGAACGCGATGATCAGCGCCGCGAACGCGCCGAGCGCGTACAGACCGCCGCTCGTCGTGCGCTTCCACGATACGTGCGGGCTCGCCTTAAGGGCGATCGTCGCCATTGTACCGTGCGGCACCTGTCCGCCACCGGGCGTGAGCGCCGGCGTCGCGACGAGCGCGCGCCGCGCCACGGATTGCACGTAGCCCGTGAAGAGAATCACCGGAAGCCCAAGCGCCATCACGATGAGCGCGCCGGGCAGCACCCAGCTCGGGAGACCGATCGTCATCGTCGCCGCTTTGGCGATCGCCGCGACACCCACCACCGATACCGCGTAAAGCACGAGCGCTCGCCGGAACGCGGCCGGACCGTGCATGAGAACCGGCGGAAGCGCGGGCATGCCGCCGCCGCTTGTCACGCCATTGAGAAGAGCGATGACCTCGGCCGCGTGCTGTGGCCGTGCATCCGCGTCCTTGGCCAGACACCGCATTATGAGATCGCTCAACGCCGCGGGCGCGTCGGGCCGCAACTCAGCGATTTGCGGCGGTGCCTCGCCCATATGCGCACCGAGAATGCGGGCCGGCGTGCGTCCATGAAACGGCGGCTTGCCGGCCAGCAGCTCGAATGCCATGCAGCCGAACGCATAGATGTCGGCGCGGTGGTCGATGTTCGGATCGCCCGCCGCTTGCTCGGGCGCCATGTAGGCGGGTGTCCCGATCGATGTACCGAGTTGCGTGAGCGTCGCGCCGGATGCTTCAGTGCGCGAGTCGCTCAATGCTTTTGCGATGCCGAAATCGGTGACGACCGCCGTGCCGCCCGACAGCAGAACGTTGTCCGGCTTGATGTCGCGATGCACGATCCCGCGCTCGTGTGCGTACTGCAACGCGCGGGCAACGTCGCCGAGAATGCGCAGCGTGTCGGAGATCGAGAGCGGCGGCTGCTCGGCCATTCGCCGGCGAAGCGACTCGCCCTCGACGAACGGCATCGTGTAGTACGGCAGGCCGTCGGTGTCGCCGGTGGCGAGCACCGGGACGATGTTGGCCTGCTGCAGCGATGCCGCCGTCCGGATCTCGCGCTCGAATCGCTCGGCGCTGATTCCCGCCGCGAGCTCCGGCGAGAGAACTTTCACGACGACCTTGCGACCGAGGCGTGTCTCGTCGGCGACGAAGACGCGCGACATGCCGCCGCCGCCGAGCTCTCGCTCGAGCGTATAGGCTCCACTCAGCGTCGCTTGGAGCTGTGCCTGAAGGTCACTCACGCCGCAGAATGTACGGTGCGGGCGCTGGCACGGCGAGAGTCGAACGTCAATCAGCGCCGAAGCGCGAACGCCACATAGGCGTCGCTCGACTTCGTGCCCAGCTTTCCACCCCCGGCGGCTATCACGACATATTGTCGTCCGCGGACCATGTAGGTGCTCGGCGTCGCATATCCCGCGGCGGGAAGCGACGTTTCCCACAGCACGGCACCGCTTCGCTTGTCGAGCGCGTGAAGTTTCTCGTCCTGCGTGGCGCCAATGAACACGATGCCGCCGGCGGTGACGATCGGCCCGCCATATTGCTCGGTCCCCGTCGGCGCTATCCCTTTAGCCTTTAGCTCGGCGAATTCACCGAGCGGAATCCTCCACAGATAGTCGCCGGTGTTCAGGTCGATGGCGCTGAGTGTTCCCCACGGCGGGCGAGTGGCCGGATAACCGTTCGCATCCCTCCATTTCTCGTACCCGCGAAAGCGATACGGCGAGCGCACGTCCGTCGCGCGAGTCGTGTCGGCGGACGCTCCGTTCGCTGCCGTCACGGCCGCGTTCATTCCCAGCAGGTACGCGGTCACCGCATCGCGCTCGGCGAGAGGGAGCGTGGCGAATCCGGGCATGAATCCCCTTCCGTGATCGATGACGTCGCGAATCTGAATTGCCGAAAGTTTGCCGGCGACATCGAGGACGGATGGCGAACGATCGCCATCGCCGCGTCGGTTCGCACCGTGACACGATGCGCAGCTCGAGAGATAGACCGACGCTCCGCTCGCGATTCCGCCTGGACGAGCTATAGGTTCGAGCGCGGAAATCCACGGGACGTCGTTCGCGTTGACGTAGAGCACGCCTGTCTCGCGATCGACGGCCGAACCGCCCCACTCGCCTCCACCATCGAATCCCGGGAGCACGACGCTTCCTCCGAGACTTGGCGGCGTGAAGACGCCCTCCGATCGCAGCGTGCGAAGGCGCGCGAGCGCCGCGGCGTTCGACTCGGGCGAGACGTTGGTGACGTCAGCCGCTGTCAGCGTCTGTCGTGCGAACGGAGCGGGACGTGTGGGGAAAGGCTGCGTAGGCCACGCGGATTCGCCTGGAATGTCCGACACGGGAACGGCGCGCTCCTCGATCGGAAAGAGCGGTGTGCCGGTCACACGATCGAAGAGATAGACGAATCCAGTCTTTCCGATCTGCGCGACCGCATCGACGCGTTTTCCGTCATGCACCACCGAGAGGAGGTTCGGTGCGGCCGGGAGATCTCTGTCATTGATGTCGTGATGAACGGTCTGGAAATGCCACGCCCGCTTTCCAGTGGCCGCGTCGAGGGCGAGCAGGGAATTCGCGAACAGATTCGCACCGATGCGGTTGCCGCCGAAAAAGTCAGGCGTCGCGGACCCCGTCGGCACATACACGATGCCGCGCTCGGCGTCGACCGCCATGCCACCCCAGGAATTCGCGCCGCCTACGCTGCGCCATGCGTCGGCGGGCCAGGTGTCGTATCCGAATTCTCCGGGCTGCGGGATCGTGTGAAAGATCCAGACGAGAGCACCCGTGCGAACGTCGAATGCACGGACAAATCCCGGCGCCGACTCGTCGCCTTCGCCGACGCGCGTGCCCTGGATAATCAGGTCTTTGTAGATCACGCCGGGGCTCGTCGCGGTGACCCATTGGTCCATTCCATCGCGCCCGAGTCCCTGGGCGAGATCGATTGAGCCGCCAATGCCGAACGACGGAATCAACGCACCGGTCGTAGCGTCAAGCGCGAAGAGTCGAGATCCGGCTGTGAACAGAATCCGGTGCTCGACGCCGTTCTCCCAGTACACGACGCCGCGATTGACGCCGACATCCGTCACCCCAGGATCGAACTTCCACAACTCTTCGCCTGATTCGGCGCGCAATGCGAACGCGCGTCCCGCCGGGGACGTGGAGTAGAGAATTCCGCGGACCACGATGGGCGTCGCTTGGATTTGCGATGTCCGGCTGCCGTCGCCGGTGTGGTAGACCCACGCGACCTCGAGCCGAGCCACGTTGTCTCGATTGATTTGCGAGAGCGGTGAATAGCGAGTGTTCCCCGCATCGCCACCGGTCACGGCCCAATCACGTTCCTCGGGTGCGCGGCCAATGATCGATCGGACGCATCCGAGCATGGATGCAAGGCCCACGAGCGCCATCGCGAGAGCGAGGCGGCTCGGCGCCGCGCGGTTCAAGCGAGCTCCATCTTCAGCGCGACGACGAGCGAGTTAACATCCTGCTCCGTGTTGAACAGACGCGTCGAGGCCGCAGAATGTACGGCGCGCAACCGAGTAGGGCGAGAGAACGAGTTGCTATCGGCGTTTCGTCGCTTGCTGGTCGCGACCGTACTGGTGGAGGATGAGGCCCGACACCGCTCCGCTCGCCTCGCGAACAAAGGTGATTTGTGCGTCGACGCCTTTGGCGAAAAAATCGTTGGCGCTCTCTGGCAGAAGTTGGACTGGCGGGCCGCCCATGTTTGACTTGATGAAGAGCGCTCCGTCTCGCAGCGAGACGTCGAGCTCGAGGCCCCAGGTGATCTCATAGACGCCCACGTACGGTGACAGTGCCGACGCAGGCAGCTCGATCGCTTTTCGGGCGCGCGGCGGTAGCCCCGACGGGGGTACCATGCCGAGCAATCGCATGTAACTCGAGATCTGACTGTAGTGCTCCGCCAAATCCGTCTCGAATGCGAGCAAGGTGCTCGCGAGCATCGGCGAGTCGAGTTTCGCCACGCGCTCCAAGGCCGTGTCACAGAAACGGAGCGACGCTCTGAGACGCGACACCAGCGTGTCCTTCGGCCACTGCGCTTTGACAGTGTCCGCCATTGAATCCTTTGCGGTCCTAGGATGCTTCGCGTCGCCGAAGCGCTCACACAGACCATAGTTCGCATCCTCGAGATGCTGAGCGATGTATCCGACCGTTTGCTGCGGTGGCGTCGGCCTATAGGCGTATCGGTTCGCAGGAATGGAATCGAATGCCGCAACGAGCCGACTGCCGAAGATGTCGGCAAACCTGATGAACTGAAACATGACCGCACGGGACGACTCCGCCGTCGGAGCCGACTGACCTGCCAGCGTCGACGCAAGCAGGAGTGTGACGGCAATAAGGTGACGGCACATTTTGAGTCGCGGCATTGCGTGGCGCCTTCGTTGTGGTGGCGGCGACGACGACACCACAAGAGTGATGCCGAGCGCATCCCAATTCAATCATGCGGCTGGATCGGCGACCTCGAGCGCGCCATGTTCACTCCACACAATCCACGAGTGACGCCCATGGACAGCGACGAGCCGACTCCCCAGAAGCCGCCCGAGATTCGTGAGCTCACCGTCCGCTCGGTGCTCTGCGGCCTCGTCGTCGCTGCAGTCATGGGGGCATCCTACCCCTATATCGTCCTCAAGCTCGGCTTCGGACCCAACGTCTCCGTCGTCTCCGCGTTCTTCGGGTATCTGGCACTGGGGATTGTGTTCAAGGATTACAATCGCTGGGAAAACAACATGGTCCAGACCGCCGGCACGGCGGCGGCCCAGACGGCGTTCATGTGCATTCTGCTCGCCGCGTTCGACATGCTTGCGGCGAGCCCCACGGCCGGATTCCACGTCACGCTCACGCCGATCCAAGCGTTCTGGTGGCTATCGACGGGTGGCTTGCTCGGCGTATTGCTTGCCATCCCCATGCGTCAGCACTTCGTCGTCGACGAGCGGCTGCCGTTTCCCGACGGTACGGCCGCCGGCACCACGCTGATCGTGCTCGACGCAGGCGATGCCGGCGCCAAACGAGCGGCGCGCGTGCTCGCCATTGGTGCGATTGCGTCGGCCGCGCTGATGCTCATGACCGAAGACGCCCGCGTGCTGTCCTGGTTTCCGTCGGTCACGCTCATTGGGAGCACGATGCTCGCGACGACGGGCGTGGGTGTCAACTGGAGTCTATTGTCTCTTGGCTCCGGCATCATCATCGGCCTGCGCGTCGATGCCAGCATGCTTCTCGGCGCGACGCTGTCGTGGGTCATCGCCCCATATGCGCTCTTGCATTATGGAATCATCAAGCCCGGCTTTACCAAGACCGACGTCCTCTTCTGGATCATGTGGCCGGCCACGGGCATGCTCGTCGCAGCGGGGCTCGCCGGACTTTTCATCCGGTGGGGCGTGCTGAAGAAGACATTTACCAATCTCTCCGGGCCGTCGGCCGATAGCGGCACCGTTCCAATGCGCTGGGTGGGGATTGGTGTTGCCGTCACATCGGTCGCGATGATCGTCGTGATCAAGGCGATCTTCGGCGTCGCGGTCTGGATCACGGCGCTCTCGATCATTCTCTCTGTGCCGCTCATGCTCGTCGGCCTCCGCGTGCTCGGGGAAACCAACTGGGGACCGATCAGCGCGCTCGCGAACCTCATGCAAGGCGTCTTCGGCGTGCTCGTGCCTGGGCAGATGACCGTGAACATGGTGGCGAGCGGCACCACCGGTATCATTGCCACCGACTCGGAGGCGTTGATGCAGGACTATCGCGCCGGCTTCATGATCGGCTCTACGCCGAAGAACATGGCGATCATGCAACTCATCGCCACGCCGGTCGGCGCGGCCGCGGTCGCGTGGATGTATCCGCTGCTTCGCAGCACCTATGGAATTGTCGGCAGCAACGCGGGATTGTCGTCGCCCACGTCACGTCGTTGGGCCGGCTTTGCGGAGATTCTATCGCACGGAACGAGTGCGCTGCCACACGGCGCAGTGACCGCGCTCGTGATCGGCGCGATCATTGGCATCCTGCTCGCGATCCTCGAATCGCGCGGGATCGACTGGCTCCCGTCACCGACGGGCGCAGGCATCGGCATGCTCGTGCCCTTCGCGGTCGTCGTGGTGATGTTCCTCGGCGGAGTCGTCGATCGCGTGTGGCGTCGCTCGAATAAGATCTCCAACGAGCAATACGCGGTGCCGTTGGCCTCCGGACTGATCGCCGGCGAGGCGATCGTTGCGGTGATCATTCCGCTGTTGGTGGCGATCGGACTGGTGCATTGACGCCTGTTCATCGCCGCGCATTTCACTGCTGCGGACGATGTACATAGACCCTCGTCGGATTGCCGAAGAAGGCCGTCTCGCCCTCAAGCACAGCGCCCAGGCGTTCAGCGACGCGAATCGACGCCACATTCTCGCGTCGGATCAGGCTGATGATCCGGGCGCGCCCAAGAACTTCGCGCGCATACTCGAGCGCGGCCCGCGCTCCCTCCGTGGCATATCCCCGACCCCAGAACGGTCGCGCCACGGCGTAGCCGACTTCGAAATCCGGCCATCCCTCGGGTTCCCAGCAGCCGATGCGTCCCACCAGCGCGCCAGTCGCGCGCTCTTCAACGGCCCAGAGTCCGAAGCCACGGAGCAGCCAGTGTCCTGCGAAAAGCGCCATCTGGCGCCACGCGCCGACTCGGTCGAGCGGCTGCCCATCGCCGAGGAACCGCATGAATTCCGGATCGGCCACCATGGTGGCGTACGCGTCCAAATCGTGCGGCTCGAAACCGCGAAGGAGAAGGCGATCGGTCGTGACGCGCGGAATGATCACCTGCTCTCTGATGCCTGTGGAAGCTTGCCGTGCTTGAACATGTCGAACCACAGCGCCTCATTCTTCGCATTCAGCACGCCGAGCTCGGCGAATATCGCTCGCGCGAAGTCGACGGCGGCGAGACCGCTCGCCGTGATGACGTGGCGATCGCTGACGGCGGGCGCGTCGACATAATGTGCATTGCCTGAATACTCCGTGGCGTATGCCGACAGATAGCTTCGCATGTTGCTCGTATGTCGCCGGTCATCGAGCGCGTGCGCGCGTGCAAGCGCGAGAGTACCGCCACAAATTGCGGCGACGGGAGTTTCTGTCGCGAGTAGTGCGCCAATGAGCGATTCCAGATCCGCGCGCGGATAAGTACCGCTCTGCCAGAGGTCACCGCCCGGAAGAATCAGGAGCTCGACATCCTCGGCTCGAACCGCCGCGAGATCGAGATCGGGAATGACTCGGAGCCCGCCCATCGAGACGACTGGCGCGCTCGTGAAACCGACCGTGCGGACCGTGCGCTTGCCCCACCGCCGAAGCTCGGCGAGCGCGTGGGCAGGCTCCCAGTCGGCGAAGCCGTCGAAGATGAGTACGTAGATGGCGCGCTGGGTTGTCATAGTCTTCTCATGAGCCCGTTCGGCTGATCATAAACTCTCGGAGCCGGGCCTTCCACAGTATGGGCCTGACCGTGCGAATGAACTCGGTTTTGCCGTCTTCCCCGAGCTGATGCGTGTGCAGTAGATGAAGGCATGCGTCGCGGACGATGAATGCAGGCTAGCCCCGATCACGTCGTTACGCGAGCGCTCGTCAGGTCCGACCGAGCGGAACAAAACACAAACGGCAACGCATCGCGTTGCCGTTTGCTTCATCCGCGATGTTTCTGGATTTACTTCTTGCTCTTCGCAACCTTCGGCGTGTATCGACCACTCTGATCGTGCTTCTCCTCGTCGCCGAACTGCGGTGCAACCTCACCACCACCACTCACCCGCTCGACACGGAACGTCTGCTTGTATGTCTGCCCGTTCACCACCATCGAGACGAGATAGTCACCCGTATTCGCGATCGTTGCCGCGGCGCCTCCAAATCCGCCGCCACCGCCGCCCCCGCGACCGCCAACATTCGGCGGACTCATTCCGATCAAGGCCCAAATTCGGCCGATCGGATCCAACGACGCATCACCCATCGCGCCCTGCGCTGCGTTGCGACCGCCACGCCCGCCACGACCGGCCGGTGCCGGAGCAGCCGGTACGTTACCCGGCGCGAACAACGCCGCGGTCGCCGAATCGAGTCCGCCACCACCGCCGCCACCACGTCGCCCACCCGGTGCCTCCGCGGGCCGCGCGCAGAATTGCTCCCACTGTGTCGTCGGATGCTCGCATGCCTGACCACCGGCGCCGCCGCGACCACCACCGCCGCCACGTCCGCCCTGCGCCGCGTTTGCGAGTGCTTGCGGGTTACTGAGGAAATTCACTTGCGCGCGCACGGTGCGGATCGCCGCCGTGTCGTAGCCGGCCTTCTGCAACGAGTCGAGCACCATCGGCGCACGCGCGTGGAGGAGAATGCTATCGCGACGCTGGGACGGCGAGAGCTCCGCCGCGGTACGCGGACGCGCGCTCTGAAAGTTCCAGTTCACGCGATGCAGCCCGACGGCACCGGGCCCGTTGAGCTTCGCGAGCGTGTCGCCGGCGACATCAGAGATCACTAATTGCACGGTGCCCGAGGCCGCCGTGCCAAGTCGATACACGATGTCCGCGCCGAATGGCGGATTGGCGTACGTCATCTCGGCCTGGGCGTATCCGTTGCCGGGCAGGTTGAGCTGTGGCGGCTCTCCCCACTGGTAGGCCGTCTTCGGTTTGAAGAGGTACGTACCCTGCGCCATGATCTTCGGCGTCGTCTGCTCGAGCGCCGCGATGTCGGCGATCCACAGGCTGCGCCCGTGCGTCGCCGCGATGATCTCGTGATCGCGCGGATGAATCTGGAGATCGAACACCGGGACGGTCGGCAGATTGCTCGCGAACCGCGTCCACGTCTGGCCGCGGTCGATCGACACGTACGCCGTGCGCGAGCTGCCGACGAACAATAGATCGCGGTTGTGCGGATCCTCGCGGATCACGTGCAGATAATCCTGCGGGCTCGCGGCCGGCAGGTTGTTGACGATCGACTTGAAGGTCTTGCCGCCATCATGCGTCGCGAACAGATACGGCTTGAAATCGTTCCAGCGATGATTCTCGAACGCGACATAGAACGTCAGCGTGTCGAAGTGCGATGGCTCGACGCGGACGACGTACGCATCCCACGGCACGCCGAGTGAGGCGAACCTGGGCGTGAGATTCTCCCACGCGCCGCCGTCGTTATGCGTGAGCCATACGTTGCCGTCGTCCGTGCCGGCAAGCAGAAAGCCCGGTTTGATCGGCGATTCCTGAAGCGCGACGACCGTCCCGTACGCCTCGGCGCCGGTGAGATCGAGCGTGATGCCGCCGGTATACTTCTCCACCGTGTCGATGCGCGCGAGCCGAGCCTTCTCCTGTGCCGGATCTGTCTTCACCGACAGGTCCGGCGAAATCGTAAACAGATCCTCGCCACGCTTGAGCGATTTCAAAACTCGGCTGCCCCCCAAGTAGAAGACCTGCGGGTTGTGCGGCGACAGGAAGTACGGAGACTCCCAGTTGTAGCGGATCTGTCCCTCGATTGAATCCTTCTTCTGTTGCGCGCGATACGCATCGATCTTGACCTGCGCCTCGCGGGCGACGGGCTGCAATGGATTGCCGCGCACCAGGGCGATCGAATCCTCCCACATGCGATAGCGCTCGTTCCACACCGGCTTGTTCACGCGGCCACGATCGCCGGTCTTGAGATTCGTCTGCTGAATGCCCGCGTTCTGCGACTCGCCCCACACCATCGACGGGTCGGTCGGATCCTGCGCCGTGTAGAACCCGTCGCCGCCGGAGATCGTGAACCACCACGTGTTGTTGATCGGTGTGGCGCGCCGGCGGCTCGGGCCGCACCACGCGCCGTTGTCCTGCGCGCCTGAGCAAATGTTGTACGGCACCGCAAAGTCATATGAGACATCGTAAAACTGGCCCAGCGGGATGTTGCGCGGGTACCAGAAGTTGCCGCCGCGGTCGTAGGTGATCGCGATGCCGCCGTCCATGCCGATCACCCAGCGCTCGCCGTCATTCGGATCGATCCACAACGCGTGATCGTCGACGTGCACGCTTTGCGCGGCGTTCATGTTCGTCTTGCCGCCGTCGTTCGACACCTGCAGGTCGGTCGACGAGAAGTAGACACGATCGGGATTCTTCGGGTCGACGCGGACTTGAGAGTAATAGAATGGCCGCGTGTCGATGGTGTTCATGTGTTGCCACGTCTTGCCGCCGTCGGTCGAGCGATACAGCCCGTTCCCCGGCGGGTTGCGCTGAAACTTCATTGGCCCCGGCTCGACCGAGGCCGCTTCCGTCAGCGCGTAAACGGTCTGCGGGTTGCTTCGCGACACGGCGATGCCGATGCGTCCCTTTGGTCCTTCGGGATACCCGCTGCCTTTGATCTCCGTCCACGTCGCGCCCGCATCCGTCGACTTGAAGAGACCTGAGCCGACGCCACCGCTCAACAGCGAGTACGGCGTTCGATAGCGCTCCCACATCGAGAGATAGATGATGTCGGGGTTCGACGGATCGAGCTGCACGTCGATCGCACCGGTCCGATCGTTCGCGCCGGCCTTGATCAACTTCCA
>DASYSU010000440.1:0-30261 GCA_036002925.1 Gemmatimonadaceae bacterium | reverse complement strand
GCAACCCCGTCGGCACCCAAAGCAATAGCGCCAGGCCTGTTGGCCTGGCGCTATCAGACGCTTCGAAACTGAGCTGAACTGGGGCGGTAGGACTCGAACCTACAACTTCCTGATTAACAGTCAGGCGGTCTGCCAATTGACCTACGCCCCATCAACTGTCCCAACACCATCCAAGAAAAAGGCCCGCCTCTATCTGGCGGGCCGCGTGTTCATCAAACAAACGCGTGCTAGCCAGATCTCCGCGAGAAGCTCCGATTATTCAAACAATTGAGATTATTGGCACGCGTCATCATGCGACCAACTTACAGTCCGGAATCCAACCGCGTCAACCCCGATCTCATAGAGTTCCGCTCTGTGACGCACCACGCCGTTCCGTCGTCACGACGCGCCTCAGTCCGATCGGAGCGCCACCAACGGATCCACCCGCGTCGCGCGGCTCGCCGGAACGAAGCACGCCATCAATCCGACCGCCGTGAGCACGATCGCGACCGATCCAAAGATCATCGGATCGCGCGGCTGCACTTGGAACAGGATGACACTCAGCAGCCGCGAGATTCCAAGCGCCATCGCCAGGCCGACGGTCATCCCGACAGCGAGCTGCAGCAGGCCCTGACCAAAGATCATGCGAACCACGTCGCGCCCCTGCGCGCCAAGCGCCATTCGAATTCCCACCTCGCGCGTCCGCCGACTCACCGAGAACGACATCACCGCATAGAGTCCGATCGACGCGAGGAAGAGCGCGACGAATCCGAAGATCAAAAACATCGTCCCGAACACGCGCACGAACCACAACGCCTGCCCGATCGCCACGTCGAGCGACTGTACCCAGTACAACGGAATGTCCGAATTGAGCCCAGCGACCGCGTCGCGGACGCCTTGCGTGATGGCGAGCGGCGGACCGGCAGTACGTGCCGAGACATAGACGAACGTCGACCGCGCTTGCGCGAATGGTTGGAAGATCGCCGCGGACATCGGATCGTCCTGATCGCCGGTGAACGTATTCCCGACGACTCCGACGATCGTCAACCACGGTGCCGTGCTCTTCGACCCGCCGCGACGAATACGCCGTCCGATCGGATTCGCATTCTTGAAGAACTTGTCCGCGAACGACTGATTGATGATGACAACGTCCAGCGAGCCCACGCGATCGGCCTCGCTGAAGAGACGGCCTTGTCGAAGCGGAACGTTCAGCGTGCCGAAGAAGCTTGGCGTGACGGCCATCGTGCGAGTGAAGGGATAATCCTTGTCCTTGAGATAGGTCTGTCCGTCGATCGCGAAAGGAGTTCCGCCGAATCCCTGTCGTGCCGCCGGTAGACCCGAGCTGATCGCCGCCGACTGCACGCTCGGCAACGTCGCCACGCGCTGGAGCACCTGATCGAAGAAGCGCCACTCGGCCAGCGTATCCGTGTACGCGGCGGGGAATCCGATTCTCGCCGTGAACACGTTCGTCGTCGCGAAACCGGGATCCATGTTCCGCATCTTCGCCAAACTCTTGATCATGAGGCCCGCGGCCACGAGCAATCCACACGACAGCGCGATCTCGAACACGACCAGCGCCTTACTGATCTTTCCGATGCGGAAGCTCGACGCGCCTCGTGTCTCGTCCTTCAGGATTTCATTAATGTCGGCGCGCGACGATTGATATGCTGGAATGGCACCGGAGATCAGCGTCGTGATACAGGCGACGGTGATGGTGAACAGCAGCACCTGCGGGTGCAACCGAATGTCGATGAAGAACGGAATCTGCGTGACCGTGAGCGCGCGGTTGAACGACGCCACGCCGAAGTACGCCACGCCGATGCCGAACACGGTCGCGAGCAACGAGAGAACGAGCGCTTCGGCCAGGAATTGCCGCACCACCGCCGACCTCGACGCGCCGAGTGCCGTGCGGATACCGACTTCCTTGGTTCGATGGGCCGCTCGGTCGAGCAGCAGATTCGCGACGTTCGCACAGGCGATCAGCAGCACGAAAAACACCGCGCCGAGCATTGTGAACAACAATTGTCGCGGCTGTTTTCCGATATAGTTGTCGACGAAGGGAACGGCGCGCGCCGTGAACCCTTCGTTGCTCTCCTTGTACTCGCTGCCCAATCGCTTGGCGATCGTTGCCACGTCGACCGTCGCCTGATCGAGCGAGACGCCGGGCTTCAGTTTGCCGAAGACATCGAGAAAAGCTCCTTCGCCCCGTTTCCCCACGAGCGGGTCCGTTTGGAGCGGCACCCAGATCTTGTCATTGTTCGGAAACGCGAAACCCTCGGGCATCACTCCGACGACCGAATACGGAACGCCGTTCACGCGGATCTGTTTGCCGACGACCTTTGGATCGCCCGCGTATCGCTCGCGCCACATCGAGTACGAGAGGATCGCGACCTTTTCGCCATTCGGCGTATCTTCGCCGGCCCGAAAGCCTCGGCCGATGATGGGATGCACGCCGAGCATGTCGAACGCGTTTGCCGTGATCCATGATCCGTCGAACCGCTCGGCTTTCTCGTCTCCGCTAACGTAGATCGTTCCCGATGTGGCGGCGGCGAGCGTCGTGAAGCGTTGCTGCTGCGCCCGGTAATCGACGAAATCCTGAATGGGCAGCGATTGGTGATCGATGCCTCGCACAGGATTCGAGCGATTGATCACGACGATCCGATCGCCGTCCGGATAGGGCAATCCTTTCATGAGCGCGCCATACACGATGCTGAACATCGTCGTCGTCAACCCGATGCCCAACGTGAGCGCGAGCGTGGCGACAATCGTCAGCCCGGGGCTCTTGACCAGCGTCCGCAGTCCGTAGCGCACGTCACGAAGCAATGCCTGCATGCGAATCCCTTTGGCGAGGTGGTGGCGGGGCGACTGTTCGGTCGTACGGGAACCCGATCGGGGAGGTTTCAGCGTCGCGGATCGACACCGCCGTCGTGTCTGATCGATAAACTGAGCGCCATGACGAACGCTCCGCTTCGGGAAGAAGGGTTCGCGAGTTCCGCGCCCGTCTATGAGCAAACGCTAAATCAGATCGATCGCATGACTCCGGAGACGCCCGAGGCCATCGGACGCGGGGGTACGTTGCGCATTGCGGAGTCGGCGGCCGAGACGGAGGATGCGCGCGCGGCAACTCGAGGCGATCTGGCGCGAAGGGCTTCCCCTCGAAGCCTACACACGCGCGGAGGGCACTGGTCTTCTATTTCCCGCCGAGACTGAGTCCTCAGTTCTGAGTACTGAGTCGCGAGTGCTCCTGCTGAGTCATCGGTTGTCAGTCGGAGTCTTCAGCTGATCACTCACAACTCGCGACTGAAAACTGATCACTCGCGCAAGTCACTCAAGACTGAGAACTCAGTACTGAGAACTCAGTCAAAGATCCGTGCTAACACGCTCGATACGCCGTCGCTCCGATCGGCGGCGCTCGGCGGCCAGCGCGTCATCGGTCGCCATCGGCTCGTCGGCGAGGCGCGGTCGATCGAGCGTGACCTCGCGATCGGTGAGCGGATAGCGCACGGTACCAGCGTCGGTCACGCGCCGATCGGCGACGACCGTTCGATCGGATCGCTCGAGATCCGATTCCGGCAAGTCGGCCGAATCCATCAGCACCAGTCGTCGTGCGCGGTCGATCTGGATGACGCGAATCGGGACGAAGGTGTGGCGATCGCTACCGGGCAGGTCGACGTCGACCAGCACGACCTCGGACGCGTTCGGATCCACCAACAAGTCGTGAACCGAGCCGAGTTGCCGCCCGCTCACCGTGCGAACGTCCCAGCCGCGAATATCAGGCTCGCCCTCGGAAACCTTCCAAGAGCCCAGCGTGCTCAGTGCGACGAGCGACTCGCGCTCGCGTGCGTACGGTCCGATGCCTGCGGCATCACGTCCATGTCGATCGTTGAGCTCCATGAGGCACTCCTGCCGTGTGGTCGGCGAAACCTTGGCTCAAGGCGCGCCGTTACGGTAATACATGAAGTAGTAGACGAGCCCGCCGGCGATGATCAACGCCAGCACGATCCAAAGCCAAGCCAAGCCGCGACGTCGTGGCTCGACGCGAATTTCCGCCATGCAACTCTCCGTCGTGTGGACCCGGAACGGTGACCGGGTGTACCCGCGATCAGTCTGCAAGGCGGACGCCAAGCGGATTTTCGTCATTGCTAAATGGAGTCTGACCCCAATTTCCGAGCTAAATGGAGGCAGACCCCATTTTGAGGCCGCTAGACAGGGCGAGGTGCCAGTGAGAGGTTACAGGAGGAGGTTCCCCGGAATGCTCCCACGCGTTGTGCTCGCCTTCATTCTGGTGGCGGCGCCGGCCGGTGCGCAGGTTCCATCGCCGGACTCGGCGGGTCGTTGGGTCGACTCGGTCATGTCCCCGTTCGCGTCCTCGCGGTCACCCGGCTGCGCGGTCGGCGTAACGCGCGCCGGCTCCCTCGTGTTCGCCAAAGGCTACGGCGTCGCGGACCTCCAGCACGCCACATCCATCACGCCCGATACGCGATTCTATATCGCGTCGGTGTCGAAGCAGTTCACCGCGATGAGCGTCGTCTTGCTGGCTCTCGACGGGAAGCTCTCGCTCGACGATTCCATACGGAAATGGGTGCCTGAAGTGCCGTCATTCGGCACCGTCATCACGCTGCGTCAGCTCCTCACGCACACGAGCGGTTTGCGCGACTACTTCACGCTACTCGCGGTCTCCGGTTGGCCGAGTGATGGAACGCTGACCGAAAACCAGTTTCTGACGCTGGTCGGTCGCCAGAAGAGCCTCAACTTCGCGCCGGGCGACGAGTTCCTCTACAGCAACACCGGCTACGCGCTGCTGTCGATCGTTGTGCGCCGCGCGTCGGGTCAATCGCTGCGCGCGTTCGCGGCGGAGCGAATCTTCAAGCCGCTCGGGATGACGCACACCGAGTTTCGCGACGACCATACGGCGCTCATCCCAGAACGCGCGCTCGGATACCAGCCGACCGGGTCGACCTACCGAATCAGCCAACCCGAGACGGATGTCGTGGGCGACGGCGGCGTGTACTCGACCGTCGAGGATCTGGCCAAGTGGGACGCCAACTTCCGGAGCGGGCTGGTTGGCGGCCAACGCGCGATCGAGATGCTCGAGGCACCAGGGACGTTGAACGACGGACAGGTCATTCCGTACGCGTTCGCCATGGCGATCGGCGAGTTTCACGGCATCAAGACCTACTCTCACAGCGGAGCGTACGGCGGCTATCGAAGCACGCTGCTTCGCTTCCCGCAGCGTGATCTGTCCGTCATCACCCTGTGCAACACATCGAGTGCGTCGTCGCTCCTCGCTCAGCAGGTCGGCAGCATCATGCTCGGCCTCGCCGCGCGGAAACTGAGCGCGACGACGCTCGATCTCTCATCGAGCGAATGGAGCGCGGGTTCGCCGCAGGCGCCGGCCGACTCCAGCGCCTCGCGTCGCCGAAACGATCAGCTTGCGCAACTGTCGGGCGCGTACTACAGCGACGAGCTCGATCTTGCCGTCACGCTTTCACCCCGCGACGGCTATCTCGTGCTGCGACGCCCGCACTCCGACGAGATTCACTTCGTCGCACTCACGAGCGATCTCTACACGAACAGCGACAAGATGCTGTTGCGTGTCACGCGCGACGATCGCGGCGCGATCAATGGGTTCACGCTCACGATTAGTCGCGTACGCGATTTGGAGTTCACACGTCGCGGAACGACAGGGTAGAGGGTTGAGGGTGAAGGGTCGAGGGAAGGTTGGTGGCGCGCGTTGCGCGCCACTTGTGTATCCCGGCCCACGGGTCACGGAACCAATCAAATGCAGTCGTGCGGCGCGAAGCGCCGCGCACATTCCCTGTACCCTCAACCCTCCACCCTCAACCCTGCGGCTTTAGCCGCCTCTTTGCCTTAGCAACGAGCGGGTCCTGCGGCCAGTCATGCTTGGGATAGCGGCCTCGCAGATCCTTTCGCACATCGAAGTAGCTCGTGCGCCAGAATCCGGCGAGGTCTTGCGTGACCTGCACTGGGCGGTGCGCCGGTGATAACAAATGCATCATCACCGTCGCGCGGCCGGCCGCGAGGCGCGGCGACTCCGTCATTCCGAAAACCTCTTGAATCCGCACAGCCAAGACGGGTGCCGACGGGTTGCTGTAATCAACGGGAACGCGGGAGCCGCTCGGCACTTCGATGTGCGTTGGCGCCAGATCGTCGAGTCGGCGCCGGTGCTTCCAATCGAGCATCGAGGACAGCGCCTCGTTGAGATCGACGCGATCGACGTCGCTTAGTCGACGCACGCCGTCGAGCAACGGCCCGAGCCAGCCGTCCAACCTCGCCTCGAGTGCTTCGTCGGACACATCGGGCCAGCCAGTCTCGTGTGTCGCGACGAACGCGATTCGTTCCCTTAGCCGCCGCGCGGCGTCGGACCACGGAAGGGAAGCGACACCACGTCGACGGAGAGCGACGATGAGCGCTCGCCGCACAGCCTCGGCGTTCGGCGTGCTCGAGTCGACGTCCCGAAGGACAATCGCTCCGAGTCGCTCACGCCGGCGCGCAATGATACTCGACGACGCGTCGTCGAGCTCCACCACATCTTCAGTCGTGATCTGATCGGCGAACGTCTCGCGAATGTCCTCGACCGAGACGGCGGCCGCGAGGAAGATCCGACTTTCCGGACGCTGATCGTCCAACTCGGCTGTAGCGATGTACGACTGTTCCGAGAGCGACTGCGCGCCGGCCAGCTCGCCGCCGCGTCCGTTGCGCAGCACGAATCGCGATCGCGTCCCGGTTCGCCGCTGCGCGACGCGGTCCGGATAGGCCAGCGCGACGAGCACGCCGAGCGAATCGGTGGGCGACGGCGGTCGAAGTTTGACGTCGAGCTGACGAGCCAGTCGTTCACTGTCGGCGTGGGCGCGCCGAATCGCTTCACGATCGAGCTGCGCGCCATTGGGCGCGACGAACGCGTCGTCGCGACGCAATGCCTCGATGCGCAGAGCCAGATCGGCGTCGATCGGCCCCGGCGTGCCGCGAAAGATGTCGCGCTCCGACAACAACGCGGCGACCTCACAGGCCAGCGCGGTCGCGCCGATCCGTCGTGATCGCAACACCATGTGGGCGAGCCGCGGATGTAGCGGGAGCCTGGCCATCTCGCGGCCGTGGGGCGTCAGGAGGCCGTCCGCCTCGAGCGCGTCGAGCTCACGGAGCAACTCGCGCGCTTGCGCAAACGCGGTCGGTGCGGGTGCGTCGAGCCATGCAAGCTCCTGGGGATCGACGACACCGGCCGCCGCGAGCTCGAGCGCGAGCGGGGCCAAGTCGGCGCTCAGGATTTCGGGCGGTGTGTTGGCGAGTAGATGAGAATTCTCATGTTCGGGCCACAGCCTGAAGCACACGCCGGGACCAAGACGTCCCGCGCGGCCGCGACGCTGGTCGGCCGACGCGCGCGACACGCGCGTCGTTTCGAGACGCGTCATCCCGGTGCGCGGCGAGAACCGCGGCTGGCGCGAGAGGCCGCAGTCGACCACGATGCGAACGCCTTCTATCGTCAGACTCGTCTCGGCGATCGACGTGGCGAGCACGATCTTGCGCCGGCCCGATGCGTCGGGACGAAGCGCGCGATCCTGTGCATTGTGCGGCATGGCGCCGTAGAGCGGTGCGACGATCGCTCCTCGCAGATCGCGCGCTTCCAACGCCGAAGCGACGCGACGAATCTCCGCCGCGCCCGGCAGGAACGTGAGAATGTCACCGTCGGTGGTCGACAAGGCACCGACGATTGCCGCGACGACCGTCGCCTCGATCCGCGCCTCGCCGCGCGGCTCGACGTATCGCGTTTCGATCGGGAACATTCGACCTTCGCTGCTGATGATCGGAGCGTCGCCGAGAAGCTTGGCCACAGGGTCGCTGTCGAGCGTTGCCGACATGACGAGGATGCGCAGATCATCGCGTAACAGCTGTTGCGTCCGCAGCGTGAGCGCGAGGCCCAAGTCCGCGTCGAGGCTGCGCTCGTGAAACTCGTCGAAGATCACGATACCCACGCCATCGAGTGTTGGATCGCGCTGGAGGCGTCGTGCGAGTATGCCCTCGGTCACGATCTCGATGCGCGTCTCGCGTCCGACACGAGTCTCGCCGCGTATGCGGTATCCGACTGTCCCCCCGACGCGTTCGCCC
Source organism: Gemmatimonadaceae bacterium (assembly GCA_036002925.1). Classification (GTDB taxonomy): domain Bacteria; phylum Gemmatimonadota; class Gemmatimonadetes; order Gemmatimonadales; family Gemmatimonadaceae; genus JAQBQB01. The sequence continues at coordinate 22,158 of DASYSU010000440.1, read as the reverse complement.
AACAATTGCGCGATGCGTTCGGCGGCGGCGCGCGTCGCGATGCGTCGCGGCTCGAGCATCACGATGGACCTCGCGCCGAGCCACGCGGCGTCGAGCAACGCCAGGGGAACGAGGGTCGTCTTACCCGCGCCGGGCGGAGCTTGTAGAACGAGCGCTCGACGCGCGTCGAGTGTGTCGCGCACCGAGTCGAGCACAGACTCGATCGGGAGTGGCGGCGCTACTCCGAGTAAGCTCTTGAATGCAGCGGCGCGCTCCACGATGCGACGAGCGATTAGAAGCCACTAGAATTGTCGTGTCGGCTCAGGCCGTCTCGCGTCAATCTCCTCGTGGTTTTCGTGCGCGTCAAGGCGGATGGTGCAGGCCTTGCGGCGTTTGAAGTGAATGTCGCAAGCGAACTCGCGGATTCGATGATCAATCGCATCGGGCCATGATTCTGATCCTTTCCGGCGACGCGGTCGCCGCCGCGCTCATGGGCGCGTTGATCGAAACACTCGGGTACTCGATCCGATTCGCGCATTCGTCTGAACATCCCGACGAATCAATTCGACGCGTCCGCCCGAAGGTCTGCCTCCTCGATTGCGATGATCCGTCGGCGTGCAACGATGAGATTCTGGGGCGCGCGACGATGCGCGGGATTTCCGTCGTGATTTTTGGCACGCGTCAAGCCATCGAGCGCGTGCGTACGCTTGTGACGGAGCACGACATCGACATGCTGCTCGTCCCGCCAGATCCTGAGATCCTCGACGAGACCCTACGGACCGCGATGCTCAAGGCGGGCTAGCTTTTCACGATGATGAGAAACTTCGACGGCTCCCAGAACTTCTCGGGCTGATCGATTCGGAGACCACCGGCCATCTTCCCATCCTTGGTCGCCAGTGGCGACGCATAGGCCGGATTCTGCCGCGAGAAAATCGTGTATTCGCCGGCCGGGAAATCGATCACGCGGTCACGCAGGCGATCGATTTTGGTGAATTTCGCCGGGTCGAGCTCGCGCGCCGGTGACGTCGGACGTCCGCCGACGATCAAGAGTCGCTTGTGTCCCTCTTCGACCAAGATTCCGGCCTTCACCAGCTCAGACTTGGTGCCGATCACGTAGTAGGCCGTGTTCTTCTCCGAGACCAGCTCGTGAACGGTGTCGGTGAGTGCGGTCTTTTCACCGGCGAGGCGCACGTTTTCCTGAACAACGGTGTCGACCTTCGAGGTCAGCGTCGCGATCTGCAGCTTCTGCGTCGCGATCATCTGATCGTAGTCGGCCTTTTGCTGATTCACCGTTTGGCGCAAGTCGGCGATCGTCTTCTCGTACTCGGCGACTTGGGCAACGAGCGTCGAATCGTGTCGTGACAATGTCGATGCGCGACGGCGAAGCGATGAGACGCGAGCCTCGCTCGAGTCGAGGCGGGCGACGAGCTCTCGGATGCGCTCGACGACGGCGGCGCGCTCGTCCTTGATGGCCGCCATGTCCGACTCGGTGGTGAGCTTGGTGCTCAGCTTCGCTCGCGTATGAGACTTGAGCTTGGCCATCTCGTCGTTGAGCGAGTTGACGAACTGCGTCGAGGTCATGACCTCGTTCAGCAGATCGTTCTTGATCGAAACGAGCGAGTCGGTGCGCAGCGAATCGGCGTGCGCGAGAGTGCGGAGTTGATCCTTGGACTTCGTGTCGCATGCGGCCAGGAGCACGAGACACGGCACTAACAGACGAATAGAACGCATTGGCCAGCCGGGCTGAGGGGAGGCTACCGAATATGCCCCGCCGGCAATGTGTAGAGCAGCTTGATCGTATTCCGATCCGGAACGCTCAAGCCGTCGACGCGCACGAGCGGGGCCATGATGTCGTGGGAATCTACACTGTGACTCATTCCCAGGGCATGCCCAACTTCGTGCAGTGCAATGGCTCGCATTCCGCGGCCGTCCAGCGAATGACCGTCGCTGATATGGGTGGCCAGTGTGATCTCACCACCGATCAGCCAGCCATTCCGATCCGTCCGCCATGTGGTGGAGCCGGTCTTGTGGTCGAGGTGGTCGGTCCATCTCACCCGGATGTCGGCGTCGCGCGCAGACGTCGCGTAGCTGAAGCGAAGCGGAATTCCGGTGGTGGCCCACTCGGAGAACGCGTCGCGAACGGCGGCGGGAAAGCCCGCCTGCGCACCGCCAATCGTCGCCGACGAGTCGACCCAGATGCGGAGCGGATGGTTGACGCCATGGTCCGGCCACCGTTCGATCGTCGAATCCCGGTCCGCCAATAGTCGGTCGATGTACGTGCCCGGCGCGCTCGACATGATTTCCTCGAGCGTGGCGCGCGTGCGCGATGCAACACGCATCGATGCCGGCGAAAGCGTTCCGCCCAACATTCCGTCTCGTGCCGACGACGGGTACGTCGCGCAATTGACGATGCCCGCTATGGCGATGGCTGCCGCAGCAACGGTGAGCGCACGTCCCGGTTTGGGATGATGGCTACGAAACCGCATTGTTAGGCGACGGAGAAGGAAGGAGGGACGATCGAGGCGGGAACTACACGTACAGGAACGATTCTGCAGGGTGGTGGGAGAGCGATCCTACCCGCAGTAGTTCCTAAGGTTCAGACGAACAATGGTAGTGGCGAGCAACCGCGAAAATCCAGGGCGGAACCCTCGCGCTCGCCAGTTAAATGGCGCAACTGCGTGAATTCAAAGTCGGTGTTACGGAGAGATCTCGTGGTCGGCGTCGAGATCCATCATCACGCTCGCTTATTCGAGAATCGCCCCCCAAATCAACGGATAAGTCGCCATCGATTGGCCGCGATACTGCGGCCGGAATCCGTACAACACGACGTGACCGCGGCCATGCTTCACGTCGACCAGCGCGGCCTTCCCATTGAGCTTCGTCCCGCCGAGCAGCCAGCCCGACAACAATGGATTGCCAGTCGCCGGGTAGGTCGCGACCGCAGTTGCCTGCGTCGGATCAGAGATCTCGAACGCAGGTCCGTTCTCGAACCAGACGGCCGGGACCGTTGCGGTGAATCCACGTGCGATGGGATGATCGCGCTTGATCTCGACGGCGAGGATCGATCCCGGCGCGTAAAAGTCGTTATTCCGAACCCCGGCGAGGACGTTTTTCACCGGAAGCTTGAGTCCATCGATCATCGCGGTCGACGACGCGTTGAACGCCAACACCGCGCCGCCGTTTTGCACGAACGTGTCGAGCGCCGAGAAGACCGCCGCGGTGGACGCGGCCGACTGACCACCGCGTCCTCCCCGGCCACCACCGCCGCCGAGTCCGCCCTCCGGGAAGATGATCACGTCGAATCGATCGTTCAGCGACGCGCCGGCGAAATCCTTCTCTGTGATCGACGTGAACGGAATCTTGTACGTGTCGAGCACCCAATGCGTCCACCCTTCATCGATCGGCTCGTTGGTGCTCGGCCGGAATAAGGCGATGCGCTTGCTCGATTTCCCGGTGAGCGGCGACGTGTACACCGGCTCCGGAATTTCTTTGAGCACGGAGCCCGTTGCCGGCGCGGCGCTCATCACATGCGCGACGTCGACGCCAAAGATCAGCGGGAGCGTGTGCGCTGTGACGTCGTACGGACGCTTCGGTGGTCCGCCGGGATAGTCGAAGAGATTCGGATATGCCTGATGCTCGAGCAATGACTTCGCGTATGCACCGAACGGCTGCTTCGTGAGCACGACGTAGCTGCCCGCCGGATACGATTTGCCGTCGACAGTCACCGGCGCGGTCGACTCGCGCACCTCGACCTGACCGTGCTGCAATGTCCAGATCATCCGCTTGAGCGCCTGCGTGTCGGGCTGCGCCTTGGGAATCACGATCGCGCTTGGCCATGCATCGTGGCCCCACGGCGGAAGATTGCCGAGCGCGCGATCGGCCTGCGTTGCATACCCTTCGAGCCAGGCGCGCCGATTCAACGCCGCGTCGAGGAAGAGCGCCCAGCTCGCCGCCGTCTGGTAGCGCACGATGTCCCCGTACGTCCAGTGCCCGCCAGGCCAGAGCGACGGATAATTCCACGTGACAGTCTTCGGGTCGTATCCGCGCGCCGGACGCAGGTCGTCGAACGGAATGTCGATCGGCGTTGCAAGGTGGGCGCTGGCGGTCTCCGTGAGGAGTCGAGCGCCGCGATGGTAAAGCGAATACTGTCGCGCCGGCGACCACTGGTCATACGCGGCGTTGCTGGCGATTCCCGTGAAGCCTTCGTTCGTCATGCGCCACACGATGGACATGCCGAGCCCATTCGTTGCCGCGGTGAGAATCGGATCGATGTTCGGCTCGACTGGATCCATGTAGGGCGGAATGAAAATCCGGCCGGCGTCGGATCCCTGCTGATGAATGTCGTTGACGATCTCGGGATCCCACGGCGTATAGAGCGAGTCGACTGTGTAGCGCGTTTCCGGCTGTGTGAACGCGTACCAGTCGCGGTTGTCGTCATGCCCGACGTACTTGTGATAGAGCATCGGCGGCTCGCGGCCTTCCTCGGGTGTGCCGAGCGTCGCGCGATAGTAGTCGCCGACGATGTCGACGCCGTCGGGGTTCTGCGACGGCACGAGCATGATGATCGTGTTCGCCAGAATCTGACGCGCCTCGGGATCCGCGGCGCGCGCCAAGCGATCGGCGAGCACGAGTGGCGTCGTGAATCCGCCCGATTCGGTCGAGTGAATCGCCGACGTGACGAGGATGACGTTCTTTCCTTCATCCAACAACTTCTGTCGTTCGCCTGCTACCTGAAGGCGCGGGTCCATCAGCTTGCGTTGGATCTGCCGGTAGTGATCCAGATTCGCCAACGTGCTCGAGTCGGCGATGAACGCGACGATGAACGGACGGCCGAGCGTTGTCTTTCCCAACGTGCGCACGCTGACGCGCTGGCTCGCCTTGTCGATCGCCGTGAAGTATTCGACGATCTGCTTCCAACTCGGCAAGTGACGATCGGCTCCGGGCTCGAACCCGAGGATCGACGCGGGAGTTGGAATGGTGCGTTGAGCGCGCGCGGGGGCTGCGATGACGAATGCGATCGCGCTGGTGAGTGCGGCGCGAGCGAACGACTTACGAAATGACATGACGTATCCGGGATGTGGGAGCGGCCCTGACGTTACCCACCGCTCCCGATCCCCGGAAGACGTCTCGTGCTACGGTGTGACGGTCACCGCCGGCTTACCTTCGCGCATCGCTTTGAGTCGCTCGACGTCCGCTTGATGCGACCGGAGAAACTCGGCGTTTTTGCTCAGCGCCGGCGTCGGCGGGGCCGCGCCGGGATTGCCGATGAAGCGATCCGCGTCGGCGATCGCAATCGATTCGACGAAGTAGTCCTCGACCGGGAGCCCTGCGCTGTTGATCGCCCTGGTCACAGCGGCGTTCGCCTGAAGCCATCGCAGTCCGGCGTCGGCATCCTTCGCCGCAGCGTCGGTGAGGTTGCTGTTGAGATATGCGCGTACCGACGGATCGCGCGCCTCGAGCGCGATGATGCTGTCCGCGGCCGCCAGAAATTTCGCGAAGTTCTCGGCGGTGAGCTCGAACTGCGTCGCGCGCGAAACGCTTTTCGCGTCGGTCCGCGTGACTTGAACGGCCGGGCCAGCCGCGGCCGGTGCTCCGTTCGCGATCGGCGCCGCGGTGTCGACGGCGCCAGCGGCGCTCTGCTGATTCGCGGCCTTGTTCGAGCACGCCGCGACAACGGCCGAGGCGGCCAAACCGCACACGACCAGGCGCCAAGTATGGCGATTCAACATGCTGAACCCTCTCGTCGTAGGTGTCGTGGGAGAGAGCGCACGGCCTGTGCCGACGGCCTCTAGCGACGACGATGTGCCGTGCTCAGCTTCCACCTCACTCGACCGACGCGCGGTTGCGCGGTCAGACCCACCCGCACGAGGGCGCTTCATGTCATTCCGCTCGGTCTCGTTGCTCGCCGCCACGCTCGTTGGCGCGAGCGTGATTCACGCTCAGTCTCGCACGCTCGCATCCGCGACTCCCTCGACGACTCGGCCAGCCATGGCCGCCATCGACACCTCGCTGCTGCACGGACTCCGCTTCCGAATGGTCGGCCCGCCGCGCGGCGGGCGCGTGACCACGGTGACTGGCGTCGCCTCGCAGCCGCGCACCTTCTATATGGGTGTCGCCAGCGGGGGTTTGTTCAAGACTACTGATGCGGGCGCGTCGTGGCTTCCGATCACTGATGGCAAGGTTCCCGTCGGATCAACGGGTTCGGTCGCGGTCTCGGAGTCTGATCCCAATACGATCTACCTCGGCACCGGATCCGATGACATTCGGAGCAATGTCTCCACCGGCCGTGGCGTCTACAAATCCAACGACGCCGGACAGACGTGGAGCTTCGCCGGTTTGTACGATGCCGGTCAGATCGGCGCCGTCCGAATTCATCCGACCAATCCGAACGTTGTTTGGGTCGCCGCGATCGGCAATGCATTCAAGGCCAACAGCGAGCGCGGTGTGTTCAAGACCACCGACGGCGGAAAGACGTGGAAGAAGGTGCTGTTCCTCTCCGACAGCATCGGCGCGGCCGATCTCGAGCTCAATCCCGCGAACCCCGACATCGTGTACGCCTGGATGTGGCGCGGCGAGCGCAAACCCTGGACGATCATCAGCGGTGCGCAGAACTCGACAGGCGTGGGCTTCTATAAGAGCACCGACGGCGGCGAGCACTTCACGAAGATCACCGGTGGCCTGCCGACAGAATTGGTCGGCAAGGCGAACCTCGCCGTCACCGCGGCCAATCCAAACCGGGTCTACGCGCTGGTCGAAGCAAAGCCGGGCGGTGGCTTGTATCGCTCGGAGGACGCCGGCCAATCGTGGAAGTTGATCAGCAACTTCGCGCAGCTCATCACACGTCCATTCTATTATGTCGCCCTCGGCGCCGATCCGACGAACGCCGACGTCGTGTACGCGGGAGCCGAGAGCTTCTATAAATCGACCGACGGCGGTTCGAACTGGACTCCGTTGCGCACGCCGCACGGAGACAACCACGACATTTGGATCAACCCGAAGGACGGTCGGATCATCATCCAATCGAACGACGGGGGCGCGAACGTCTCGCAGGACGGTGGTCGGACGTGGTCCTCTCAGATGAATCAACCCACGGCCGAGATCTACGGCGTGTGGCTCGACGATCAGTTCCCGTATCGATTGTACGGTGCGCAGCAGGACGCGAGCACCGTCATCGTGCCGAGTGCGCCCGTGCCCGGAAACACTGAGCCGTTCGAGTCAGGGCCGGGATGTGAGACGGGTCCAATCATTCCGCATCCGAAGAATCCGCAGATCGTCTACGGCGCGTGCAAGGGACAGTTCGGTCGCATGTTCATGAACACGCGGCAGGAGCAGGCATATTGGGTCGGCGGCCAATCATTGTATGGGAACGACGCCAAGGACCTGATCTATCGATTCCAGCGTGTGTCGCCGATGGAGGTGTCGCTGTTTGATTCGAGTACTGTGTACTACGGCTCGCAGTACCTCCATCGATCGCATGATGGCGGCGTGCACTGGGAGAAGATTTCGCCCGACCTGACCGCGCACCCCGCATGTTGCCAGGGCGGAAGCGGCGAGCCCATCACGCGCGACGTCACCGGCGAGGAGTTCTACAGCACGCTCTACGCGATCAGCGAATCGAAGCTCGAACCGGGCGTGATCTGGACCGGCTCGAACGACGGTCCGTTTTACATCTCGCGCGACAACGGCAAGACATGGACGAACATCACGCCCAAAGACCTGCCCACCGGCGGCCGCGTACAGTACATCGAGACGTCGCCGCATCGTAAGGGCTCTGCGTACTACGCCGTTTATCGATATCTGATGGGCGACTTCGCGCCGTATATTTACAAAACTGATAACTACGGCGCCTCGTGGACGCGACTCACCGACGGGAAGAACGGCATCGCGATCGACAATCCCACACGTGTCGTGCGTGAGGATCCCGATCGGGAAGGGTTACTGTACGCCGGCACCGAGTTCGGCATGTACATCTCGTTCGACAACGGCGCGCACTGGCAGCCCTTCGATCTGAACATGCCCAAGGTTCCGATCACCGATATCAAACGGCATCAGAAGGATCTCGTCGTGTCGACGCAGGGCCGCTCGATGTGGATTCTCGACGATGTGACGCCACTCAGCCAGGTCACTCCACAGACCGCGACGAGTGCCGCCGTCCTGTTCAAGCCGGGCGATGCGATTCGCGGCCGCCTCGGTGGTGGACGCGGTGGGTTCGGCGGTGGGCGCGGCGGTGCCCCGGCGATGAGCGGCCAAGCGCAATTCGCCGAGAACGGCGCGCCGATCACGTATTATGTCGGGCGCGCGCCGGCCGGCCCGATCACGATCGACATCGTGGATGCGACGGGTAAGACGGTACGCGGCTACTCGAGCGAAGGTACCGCCGCGGTCGCAGCGGAGGATGCGCCGGCGCCGAACGCCGACGAGGAAGGCGGCCCAGCCTTCCGTCGCGCCGCGCCGCCCGTGCGTCTCACGACCAACGTCGGGATGAATCGCGTGACCTGGGACTTCAACAACGCGGGCGGCCTCATGGTGCCACCCGGCAGCTACCGCGTAAAGATGACCGTCGGAGGTTGGACCGGTACCCAACCGCTCATGCTCAAGATCGACCCGCGACTGGCGGCCGACAACATCACCGCGGCCGATCTGCGCGAACAGTACGAACACAACGCTCGCATGCGCGACATGGTCGCCGAAGTTGGCAAGGTTGCGAATCGCGTTCGACAAGCGCGGACGCGTTTGCGCAGCGCGGGCAATTCCGATTCGCTTTCGAAGGTCGATGCGCTGGCGACGACGCTGTTCGGTGCGGACGAAGGCGTTCGGTACGGACGTCCGGGTCTTCAGACGCAGATCACCTATCTCGCCGGCATGACCGCGCGGGCCGATCAGCGCATTGGTCGCGACGCGGTCGAGCGCTATCAGACTTTACGAAAGGAGCTGGACGCGCTCGAAGCCCGCGTAGGACAGGTGCTCGGGCGCGAGTAGCGGTGGAACGGATGAACGGTGGAACGGTGGAACGACTGGCACGATTATCGACGGACGATCCGAGTCAAGTCATTCCGATGTTTGATTCGCGAACATTCGCGAACATTCGCGAACATTCGCGGACATTCGCGTTCCTTCAATTGCGAACCAGATTCGGCGGGGACAGAGGGAACTATTTGAACGCGAATTGCCGCGAATTCATGCGAATGACAAGGCAAGTGGGAGAGATTGATTCTGCGAGTTTTCGCGTGTTCTCGCGCGTTTTGACATTCAAAATGGTTCTACTTGTCCCCGGCGGTTGGAGCCGTGAGCGCGACATCATGCGAACGCACGCAAGAACTCGCCAATGACCGGACCAAAGGCGCAATCGTTAGCGCCAGTCGGCACTGCGTTCCACCGTTCCACCGTTCCTCCGCCCTAGAGCAATCTCAAATAGCGCTCGCGCATCAATCGCCGGCGCAGCCCGTCGGCCGACATGTCGTGCTCGACTTTGATCCGTCGGAGTCCGAACGGATCCGTGTGTCGCCAGTTCATGCGACCTTTACCTCGCACTGCACATCGGTAGCCCGCCTGTCGCGCCAGGTCGCGCACCACCGAATTCTGATTACTGAACGGGTATGCGAGAACGTCGACCTCGCGACCCAATAGATCCCGGAGCGCTGCGCGCGAACGGGTCAGCTCCTCGAGCGCGCGATCTGCTGACAATTTCGCCAACGGTGGATGCGTGTAACTGTGTGAGCCGAACGACACCCCTTCGCTCTGCAACGCCTTGATGCGCTCGGCGTCGAGTAGCGGTTCTTGGCGCTCGTCGCGATCCCACGCGTTCGTGCCGCCGATCTGACTCGCCACCAAAAACACCGTCGCGGCCATGCCAAGGGGGCGGAGAATCGGCCAGGCGTTTCGCTCGAAGCAGGTGTAGCCGTCGTCGAATGTGACGATGAGTGGCCTACGCGGCAGCGAAACGCGACGTCCGTCGCGGTAGTCGAGCCAATCATTGAACGTGACGGATCGATATCCCCACTCGAGCAGCCCGCGCATCTGCTCATTGAACCGGCTCGGCGAGACGTAGTTGCCAGGGAAACGAACGCCGGCGGGAGGCTCATCGATCTTGTGGTACATCAGGATCGTGAGCTTCATGCGTTCGCCGAGCGACTCCTGGCGAAGAGGAAGGCGTACTTGAGAAACGCGGCAAACGCCCCGAGCGCCGCCGCGACGAAACCGACGGTGCCGTCGCGCCAACCGGAGTATGCGATGTAATCACGGAGGAATCGCCACGCTGGACGCGCGGAGAGCTGCCACAGTCCGGCACGGCGGCCTTGCGAATACAGATCGTCCGCACCCCAACGCGCGTACTTCACAATCTTCGCGACGTGATGCGCGATGTCACGATACGGACAATGGTTGATCGCGCCGCGCAGCGTTCCGATGTCGTCGATCGGCTCGAGATGTTCGTGGACGCGATGACAGACGTAGCGACGCTCGCGCGTGAATAACCTGACGTGCCAGTCCCGACCCCACGGACCGTGTCGAAGCTCGCGGCCCAAATAGAAGTTGTGGAACTTGATTCGATACCCGGCGTGGTTGGGACGCCGACCCGAACAGAACATGGCAGAGAGCTCGTTCTGGAGCTCCGGTGTCACACGCTCGTCGGCGTCGAGCGCGAGGACCCATTCGTTGCGTGCAGCGGCGATTCCCGCATTTCGCTGGTCGGCGATTGTTAGTCCTTCGACCACCATGACTTCCGCGCCAGCGCCGGCGGCCAATGCCGTCGTTTCATCGGTCGAACCACCGTCGACCACGATGGCCTGGTCGGCCCACCACAGATCCTCAATCGCCTGAACGATCTGGGACGATTCGTTCAGCGTCGGTATGACGACCGTGATCGGCACCGACCGGCTCGCCGTCGGTCGAGCAACGATATCGTCGGACTTGGTGTCGGACACCACTGGGACGTTGGCGGGAGCAGCTGCGGACATCGTCACGAGTTGCGTTGACGGGACAAGCGGGTGGACGGTTTCATACGATTCGTCCCTAAGCGACTCGCACTTCAGGGATCATAATACGCCCACGGAGGGTCGGGCGCACTCCGAGTGTATGGCCGGGGTCTGAATTGGATACACTATTCGTGAAGATTCTGTACGGATTGAGGTGACGCATTCGCACCTAGCAGGGTTTATTTCACGTCGCAGCACAGCCTTTGTGTCCCACTGTTTCGCAGCTGCTGGTCATTGGTTCCTCGCCGAGTCGTCATAGTCGCGCGAGCATTGTGCGACGCACGACATCGGTCATCGGTTCACCAAGCCGTCTGGCTCGATGGAGGAGGCATGGCACTCTCGTTCCGCCGTATGGTCGCTGGCATCGGCATCGTGGCGCTGTTGCCCACGGTCGCCGCCGCACAGGAAGCCGCAACGGTTTCCGGACGCGTCACTGGAGAGGGAGGCGCCGGGCTGGCAGGCGTCTCGGTGTCGATCCCCGAGATGGGACTCGGCGCGCTCACCCATGATGACGGGTCGTTCACGTTCGGCATTCCAAGCGCACGGGTCTCGCGACAGGCTGTGACGATCACCGCCCGCCGCGTGGGCTACAAGCCGAAGACGGCTCGCATCACGATCACCCCCGGCACGATCAATCAGAATTTCGTGCTCGAGGCCAACCCGCTGCAACTCGGCGAAGTCGTCGTTACGGGTGCCGGTACCGCCACTGAAGTCGAAAAGCTCGGCAACGTCCGGAATTCGGTTTCGGCGGAGCTGGTCCAGAAGTCGAACGAGAATAATCTCGTTCAAGCATTGGCCGCCAAAGCGCCGAACGTGCAGATCAATCAATCGGCCGGGGATCCTGGCGCGGCGTCGAAGATCCAGATCCGAGGCCTACGCACGATGAACGGCGAGACGCAGCCGCTCTTCGTCATCGACGGAATCCCAGCGAACAACTCGACGGTGTCGACGAGCAACTTCAACCCGATCGACGAAGGAAGCGGTGGCGCCGGCGGCCAGAACAACGGCGGCCAGGGGGAAGGTACCTCGTCGCCCAACCGGATGATGGACATCAATCCGAGCGACATCGAGAGCGTCGAAATTCTCAAAGGCGCGGCGGCCGCCGCGATTTACGGCGCGCGTGCGGCGAATGGCGTCATCCTGATCACGACCAAGCATGGTCGTTCTGGCGCAACGCACTATGAACTTCGAAGCTCCGGCTCGAAGGACGAGGTCACGCGCAAAGAGCCGTTGCAGCGGTCCTTTGGTCAGGGTCTGTTCAACAAGTCGCCCGCGGGCGGATGCCCGACACCAACGACCTCCGGATCAGCGTGTCTGCGAAGCTGGGGGCCGGCGATTTCCGGCGTCCCGACCTACGATCACGCGAGCGAAGTGTTCGACAATGGACACATCCTCGACAACGTGCTCAGCGCATCGGGCGGTAACGATCGGACGACATTCTACCTCTCGGGCAGCGAGAACCACAACGAAGGCGTGTTCGTCGGCCCGAACAATTTCTACAATCGCGCAACGGTTCGTCTGAACGCGAGCCATCACCTGACCGACGATTTCACCGTCGGCGGCAACTTCTCGTACGCCGACACGCGCGGCCACTTCACGCAGCGCGGCAACAACGTAAACGGTCTGCTCCTCGACCTGTTCCGTACGCCGCCCGAGTTCAATAACCTGCCGTATCTGGATCCGGTCTCTGGACTGCACCGGTCCTATCGTCTCCAAGCGGCGACTCCCGAGACAGCCGGTCAGACGAGAGGATTCAACAATCCGTTCTTCACGCTGTACGAATTGCTCAATGATCAAAAGGCCGGGCGCTCGTTCGGCAACCTGAACGCGCAGTACATCGCCAATACCTGGTTGACGTTCGCGTATACGTTGGGCGCCGACTACTCGAACGATGAACGTCTCGAGGGATGCCCGGCCGAGTGTTCCGACGTCGCCGCCACCGGCCGCGTCATCGAGGGCAAGGTCGTCGATTACCAGATCGACCATAACCTCACGGGCACCGCGACGTGGAACCTGAGCCAACACTTCGGCGGAACGGTTACCGCGGGTCAGAATCTGAACTCGCGAAACGTGCGAAACCTTTCGGTGGTCGGACGGACGCTCATCGCGCCGCAGCCATTCAGCATTCTCAACACGCTGTCACGCGATCCGCCGAGCGATTACCAGACCGAGATTCACAATGCGTCGTACTTCGGCCAGGCGACATTTGACATTTATCAACAGCTGTACCTGACCGGCGCACTTCGCAACGATGGGTCGACCACGTTCGGTCGGTCGAATCGCACGAGCAACTTCCCCAAGGCGAGCGCCGCGTGGACGGTCAACAAGTTCCACGCGATTCCGGGTCTCACCTTCGCCAAGATTCGTGCGTCGTACGGCGAGGCGGGGAATGAGCCGCAGCCGTATCTCACGTCGGTCACATTCAGCGGAACGGGCCTCGTCGGCGGCATCGCCCAAGGCACCGGTTTGACGCCGACGCAAAGCGGTCTCGGTGGATTGTTCTTCACGACGACCAAGCCGGCAACCTCACTCAAACCGGAGCGCACGCGCGAGACGGAAGCCGGCTTCGACATCGGCTTCTGGGGCGAAAAGGCCGACTTGAGCACCACGTGGTACAAGTCGCGCACGACGGACGTCATCCTTGTGACGCCAATCGCACCGTCGACCGGATTCGGGAGCGAGGCGAAGAACGCCGGTATCTTCCGCAACAGCGGCGCCGAGCTCACGCTCAACCTGCGGCCGTTGACGCGCACGAATTACTCGTGGGACGTCGGATTGGGCTGGGGCCGCAACCAATCGCTGGTCGAGAGCATCGCCGGCGCAGACTTCCTGTTCACGGGATCGGCGTTCGTCGGAACGGTCGCGAAGGTCGGCTATCCGCTCGGCGTGATTCGTAGCGAGGGTTGGGTGCGCTGCGGCATCACCTCAGAGGATGTGATGCCGACGCCGGCCGTGGCTGCATGCGCCGGGAAGCCAAAGGGCACGCTGTATATCGACGACGGCAACAATGGGTGTGCCGCTGCCGGAATGCCGTGCGAAGATACGGACCCGCGCGTTCTCGGCGATCCGAATCCGAAATGGACCGGCAACGCGCACTCGAGCTTCAAGTTCCACAAGTTGGAGCTTTCGGCCCTTGTTGATGTGCGGCACGGTGGCTTGATGTGGAACGGCACCAAGGGCGCGCTGTGGAGCTACGGCACGCACGCGGATACGAGGAACCGCGCAACCTGCACCGGCGCCGCGAACTCCGCTTGCACTGGCAATGAGCACGCGTTCGGTGATCCTGACTGGTATCCTGGCCCGGTCACCGGCCCCGGTGCCGGCCAGAAGATTCCAATTGGCGAAAACTGGTATCGAAACAGCGGTCTCGCCGCGTGTCCGTTCACCGGCATCGACGAGCCGTGCTTGGAGAACGCTGGCTTCGTCAAGCTTCGCGAAATCTCGGTCGGCATGACGTTTGACCAGCCCTGGGTATCGCGCCTCCTCGGTCTGTCCACGATGAATGTACGCGTCGCTGGCCGCAATCTCCGGACGTGGACGAAGTACACCGGTCTCGATCCTGAGACGAACGTTGCTGGTCCCTTCGAGCAAGTCGGTGCAGCGGATTATTTCAACCTTCCGCTCACTCGCTCGTTCGTCGTCACGATTGGACTCAACCGCTAACGCGAGGACTACGGAATGCGATTCATCAAATACGCAGCCGTCGCGAGCCTATGCGGCATGGTAGGCATCGGCGGTTGCAGCAACTTCCTCGATTCCGAGAAGGCCGTGGCGGATCCGAACAATCCGACCGCTGCGACAACGAACCAACTCTTCGTCGCCGCCCTTGCCGCCATCTTTGGCCAGCAGGAGGGCGGGGCGGCGATGAACATCTGCGAATGGGTGCAACAGTGTGCGGGCGTCGGTGGTCGGTTTGTCGACACCCAGGGCACCTACTCCGTTACGAGCGACAGCTTCGACGGATCATTTCAGTCGATCTATACGGGCGGCGGTCTGGTCCAGATCCGCACAATCGAGGCGAACACAGATGCGTCCGGAGATAAGCTGTATCACGGCATCGCCGAAGTGCTCGAGGCGATGGACGTGCTCTGGGGCACCGACATCTGGGGCGACATTCCGTACAGCGATGCAGTGGGCGCTAATCCCACGCCGAAGTTCGACTCGCAGCAGACTATCTATGCGTCGTTGCTCACGCTTCTCGACAAGGCCATCGCGGACATTGGGAGCGGCGGGACCGGACCGGGCGCGTATGACCTTGTTTACGGCGGCGACGGGGCCAAGTGGATCGCGGCGGCGCACACGCTCAAGGCCCGCATCTATCTGCACCAAGTGGAAAAACTCGGTGCGGGACAGTATACGAGTGCATTGGCCGAAGCGCGGAAGGGAATCAGCGCGGCTGCCAACGATTGGAAGACGGTGCATTCGTCAGCCACCTCCGAGCGAAACCTGTGGGCCCAGTTCCAGCTCACATCGTTCGGAGCTGATCTCGTTGCCGGCGCAGCGCTCGCAAGACTCATGGTTGCGCAGAACGATCCACGCCTGGCGCAATACTTCGGCAAGAATGCGCACGGCGGCTACGGCGGCTACGACGTGTCGACGCAAAGTACGCCGGGGGATTCGATCTCTCCGATCGTCGGCTCGGGGCGCACGAACGACGTGACGTTCAGCCAGCCGATCATAACGTTCGATGAAACGCAGCTCATCATCGCCGAAGCGGCGTTTCAGACCAACGACAAAGCATCGGCGACCACGGCGTTCAACACGGTACGGACGCGAAACGGCAAGCCGACGATCGCGAGCCCCACGCTCGCCGACATCATGAACGAGAAGTACATCAGCCTGTTCCAGAACGTTGAGTCATGGAACGACATCAAGCGCACCTGCATACCGGCGCTGAAGCCGGCGCGCGGCAAGCTGGTTGTTCCAGGTCGGTTGTTCTACGGCACGACAGAGAAGCAGACGAACCCGGATAACACACCAAACGAGAAACCGATCCTCGGGACGGCGTCGGACTCGCGCAACTGGAACGACCCAAACGCTTGTCCCTGACGTAGTGGTTATGCGGTAACATATTTGCGCGGTGGGGAGGGCGAGCGAGACCTCGTTCTCCCCACTGTCGCAATTCTGCAGGAGTGATGCAAATGCAATCCAACCGACTCGTTTTCGCCCTCACCCTCGTTGTGGCCTTGGGCGGTGCCGGGTGTTACGCCTACGTCGAGCCGTCGCCCGGACCACTGGTCGGCCGCCCGGTGCAGGCCACGCTCACCGACTCAGGCGCCGTGGTCCTGGCTGGTCGCATCGGTCCATCGGTCGAATTCCTTCGCGGCAGCGTCGTCTCCGAGGACACCCGGCAGAT
This sequence comes from Gemmatimonadaceae bacterium, assembly GCA_036002925.1. Taxonomy (GTDB): domain Bacteria; phylum Gemmatimonadota; class Gemmatimonadetes; order Gemmatimonadales; family Gemmatimonadaceae; genus JAQBQB01. The sequence goes on along the minus strand of DASYSU010000440.1, from coordinate 5,850 downwards.
TTCTCTTGCCTTGGACGAGGCGACGCTTCGCGACGGTACCGGGACATCGTGGAAGCACGAAGTCGTCGATGTTCCTCGCCCGCTCATGCGCGCGGTGGAGGTGCGCCAATTCTCGCCAACACGAACGGCGCTCTTTGCGACAATCGCGTCCGTCGTGTTCATCACTGTCGAGAAGGGCTTTCTGAAGAACGGCGGGGCGAATGCAGCGGGGACATCGCAAACCGGAGTGCCAACCAGCCGGTGACGCCTATACCTAGTTTCTAATGGCTATCGACGATCGCGCGAGGTCCGTTTCGAGCGTCCAATCCGCCGATTGACCTGGGAAGAGATGGAGCACCTCGCTCGTCACCCCCTGCGCCCGCCCGATCGGATCCGCCAGGAACTGCACTTCACTGCCGGGATATCGACGCAAATGCAGGCGGAACGACCCTCGCGACGCGGCGGTGACATCGCCGATTCGTTCGCGGTAGCCTTGGCGAACGTTGAACACGACGACGTCGAGCGGATGGTGATTGATCACGTTGAGCGTCACAACGTCCGAGTCATCTTCTGGAGACGGCGGCTGGTGACGGAACACGCACGATGTCGCCGTCGACAGCGCGACAGCAGCCAGGCAGACGCCGAGCGCGCGACGCCAGGAGCGATTTGTGTGCGGCCGGAGTGCGAGCATGTAGTCGACGTTCGATGACTGCCGTCAGAACCGACTCCTGACCTATAGCAATCGACTACGAGGCTCGCAAGGTTCCAGCCGCTCCCGCAAGACGATCCGACAGAGGAGCGCGATTAGCGCCGGCGAATCGTGATGCCGCCGTTTGTCGTTATCGCGCGAACCATCGCTCCGCCCGATCCCAGTTGCGTCGTGAATCGACGGCCGACGGAGCCTTGAATCGTGATCGGAAAATCGATGTTCATTCCGCCGTTGACCGTCCCCGTCTCGAGCTGCGCCGAGTAGTTCGATGGGATCGTCAGATGAACGCCACCGTTCGACGTACGGAGATCGAGACCCGTCCCGGTCCAGCGATCGCCGTGCAGCTCGGCGGTGACACCGCCATTTACGGTCGTGCCGCGAACGTCGCCATCGACGTCCGTCAGGCTCAAACCGCCGTTGACGGTCTCGAGTGCCATCTTCGAGTTGACGCCGTCGACAGAGATGCCGCCGTTCTGCGCTGTGAGCACCAGCTCGGTGCGACGCGGCGCGAAGACCTCATAACTCACCGACCACGACTCGTGGCGGCGCGTATCCGGGCCGTCGGCGCGCACCTCGCCGTTTCGGGCTGTGACGAGAATATCCTTCGCGATTGATTGCGCCTCGGCCTCGCTTTCCGCCTGCGCCTGGATCATGGCCACGATCTCGATCGAATTCTTGTCCCAGCCATGGACGGTGATGCCCCCGTTGGCGCGGCCGTCGACGTTCAGGGATTGAGTCGGCGCCAGCGTGACGTTTCGCGTCTCGCAGAAGCGTTCGTCGTCGCCACGATTGCGTCGGCAGTTGTCCATGAATTGGGCGACGCGGCTCGTTTGGGCGAACACGGAGGCGCTTGTGAGGCCGAGCAGGGCGGCAGCGATGACGTGGCGACGCATGCGGAACTCCCCATGGTGGAACCGTTGGACGACAGAGCGAGCGGGCGCTAGTCATCTGACACCGCGGCGGCCTCCTTGGTTGGAATTGGCTCGGCTCGGTATATTCGCAAGCGTCTAGACGGTATCCGGTATGCGGATCGGCTCAGACGCCGTCTTCCACTAGAATCGAGGAATTGGCCTGACATGCACGCCAAAGCCGCTCTCACGTTACTCGCGACGTTTGCCATCCCAGCTGGTCTGGGTGCTCAGAACAACGCCGCCACGAAATGCGATCCCGATAACAGCGGGCTCAAACTTCCGCCGGGGTTCTGCGCCACGATCTTTGCCGACACTCTGCGCGGCGCTCGGCACTTGTGGATCGCCCCCAACGGCGACGTGTTCGTGTCACAACAGGCGGCAAACAACGGCGGTGGCATCCTGGCGCTTCGCGACACCAACGGCGACGGCAAGGCCGACGAACGAGTGAAATTCGCCAGTGGATTCAATTCGTCGGAAGTCACGATGTTCGACGGACATCTCTACGCCGAGAACCTGAGCGGCATCCTGCGCTTCCCGTACAAGGCGGGTTCGCTCGAGCCGGCGGGCCGCGCCGACACCGTCGTCGAGGGACTGCCGACAGGCGGTCACCAGAACAAGACCTTTGCGATCGGGCGCGACGGTGCGCTCTACGTCAACATCGGGTCGCCGACCAACTCCTGTCAGGAGAAGGATCGACTCAAGGATTCGCCAGGGAAGGAGCCGTGCACCGATCTCGAAACGCGAGCCGGCGTTTGGAAATGGGATGCGCGGAAGCTGAATCAGAAGTACGCGAACTCCGTCCACTTTGCCCGCGGTATTCGGAACGCTGTCGGCATCGCCATCAACCCCGCGGACGGCAAACTCTGGACGACGCAGCATGGTCGCGATCAGTTGGGCGGACCGCAAGGCAGCTGGTCGTTCGACACGCGCTACAATGCCGAGAACCCGGCCGAAGAGTTGTTGCAGGTCAACCAGGGCGATGATTTCGGTTGGCCGCTCTGCTACTACGCTGTCGAAGAACATCACCTCGTTCTCGCGCCGGAGTACGGAGGCGATGGGAAGAAGGTCGGCGATTGCGCGAAGAAGAAAGAGCCGGTCGCGACCTTCCCCGCGCACTGGGCTCCGAATGCGTTGATGTTCTACACGGGATCGATGTTTCCGGCGCGCTACAAGAACGGCGCATTCATCGCGTTTCACGGTTCATGGAATCGAGCGCCCGAGGATCAAGCGGGCTTCAACGTCGTTTTCCAGCCGCTCAACTCCGGAAAGGCGGCTGGATCGTACGAAGTATTCGCCGACGACTTCGCGCCGACCAAGGCTCCCACCGCCGGCCGCGGGCCGACTGGGAATCATCGTCCGACGGGTTTGGCCCAAGGCCCGGACGGCGCGCTCTACATCACCGATGACGCCGGCGGACGCATCTACAGGATCATTTATACCGGCAGGTAGCGACAGCAGTCAGCCGTCAGCAGTCCTAGCTTCAGCTGTAGCTCCAGCTCCAGCTCGAGAATGCTGACAGCCGACGCCTATCGCTGGTGGTCTCGTTACCTTCAAGGGAAGAATGAACTGGAGTTACTCGTGAGCGATAATCTCAAACAGCTGAGCGCGGTCGGGCAGGCGATCTGGCTCGACTACATCGATCGTACGATGTTGCGAAACGGTGACCTCGCGCGGCGCATTCGTGACGACGCGTTGACCGGGATGACGTCAAACCCGACGATCTTCGAAAAAGCGCTCGCCGAAGGGAACGCGTACGACGATCAGATTCGCTCGGCGGCGGGCGACTTCACCGCGATGGAGCTGTTCGAGCTGATCGCGACGACCGACGTCCGCGATGCGTGCGACATCTTTCGGCCGACGTACGATCGCACCAACGGCAACGACGGCTACGTGTCGATCGAGGTCTCACCCGCGGCCGCGAACGATGCACGGACCACCATCTCCGAGGCAACTCGGCTGTGGGCAACCGTCGACCGCCCGAATGTGATGGTGAAGGTGCCCGGCACCGTCGAGGGCGCCGTCGCCGTTCGGCAACTCACGGCGAACGGAGTCAACGTCAACATCACGCTGCTGTTCGCCATCGAAGCCTACAAGCGTGTGATCGACGCGTACGTCGCAGGGCTTCAGGACCGAGTCAAAGCGGGCAAGGACGTCTCGAGAATCCACTCGGTGGCGAGCTTTTTCGTGAGCCGCGTCGATACCGAAGTCGACAAGCGGCTCGAGGCGTCGATCGCCAAGAATCCGGCCAATCAGCAAACACTCAAGGCGCTCGAGGGAAAGGCGGCGATCGCCAATGCGAAGCTCGCCTACAAGCTGTTCCAATCGGAGATCGATTCGCCGCGGTGGCAGTCGTTGGCATCGAGTGGCGCAACCGTGCAGCGCCCGCTCTGGGCCAGCACGAGCACCAAGAATCCGGCGTATCGCGACGTGATGTACGTGGAGCAGCTGATCGGCCCCGATACCGTCAACACCATGCCTCCGCAAACCATCGAGGCGTTCCGCGATCACGGCGTGGTTGCGCGCACGGTCGACGCCGGTGTCGACGAATCGCAGCGAACGATCGATGCCCTCGAGAAGAATGGCGTTTCGATGCGCGACGTGACCGACAAGCTGCTCACGGACGGAATCGCCAGCTTCCAGAAATCATTCGAGACGCTGTTGGCCGGTCTCGAGAAGAAGACGAAGGCGCTGGGCAAAGACCTGGTGGCAAGTCGGTGAACAGCCGCGCCTCGCTCTGACCCCCACCCTACGCAACATTGTACTACTGTCGAACCAAAATCGTTTGCACGCTGGGGCCGGCGAGCTCGTCGCGTGACGCGCTCCGAAGCCTCATGGACGCGGGCCTCAACGTCGCCCGAATCAACTTCTCGCACAGCACGCACGAGCAACACGCGGCGACAATTGCACTGGTCCGCGAGGTAGCCAAGGAGACCGGTCGACCGATCGCGATCCTGGGCGACCTTCAAGGGCCACGCATCCGAAGCGGTGACATCGAAGAAGGACGGGTGCTCGAGGATGGGAGTGACATCACCCTCGTGCCCGAGCGATACGCTCAGGGTGACGAGATCCCCGTTACCTACGAGAGCCTGGCGGACGACGTACACGTCGGCGACCGCGTCCTGATCAACGACGGCCTCCTGGAGCTCGTCGTACTGGACGTCGCGAAGCCACGCGTCAGCGCGCGCGTCTTGCACGGAGGTCCGCTCGGCAGCCACAAAGGCATCAATCTGCCAGGTGTCCAGGTGTCGGCGCCGTCGATTACCGAGAAAGATCGGGAGGACGTCGCGTTCGCCGTCGCTCAAGGACTCGAGTACATCGCCTTGAGCTTCGTGCGACGCGCGCAGGACATCGCCGAGCTGCGATCGATGATCCCAAAATCAATGCTCGTCGTGGCGAAGATCGAAAAGGACTCCGCGCTCGAGAACATTGAGACGATCGTCCGCGCCTCAGACGTCGTTATGGTTGCGCGCGGCGACCTCGGCGTCGAGCTCCCGTTCGAGGAAGTGCCATACGCGCAGAAGCGAATCATCGCGCTCTGCAACCGGCTCGGTCGTCCCGTGATCACGGCGACGCAGATGCTCGAGTCGATGATCACGCATCCGCGCCCGACGCGTGCCGAGGCGAGCGACGTCGCCAACGCGATCTTGGACGGCACCGACGCCGTGATGCTTTCCGCCGAGACCGCGGCCGGGCAGTATCCGAGACTTGCCGTGGAAGCGATGAGCCGAATCATCGCTGAGATCGAGGGCAAGCCGTTGCAGTTCGGTCACGAGGATCATCGGCGCGAGATGGCGATGTCGACCGAGTTTGCCATCGCCGCGGCGAGCGCCGCCGCGGTGAACATGCTCAACGCGCCGGTGCTGATTGTTTTCACGAAGAGCGGCTTCAGCGCGCGCGTGGTTGCATCGCATCGCCCGAGCGTGCCGATTCTCGTGCTGACCGACGTGCCGCAAACTTTTCGGCAGCTCGCGCTCGTGTGGGGCGTCATTCCCGAGCTTGTGCCGCATTGCTCGACCTACGACGAGATGGTCCGTCTTGCGCTCGAGGCCGTGCAGCGGCGCGATCTCGCTCGCGTCGGGGACCGCGTCGTAGTCACGGCGGGCGTACCGTTCGATGTCCCCGGCACGACGAACTTGCTCAAGGTGGAGACGGTGTGAAGTCGTGGCCAGTTGGTCGGAGTGTTCCCACGCTAAGCCTCGGCGAGCATGGACGCTTTGGCCTGCGCTCGAAATCGGACGTCTGACATCAGAC
>DASYSU010000439.1:0-11233 GCA_036002925.1 Gemmatimonadaceae bacterium | reverse complement strand
CGTTCGCGCTCGTTCGCGTCGGCGGCCGAGTGCAGATGCTCGGCATTCCGGCAAAGCCAATGGACATCGACTTCGCGACGGAGATCATTTTCAAGGGGCTCACCGTGTATGGCGTTGTCGGTCGCCGGATGTATGACACGTGGCTCTTGATGACACGATTCCTGCGGTCCGGACAATTCGATCCGACTCCGGTGATCACGCATCGCTTCCCTCTCGAGGGATTCGATGAGGCGATTCACGCGATCAAGTCGGGCGAGGCGGGGAAAGTGATTTTCGAGATCGCTTGATCAGGTCGCCGCGGACATTCGCGGAAGCAGCGGAATGGTCACACAGTGATTTTGATGGCAGCACGACTCAATGAGTGGCGAGCGGCGCCGCTGCCAAACTTTTTGCAAGTGCAGTATCCGTTAGCGTCCGTTGGCATCCGTTCAATCGCTTTCATAGACCGTTATGGCCTGCCCGAGCGGCCCTCGCGAGATTCCGGACCGGCGCAATGGCGCGGTCGCGCGATGCTGGCCGTAACGATTTGATGATACGAATTGTACGGATGAAACGGACACTAACGGATGAAAGACATTAGAATGGGACGTGAGAGAAAACACCGAGTAGAGGTAGGCACGTGACAATCAACCAAGCGTTCACGAAGTCGCTCGAGGCGACGATCGAGCAGCTCAAGCGCGACAAAGTTTACAAACGGCTCAATTATCTCGACTCGCCGCAGGCCGCGCGCGTCCAGATGGAAGGGCGCGGCGAGATTCTGATTCTCTCATCGAACAACTACCTCGGGTTGTCCGACGAACCGTCGGTGATCGAAGCGGGCATCGAAGGGTTGCGGCGATACGGAGCTGGAACGGCGAGCGTGCGCTTCATCTGCGGCACGTTCACGATCCACCGCGAGCTCGAGGACACGCTCGCGCGGTTCGTCGGGACCGAGGCGTCGCTCTCGTTCGTGTCGGCGTGGAACGCGAACGAGGGATTCACGGCGACGATTGCGCAGGAAGGCGACTTCATCGTCTCCGACGCGCTCAATCACGCGTCGATCATCGACTCGATGCGGTTGGCCAAGGCAATCTCCAAGTGCACCACCGCAGTGTACAAACACGGCGACATGGACGATCTCCGTGCCAAGCTCGCCGCAGCGAAGGGGGCGAAGCGCCGGCTCATTTGGACCGACGGTATCTTCTCGATGGAAGGCGCGATCGCCAAACTCCCCGACATTCTACAGATCGCGCGCGACACCGATTCAATCGTTGCCGTCGACGATTCGCATTCCACCGGCGTGCTTGGCAAGACGGGACGCGGAACCGCGGAGCACTTCGGCGTACTCGGCGAGGTCGATGTGATCACGTCGACGCTCGGTAAAGCATTGGGCGGCGCGGCCGGTGGTTTTGTCGCGGGATCGAACGCTGTTGCCGATTATCTGACGCAGCGATCGCGCCCGCAATTATTCTCGAACGCCTTGCCGCCAACGGTGGCAACAAGCGCGCTCGCGGCAGTGCGCTTCGTCGAACAGCATCCGGAGCGCGTTCAGGCGCTGCGTGAGAACACGTTGTATTTCCGTGGAGCGATTGCCGAAGCCGGGTTCAAACCATTACCGGGCGAGACGCCGATCATTCCGATCATCGTCGGCGAGACCGCATCGGCGATTCAAATGAGCGACATGCTGCTCGACAACGGTGTCTTCGTCACGGGCTTTGGCTACCCGGTGGTGCCGCAGGGACAAGCGCGAGTGCGCTGTCAGATCTCCGCGGCGCATACGCGGGCGGATCTCGACCAGGCCGTTGGGGCCTTCAAGAAGGTCGGCGCAAAACTCGGCATCATTTGAAAGCAGGGGAGAGGGTTGAGGGTGGAGGATGGAGGGAAGGCGTGTGGCGCTGCGCGCCACTTTTTGAACGGCACACCATCAAATGCCGTCGGGCGGCGCGCCAGCGCCGCGCACATCCCCTCAACCCTCCACCCTCAACCCTCTCCCCTGCCCCAACGTGATGCCAGTCACGTTGGGGGCCTACGTGACTGTTTGGCCCAGGTTGTCGTCCCACCACCAGGAGCCGGACACGGCCCAGCTACTTCTTGCCGAGGAATCGTATGCGAACGATGCGTGCCCTGACGATCGCAGCAGCCGTCGTCGTGGCGGTACCGACCATTGCCACCGCCCAACAGGGCCGTTCATTCAAAGACGCCTGGTTTTGGGGAATCAAAGGTGGTGGAATGACGCTCGCCGATAGCGGACAGGCGTACAAACAAGCGCCATACGCCGGTATCGAGTGGCTCATCACCCGAACGCACGGTGGATTGTACATCTCCGGCGGTCAGGCGTTCTTCACTCAACAGACCTTCGTCGCGCGTGATCCCGCACAAGCCGATAGCGGACTTCGCGTCGTCGACATCAAGAACATGCGGAAACTCGATCTCGCGGTCATGGGCTTCCCCGGCGAGCATCTACGCTTTCACCCGTACGCCGGCATTGGCTTCTCGCTCAATCAGATCGTCGACGCGCATGCGCGGCCACCCTTTGGGAACGCCGATCAGGTCAACTACGCCAATCAAGTCATCCAGGATCAGAAGGTCGCGTTCTCTCCGTTGTTGATCGTGGGCGGACAGTATGCGCTGCGGAAAGTATCGATCTTCGGCCAGGGCTCCCTCAGTCCGACGCAGAGCCAGTTCCTCGGCTACAATGGTCGGTCGATGAGCTTCACGTACGAGCTCGGACTTCGGTACAACGTCGGATCGTCGATCGACAGAAACTAGAACTCGCTGTCACTCGAGCGAAACGAAGGACCTGCTGTTCTAACGGACAGCAGGTCCTTCGTCGTTTCACTCCTCAGGATGACAACACGCGTCGCGGGAAATGCGCGGGCGTCTTCGACACGTACGGATTGTCGGTCACGAACCACCTCAGCGGCCAATCAGCCGACTGGGTGATGCCGATCCGCGGCGAAACACTGATCTGCGCGTCGGGAATCGGCTCACCGGCACGAATGACGAGCGGTGGACGATCGAGCGGCTTCCAATTGTTGCTCGCGTCGATGGCAAGCGCGAGGCACAACTTTCCTGGACCGTTGGTGAGATCGGCGTCGCGTCGCACTTTCGGCCGACGCTGGCGCATCAAATCGATGCCAAGCACCGGCTCGATCGCACGCACCAGCACAGCGCTCGGCTCATGCTCGGCGCGTGTGACGGCGTTGAAGCACCAGTACATTCCGTAAATGAGATAGACGTAGGCGATTCCCGGCGGTCCGTACAATGGCGCCGTCCGCGATGTTCGTCCTACGGCCGCGTGGCACGCAAGATCGTGCTCGCCGAGGTATGCCTCTGTCTCGACGATGCGACCGGCGGCGATGCCATCGGATGTCTTGCATTCGAGGATCGCGCCCAAGAGATCGCGCGCGACATGTTCGGTCGCGCGATCATAGAATTCTCGAGAAAGAGGCGGCGCGAGACGAGAACGCCGCGCTCGTGGCGCGGCGTTCTGAGTCATTCTTTGTCGGCGGCCGGCGCGCGTTTCTTCGCGCGTGAGCGGCCACCGCCAGCCTTTGCCGCGGCGACACCCCGCTTGCCCTTTGCGTGCGGAGCCGTCGACACCGCGGGAGGGTGAGCCGCGGTCGCCGCATGCGTCACGGCCGCAGACGCGACCGCGGGCGTTGGACGACCGCTCTTCCCTCGCCCACGCGATCCCCGAGCGCGTTTGGCGGCCGCGCCGGGCGCCGCACCATTCTCTCTCGACCCCGACGGCTCTTCGCGCGGTGCAACGACAGCGATCGGCACATCCTCTACCACGCCGATGGAGAGCAGCTCCGGCGGCGGCGCGCCAGGACGGCCACGCAGGGGTCCCACACCACGCGCGCGGGCACCCCGCGGTCCCATGCCGAGTCGCGGGCTGGCCGGCGCCGTAGCCAATGTGGATGGCGGCGTCGCAGCCGTCGCGTGCTTCGCAAGCTGCTCCGAGACGGGTGCCGCCTCCGCCGCGCGCGCGACCTCGAAGTCGTTGCCGCGGCGGCGCAGGTCGATGATGCCCTCATCGTGCGCGTCCTTGAGAATTCGCACGAACATGCGGTCGCTCAAGCTCTCGGAATCGCGTCCGAGCAATTGACGCGCGCGGCGACGCACTTCGCTGGCGCGAATCGAATCATCCCCTGTCACGAGCTCGTTGACCGCGCGGCGCACGAGATCGAACGCCTCGGTTCGCGTCAGCCGCTCACCGCCCGATCCCGCGGCAGTTTCGTCCGACGAACGAGCGTCGGCTGCGAACTCGAGTTGCGGGACGGGCTGCGTTGCCGTCGCGACCGCAGGCTGTTCGACGTCGACCGGCGATGTTGCGTGCGTCGGCGCGACGATGCGCGGTTCGCGATCGCGACCACGTCCGCCGCCTCGCCCACGCCGACTGCGGCGCGGTCCGCGATCGTCGGCTGCCGCGCCGACTTCCGCTGGCTCAGTCACCGGCGGCGACTCAGAGCGATTCGTGCGCGTTTCAGTCGCCGGTGTCGCACTCGGCAGGTCGACCTCGAGCTGACCATTGTCGAGCTTGGTCACCGACAACAGCCCCTTTTGCGCGGCCTCTTGGCAGAATCGTGAGAACTTCGAAATGCCAAGATTCTTTTCATCGAACGTGCTATCGATCTCTTGCATCACCTGCTTGAGACGATCGGAGCGCATGACGTCGTTGTTGCGCTTCATGCGCTGCACGGCTTCGGTGACGAGCTCCCACGGGTCGTACTTGCGCGACGGCTCTTCGTCGGAGGCTTTGACCAATCCCGCGAGCGCGTTGTAGCTGTAATACTCGTCGCAGTTCTGAACGAGCAGATCGCTCGACGACTCGCGGATCCCGACGCCGATCACGTACTTGCCGTATTCCTTGAGCTTCATGACCAAGCTCGAGAAGTCGGAATCGCCGGAGAGAAGAATGAACGTCCCGATCTCCGGACGCGTGAAGACGAGCTCGAGTCCATCGATGGCGAGACGGATGTCGGTCGCGTTCTTCTTCGATGATCCGTACGCCGGCGCCATGATCATGTCGATCGACGACTCGGCGAGCGAGACGACGTACTGCGGATACCGTCGCCAGTCGGCGTACGCCCGCTGAACGGCCACCTTCCCCTTGATGATCTCGGACGAGAGGAGGTTGCGAAGCTCCTTCCCGAGGTCGGAGCGAATCCCCATCGTGACGTTGTCGAAGTCGATGAGGAGCGCGGCGTTGGGCGCGTGCACCGGCGCCGAGACGTGGGGAGCCGCGGTCATGGCTTGCGGACCGCGGTGAATGAGTGCGCTTTGTGAGCGAGTTGGCAATCGCGAATGTCTAGAATTCATGCAGGGCTCTGCGGATCAGTAGTCGGAATTTAGAGCGATCGGCGACGTAATGCCATGCTACGTCTCAGTCTCCCATCGCTTTGAGGATCACGCGCTTCGGTCGTTGCCCATCCCATTCGCCGTAGAAAATCCGCTGCCAGGGACCGAGATCGAGTCGGCCGGCAGTCACGGGCACGATGACCTCGTGTCCGATCGTGATCGATCGCAGATGGGCCGCGGCATTGTCCTCGCCGGTCCCGCTGTTGTGACGGTACTTGTCAGGGTCCCACGGAGCGACCGTTTGCTCGAGCCAATCGAGGATATCCTTCCACAGATTCGGCTCATGGTCATTCACGAAGACCGACGCCGAGATGTGCATCGCCGAGGCGAGGACCATGCCTTCGCGAATGCCCGCGGAGGAGCGACACGCCTCGACCGCGTCGGTGATATCGATGATCTCTTGTCGCTTCTTCGTTTCGAACGTGAGGTAGTCGGTATGCGTCTTCATCGCGGGTGGTCTCAGGGTGGTTGGGCCTGTGGACAATCTGTATGTTTGACGTCGAAACCGCTGTCGCACGCGTCTCGTATGGAGCTCCTGTGAAGCGTGTCGGGTTCCGCGGCCGCCTCTTTCTGATTCTGCTGGGCTTCGCGGTCATTCCGTCGATTCTCATTTCGCTCGCGTGGAGTGCCACGGGGTCGTTCGTGTTGCCGCTGGCCGGGGCGACGGCGGGCTGGGACAGCGTGGCGTTGACCGGAGAGCGGGCCATCGCCGCGGCTCGCGCAGCCGGGCTGAACGACGCGCAACGCACCGCATTGGACATCCACGACAAGACCTTGCGACAGAGCGTCGTCCAATCACGCCGGGCCAGTTTTCTATTCCGCGAAGCCGCAAGAAAGCTGGCGATCGCATCACTCTTCGTGGTGTTGATCATCGGTGTCATCGCCTCGCGGGTTGCCGGGCATTTGAGCCGCAACCTCAGCCGGCCGTTGCAAGAATTGGTCGGCTGGACGGAGCGGATCGGTCGCGGCGAACCGCTGCCGACGACACCACCGCGGCGCGGCGCGCCCGAGTTCGAGGTGCTGCGCCGCCGAATGCGCCTCATGGCCGGAGAGCTCGAGCTTGGGCGGGCGCGCGCGCTCGAGGCGGAACGCGCGGCGACATTGCGCGAGAGCGCACGACAAGTCGCGCACGAGCTCAAGAATCCGCTCACGCCCATTCGTTTCGCCGTCGAACGCTTGCAACGCGACGCGCCGCCCGATCTCGCCGAAACGGTCGAAGTGCTCGCGATCGAATCGCAGCGACTCGAGGCCATGGCGCGCAGCTTTGCTTCGTTCGGTCGACTGCCCGAAGGTCCGCGCGCCGAAGTCGACTTGGGCGAGATGGCGCGATACACCGCACGTGCGACGATTCCGCCCGACGTCGCCGTTCACGTCGAGATCGATGACGACGTGCCGATGATCAAGGGGCATCACGACGCACTGGCGCGTGCGCTGTCGAACGTCATGCTCAACGCGGTCGATGCATGCAAGAGTCGCGGTGGTGGGCAGGTCGGTGTTCGCGTTCGAAGGCTCAACAGCGGCGAAAGAGATGCCGTCGAGCTGACCGTGTCGGATACGGGGTGTGGGATTCCGCCCGAGCAGTTGGCGCGCATCTGGGATCCGTACGTGACATCGAAACCCGGCGGCACCGGACTCGGACTCGCGATCGCGCGTCAGACCGTGCTGGCTCACGATGGATCCGTCTCGGCTGAGAGCAACATCGGGACAGGGACCGAAATCCGATTTGTGCTTCCCGTAAATGGCAGCAACGGAGGGGGAGGAAGTCATGTTGTTTAGTCCGTTCATGGTGCCGATTGTGTTGTTCATTTGCCTCGCGGCAACGGCGATCGGCGTGCCAATTGCGCGCGCGTACGCAAAACGCGTCGAGCGCTCGCCGCTGCAACCATCGATGCCGCCCGATGTCGTGGCGCGGCTCGAGCGAATGGAGCAAGCAATCGATTCGATCGCCATCGAGGTCGAGCGGATTTCCGAGGGACAGCGATTCACGACGAAGCTGTTGTCTGAACGCGCCGACCGCGGCCTGCCGGCGTCGAATCCGGCGAATCCGTCGACCTGACCGAACGACATGCCGAGCGTCCTGATCGTCGACGACGAGCCGAATATTCGACGGATGGTCGGCGCACTGCTGACCGCTGAAGGATATGAGGTGCGCGACGCGCAGGACGGGGCGAGCGCGCTCACGCGGGCAACCGAGACGGAGCCCGACGTCCTACTGCTCGACTTGATGATGCCGGGTGAACTCGACGGCATGGCGACGCTGGCGCGCTTTCGCAAGGCGATGCCGGACGTCCCCGTCGTGATGATGAGCGGACGGGCTGGGCTCACCGATGCCGTGAAGGCGACCAAGCTCGGCGCATTCAATTTCCTCGAGAAACCGCTCAGTCCCGAAGGCGTCTTGCTGGCGCTGTCGTCGGCGCTCGAGTTGCGACAGGCGCGACGCGAAGCGAAAGCGTTGCGCGCCGACCTCGGCCTCGGCGGCGAGATGATCGGCGACAGTCCGGGAATGCTGCAGGTCCGGGCGATGATCGACCGAGTAGCGCCGACCGACGCACGTGTCTTGATCAGCGGCGAGTCTGGAACGGGAAAGGAGCTCGTCGCTGCAGCGATTCACATGGCGAGCTCGCGTCGCGACCATCCATTCGTGCGTGTGAATTGCGCGGCTATTCCACGCGACCTGGTCGAGAGCGAAATGTTCGGGCATGAGCGCGGTGCGTTCACTGGCGCGACGGATCGCCGCATCGGGCGATTCGAGCTCGCGCATCGCGGGACGCTGTTCCTCGACGAGGTCGCGGATCTTGGCGCCGAAGCACAGGCGAAGCTCTTGCGCGCCATCGAAGCGAAGGAGATCGAGCGCGTGGGCGGCGGCAAACCGATTCGCGTCGACGTACGAATCGTGTCGGCGACGAACAAAGACCTGTCGCAAGCGGTAACAGAGGGGAGCTTCCGCGACGATCTGCTTTTCCGCCTTAACGTGATACCCATTCCCATTCCGCCGCTGCGCGAGCGGCCGGGCGACATCCCGGCGCTCGTGATGCACTTCTCGACGCTGCACCGCTTGCGGACGGGTCAGCCGCTGCCAACATGGACGCCCGATGCGATCGGCGCGTTTACACGATACGGTTGGCCCGGAAACGTGCGTGAGCTGGCCAACATCGTCGAGCGGTTGGCGATTCTGCACCCCGGACGAACGGTGACCGACACCGACATTTCGGCGGTCCTTCCGCTTGATCGCAAGCCGCGCACGCACATCACACCACTTCCGGACCCCGCGTCGCTCGAACATTCGTTGAGCGAGACGCTCGACGAGTACGAGCGCGTGCTGATCTCGCGCGCGCTGTCGATGACGAGCGGCAATGTGGCTGAAGCAGCGCGACGGTTGAAGACCGATCGTCCCAACCTCTACCGGCGGATGCGGCGGTTGGGGATTCCTGTCGGCGTGGAGTAATTGAGGTCGACCTTCCTTTGTGGAGCGTACATGCGTAGGACCTTGCTAACGTTGCTCCTCGCGGTCATGCCGATCGCCGCCGGCGCGCAGCGAGACACGGCGTCTCGACGACAATCTCTTCCGCGCGACGTCCGCCGGGAAATCGTCGCGCGGTGGAACGGGCCGGCGGCCGCCCGCGCGACTGATCGTCTCGAGATCGACGAATCGCGCGACGTTCCGGGAGACGTCGCGGTGCTCAACGGACCGCTGATCATCGCCGGACACGTTCGCGGTGACGTGCTCGCCGTGAACGCCGACGTGTTGATTCGACGCACCGCGCGCATCGACGGCAATGTGCTCGTCGTCGGCGGAGAAATCGAAGGGCGCAACACGGCGCAGATCAGCGGCAGCATGCGCATCTATCGCCAATCGCTCGCATTCCGAGAGGACGGTGACCACATCGTCGCGGTCGACGACGAGCCGGAAGAGAATGAGAACTGGTTGCGTCGCCTCGAGCATCACCACGAAGGCAATTGGTCGGAGGCGCTCCGTATTGTGCAGGCCGGCCCGTACAATCGGGTCGAAGGATTGCCGATTCAGCTCGGGCCGGTGCTCTATCGTCGCACGTCGTGGGGAAGCTTTCGTCTCGATGCAGCCGCCGTGCTGCGCACCGGGAGCAGCTTCAATTCCGATCGCGGCGACGTCGGTCACGATCTTCGGACCGAGGTGCGGCTCGGCCACGATCGCGGGATCGGCATTGGCGCCGAGGCATTCAACGTCATCGATCCGGTTCAGAATTGGGATCTCTCCGATCTGGAGGTGGCGCTCGCGGCGTTTCTCGCGCGCCGTGATTACCGAGACTATTACAGTCGACACGGTGGCCGCGGGTATCTCACGCTGTACGGTGCGCGCGACATCAGCTTGACCGGATCGTTCGGCGAAGAGCGTTGGGCATCGCGGGAATTACGAAATCCATTCACGCTCTTCAACGCCGATCGGTCGTGGCGTCCCAATCCCGCCGTCGATGAAGGACTATTCCACGTCGCGGGACTGACACTCAACTTCGATACGCGCACCGATCCCGACGATCCGTGGTCCGGCTGGTTCGTCAACGCCGACGTCGAGCACGGGCGCGGCACGATCACCTCGATGGCGCCGTCGGCGGTGCCGCGAGTGACGCCGCGCAGCGGCATCACTGACTACACGCGCGGATTCTTCGACGTTCGGCGGTACAATCGACTCGGGCCCGACGCGCAACTGAATGTGCGAGCGGTGCTCGGCGGTTGGCTCAGCGGCGATCAGTTGCCGCTGGAGCGCCGATATTCAGTGGACGGACCGGGCTCGCTGCCCGGCTTCGATTTCCACAGCGCGCGTTCGGGCGCCGACGTTGGCAGTTGCGACAACTTCGCAGGAATTCCGGGGCGTCCGGCGCAATGCGATCGCATCGCGTTGGCGCAAATCGAGTATCGCGGCGACCTCCGTCTCAACTTCACGGGGACGTGGGAGGATTGGCCGCGGCATTACCACAGCGCACATGGCGATGTCGTGTGGGTCTTGTTCGCCGACGCGGGTCGGGGATGGCGAACGGGCACGCCCGATGGCACGCTGACGTACGGCAACGGGACACTTCCACCGCTCTCGACGTTCCGCAGCGACATTGGATTGGGTCTCGATCTCGGTGGTATCGGCATCTATGCGGCGAAGTCCGTGTCGACGCCGGCTGAACCGGTGAATTTCTTCGTCCGTCTTCGGCACCGCTTCTAGTCGTGCGTTTCCTTCTCGTCCTCGTCGGATTGTTGTGGGGAGCGGCGGCGCCGCTCGTCGCGCAAGGCGACCCGAAGCTCGACGTCGCCGTGCCGCAAAACGGCGCCGTGCAAGAGGGGACGAGCGTGACGGTCGCGAATCTCCTCGCCAACTCGAAGACGCGCGAGCTGCTGCGAAATGGATTCACAACGGGGATCCATTTCCGTCTCGAGCTCTGGCGCGAAGGACGGTACGTCAACGACCTAAGCGATCGATCGGATTGGGATGTATTCGTCGTCTACGATCCCACGGCAAAACTCTACAACGTCGTTCGACGAATGGGCAACGTACACGAGAATTTCGGCGGATTCGAGACGATCACGTCGGCCGAGGCGCAGTTCGATGGACCGTTTCGCGTGCCGCTGCATCCGACGCGCTCGGGACGCTACTACTACAACCTCGTGGTCGACGTGTTGTCGTTGAGCGAGAGCGACCTCGACGCGTCGCTGCAATGGCTGCGCGGGTCATCGGGGCCGGTCAAGGGAAACCCGATCACCGCACTTCGTAGCGGGCTCGGAACGTTTCTGTCGCGCGTACTCGGCGGGGGCAAGCAAGAGTTCCAGCACCAATCGGGGAGGTTCGTGGTGCCGTAGCGGTGGAACGGTGGAACGGTGGAACGGTGGAACGGTGGAACGGTGGAACGGTGGAACGGTGGAACGGTGG
>DASYSU010000438.1:0-17750 GCA_036002925.1 Gemmatimonadaceae bacterium | reverse complement strand
CACTCTGTTCAAGATT
Source organism: Gemmatimonadaceae bacterium (assembly GCA_036002925.1). Taxonomy (GTDB): domain Bacteria; phylum Gemmatimonadota; class Gemmatimonadetes; order Gemmatimonadales; family Gemmatimonadaceae; genus JAQBQB01. The sequence continues at coordinate 17,734 of DASYSU010000438.1, read as the reverse complement.
GACGCCGCCCGGTTTGCGCCACGCAACCGATGTCATCGGCACGGCGCGGAGCGTGCGGATAGGAAGACACTTCAGCAACCGATCGACGCCGATCCGCTCCGCCGGGAGCCCGTCCGTCGTCCCATTGCGTGAAATCATGTGCGGAATCGGGGGATTCTCAGGAAGGTTTGACCCGTCGCTGCTCGAGCGCATGGGCGCCGTCATCCGCCATCGTGGCCCTGACGACGCGGACTCATTGTATTTGCCGGAGGAGCGAGTCGGTCTGGTCCACCGCCGCCTGTCGATCATCGATTTGTCCGCGGCGGGGCGGCAACCGATGTGGGACGCGACGCGCACCGTTTGTATCGTCTACAACGGCGAAGTCTATAACTACCGCGAGCTGAGACACGAGCTCGAGCGCGATCGATTCGAGTTTCTGAACAATACCGATACCGAGGTCATCCTCAATCTCTATCTCCGCTACGGTGTAGAGATGCTGCCCCGGCTCAACGGAATCTTCGCATTTGCGCTCTGGGACTCGCGCTCGCGCTCGCTGCTACTCGCGCGTGACGGGCTCGGCGTAAAGCCTTTCTATTATGCGAGAACCGGCGACGGCCTCGTCTTTGCAAGCGAGCTCAAGGCCGTATTGCAGTCGCCAAGCGTTTCGCGCGCGCTCGACATCGACGCCGTGCGGCAGTACACGCGATTTCTCTGGTGTCCCGCGCCGCAAACGATCCTTCAGAACGTGCGAAAACTGGTGCCCGGTCATGCTGCGTGGGTCGCTGATGGCGAGATCATCAAGTCGTGGCAGTACTACGACCTGCCATTCGACGAAGAGCCTTATGAGTTCTCAGATGCCGACGCGATCGCCGCGACTCGCGACGTGATCGCCGCCGCCGTCGAGCGACAGATGGTCGCCGACGTTCCTGTGGGCGCATTTCTGTCCGGCGGCCTCGACTCGAGCGCCGTGGTCGCCTTCGCGCGCGAACATGAGCAAGCCGAGCCGCTGCGCTGCTTCACGATCGGGTTCAGCGAAGGCAAGACCGCGAGCGAAGGCGTCGCTGACGACTTGCCCTACGCGCGCCGCGCCGCGCGCCACCTCGGCGTCGAGCTGGACGAAGTCACCGTTGGACCAGCCACGATCGATGATCTCGCGTCGATGGTCTATCAACTCGATGAGCCACAAGCGGATCTTGCCCCGTTGAACGTCGGCGTGATCAGCCGCGCAGCGCGTCAGGCCGGAATCAAAGTGCTGCTATCGGGCGCCGGCGGCGACGACATCTTCAGCGGTTACCGCCGACATCAGTCTTTGCAGCTCGAGCCTGCTTGGTCGTGGCTGCCATACTCAGCCCGCGCTGCGCTGCGCGGATTGTCGAGACGCGTACCCACGCGGCACCCGACGTTGAGACGCGCCGTCAAAGTATTCAGCCAGGCACATCGGTCGTCCGACGATCGCATCGCGAGCTACTTCTACTGGCTCGATCCGGAGCAGGGCGATTCGTTGTTCGAGGGCGACGCGCTCCGCGACGCGCGTCCGGCGAGCGGTGACGCACTACTGGACTGCGTGCAGTCATTACCAGTAGGGATGCCGCGGCTCAACAAAATGCTCTACCTCGACACCAAGTTCTTTCTGCCCGATCACAATCTCAACTACACCGACAAGATGAGCATGGCGCACGGCGTCGAAGTGCGCGTGCCGTTGCTTGACTATGAGGTGGTGCGACACGCGGGCCGCCTGCGCGTCGAGGACAAGCAACGTGGTCCGACGACGAAGTGGGTGTTTCGAAAAGCAATGGAAGGAATTCTTCCGCGCGATGTGATCTACCGACCCAAGGCCGGTTTCGGCGTTCCGCTGCGCGAGTGGATGGCGAAGGGGCTGATGCCGCTGGTGGACGAGGTGCTCTCGGAGCGTTCGCTCGCGGCGCGAGGAATCTTCGCGCCGGCTTCGGTGCGGCGGTTGATCGACTTGGATCGAAGAGGCGCCATCGACGCCGCGTATCCGATTCTGTCGATGGCGTGCATCGAACTGTGGTGCCGAGCTTTTCTGTCGTGAGCACTTATACCGTCGTCGCACTCGGTGTTTCCGCCGTTTTGCTCGTCGGCATTCGTCCGGGCGCGTGGGGATTCCTGCGTTTCATTCTGGCCGTCCACCTGCTCGGCGACGTGGCCTTCGGTTGGTTCTGGACGGTCGTGCCGACGTACGCGTTCATGAAGTACATCGACGATGCAGATCGCATCTACGCCGCGGTCTTTCTCGCGGTTGCAGTGGTGATCACTGATCTAACATATCGAGCGACACAGAGTGTTCGTCGTTTCGTCGCCGACGATCGTGTCGTCGGCACTCCGCGAGTCGCTGCCTCGGCTGAAGGTACGTCGACGGCGGGCGGATTTTCGTCTGCGTTTCTCGTCGCCGGACTGTTTTGCAAGTTGTTCTTCTTGGGCGCCACCGGCGTGCTCACCGGCCAGCGCGCGCTCAACGAGCTTCAGCCGTCGGACAGCATCGGTCTCGGCGCAGTCGTTCTCCTGGCGGATTTTCTCATTCCGTACGGCGTCGCCGCGATTCGACGCGCGGGTCGCGCTCCATGGCCCGTTGTGGGAGACCTGCTGCTGCTCGCGGCGATCTCCTTTCTCTCCTTCGCCAAGGCGCTGTTTATCACGTACGTCGTGATCTACGGTCTCGCGTACGTGATGGCCGAAGGTACGCGGAAAACTCGTAAAGAATTTCTGAATTGGAAATCGCTACTCATCGCCGCGTTGTCATTTGTTGTTCTCGGCATCAAGTCACAGCAGCGCGCGGGGATGTTGCTCGACCTGAGCTCGAGCACCATGACGGAACAGGCGGCGGCGGGCGCATCGGCCCGATTCATGGGCGGAATATTTCGCGCGTATACCGTCGCCGTTCGTGAGATTCGGCATGGCTGGCCACCACTCGGTGGTAGCTACCACACACAAGCCGCCGCGCTCATCGTGCCGCGCGCACTCTGGCCGGACAAGCCGCACGTCGCCGCCGAGCAACTGTACTACATGCTCGGCGTGACCGAGGAGACGTACGGCACGGCGTTCGCCATCAACACTTACGGTTGCATGGTCTTCGATTTCGGGCTCGCCGGATGTCTCGTCGGCGCGGCCATGCTCGGCTTGCTGCTGCAGCTCGGCGATTCGCAGATCCCATCGTGGCGCGAGCTGCGTGACCCGTCGCGACGAGGGCCGCGGTGGCACTATCTCGCCACCGCATGGGTCTACATCGCGGTGCAACTGTCCGAGGGTGGCATCCCGATCGCGATCGTTTCCTTATTGTCGTTCGGTTTGGCCTACCTGCTCGTTCAAACCACGAGCCGCGTCGTGCACAGCGTTCTGGTTGCGGCGAGCACCAGACCGCGGGAGCTCGTCGCATGAGTAGAGAACAGCAGATCCTTCGCTTCGCTCAGGATGAGGGCGTAGTGTGCGATGACAACCCGGAGCGGCGCGTGAAGGTTCAGAGTCGTAAGCAATCCCGAGGTGTGCGATGCAGCCAGTAAATCGCCCGATCGTCAGTCCGAACGTCGCGCCGGATCCAGCCCCGGTGCAGCTGCACTCCGACGGAGAACGACCTGAAAAGCGGAAGATCCGCGTGTCCGCGATTCTCGCAATCATCACCGATCACTATCTCGGTATTCTCGTCTTCGCATTCTTGTGGGGCGCGCTGGTGGTGGGCATGGTGATGCGGACGCCGAGGAAATTCGCCGCCTCCGTCACCGTGGCGCCCGTCGGCAACGCGCGTCAGCTCAATCTTCCGTCGAGCATCGCCGGTTCATTGCTCGGTGCAGCGAACGCAGGGATTCAGGCGACGCCGGTGTTCGTCGCGCGGTTGGCCCACCTCCAGGGCGTACTCGATGAAGTCGCGCGCCGACCGATTCCAGAACGGCGACAGCTCGTGATCGAAGGCGTCACGAACCAGCGCCTCGCCGACATTCCGCCACACAAGTACGCTCCGGAGATCGAGAAACGCTTACAGACGTCGATCGATCGCGAGAGCGGCACGGTCACGATCGTCGCGGCGCTCGCCGACAGCGGCTTGGCGCGTGTGATCGTCAATGATCTCGTTGAGAGCGTGCGGCGCGCCTACACGCGCGCCATGAAGTCGCAAGCCGGTGCGCTCGTCGAAGCACAGACCGCTCGCGTCGACTCCGCGGCGAAGCGAATGCGCGACGCCGAAGCGGCACTCGTAAGCTTCGGTTCGGCGAATCGCATGGTGCCACAGACATCGCCGCTGTGGGTCGAGCAGCAGCGCCTGCAAAACAACGTCGTGATCGCGCAGACCATTTACACCCAGGCGATCACAGAATTGGAAAACGCCCGCGGAAAGGCGATCGAAGACGCGCCGGCGCTCGTTGTTCTCGATCCCGTTCCGGATGCGTTGACGCCTCGCGGCCGCGGTACCGTCTTTATTGGACTCGCGACGTTTGTCCTGGCCTTCATCATAGCCACGGCGTTCGTCCTCGTTCGCGAGGCCGCGGCGAACGTCTATTCATCGGCGGACAACGATATGGTCCATCTCGTCTCCTCACTCGAACGTCTGCCCCTCATCGGGAAGCGAGGCGTGCGTTGGTTCCTCCGCACGTGAGCTCGGGCGTTAGCGTATGAGGCAAATCCTGCAACGCCTCGACAACGGCCAGACGTTCCTGCTCGACGTCCCAGTGCCAGCCGCGAGCGGAGTGCGACTCGTCATCCGGTCGCGCGCATCGGTCATCTCCGCCGGCACCGAACGCATGCTCGTCGAGTTCGGACGCGGGAGCTTGATCGACAAGGCGCGCGCCCAACCGGACAGAGTCCGCGACGTGTTGGCAAAAGTACGCACCGACGGTTTGCTCTCGACATTCGAGGCCGTGCAGGGCAAGCTCGCGACGCCGATCCCGCTCGGCTATTGCAACGCTGGTGTCATCGTCGACGTGGGCCAAAGCGTTACGCGCTTTCAGCCGGGCGACCGCGTCGTGAGCAACGGACCGCACGCCGAGTTCGTCGTCGTGCCGCACACACTCGCGGCAAAGATTCCGGACAACGTGAGCTTCGAGTCGGCGGCGTTCGCGCCGATCGCGGCAATCGGCCTGCAAGGCATCCGCCTCGCGCAGCCGACGCTCGGTGAGAAGGTCGTCGTGTACGGCCTCGGACTGATCGGACTGCTCTGCGTCCAGTTGCTCCGCGCTAACGGCTGTGTCGTTATCGGCATCGATCGCGCACCATCACGGCTGAAGCTGGCCGAGCGACTCGGAGCGCACGTGATCGACGGCGCGTCGGGCGATGTCGTCGGTCGGGTGAACGCCCTCACCGACGAGCGCGGGGCTGACGCCGTGCTCCTCACGCTCGCATCGGATTCCGATGAGCCGATTCAGGACGCGGCGCGGATGTCGCGCAAGCGCGGTCGACTCGTGTTGGTTGGCGTAACCGGACTCGCGCTCAATCGCGATGAGTTCTTCAAGAAGGAGTTGAGCTTCCAGGTCTCGTGCAGCTACGGACCTGGCCGATACGACCCGCAATATGAGGAGAGCGGCGTCGACTATCCGGCGGGTTACGTTCGCTGGACCGAGCAACGGAACTTCGAGGCCGTACTCGGCGCGATGGCTGCGGGCCAGCTGGACCCGACGCCGCTCATCACGCACCGCTTCGACTTCGACGCCGCGCCGCGCGCGTACGAGTTGATCACGGGAAAGGAGGCGAGCATCGGCGTCGTGTTGCGTTATCCCGAGTCGGATGCGCTGAACGGCAACGGCTCCGGCCTCGCACACGCACGACGCATCGAACGCGCGCCGTCGCCGGCACGAGCCGTCACGCCGACGGTTGGAGTGATCGGAGCCGGCAACTTCGCGACGCGAATGCTGTTGCCAATCCTTCAACGACAGGGCGCGCGATTGCGCACGATCGTCTCAGGTGGCGGACCGAGCGGCGCGGTCGCCGGCGAGACGTTCGGGTTCGAGCGCGTGTCGGCCGACGTCGATGACGTCCTCACGGACCCGTCGATCGATACGGTGTTCATCCTGACTCGGCACGATAGTCACGCGCCGCTCGTGCTTCGCGCTCTCGAGGCTGGAAAACACGTCTTCGTGGAGAAGCCGTTGGCGTTGACCGAAGATGATGTGGACCGCATCGAGGACGTCGCGAGCTCGAGCGGGCTGATGGTGATGGTTGGATTCAACCGCCGGTTCGCGCCGCTCACGCGCGAAGTCGCGAAGCACGTCGTCGCGCGCGGCGGGCCGCTCGTCGTCAACATGATGGTCAACGCCGGCTCTATCCCGCGAACTCATTGGACGCAGGATCGCGACGTCGGAGGCGGCCGCATCGCCGGCGAGGCCTGTCATTTCATCGATCTTGCGCGCGCACTCGTTGGGCATCCAATCACGCATCTCGACGTCACGAGTGCCGCGACAGGCGGCGGTGAACTGATCGACGACGTCGCCACCATCGTGCTGAGTTTCGCCGACGGCTCCATCGCGTCGATCGCGTATGTGGCCAACGGCGCCAAGTCGTTCCCCAAAGAGCGAGTCGAATGCTTCTTTGATGGACGGACGTTGGTGATCGACAACTGGCGTCGGTTGCGCCGCTTCAACATCGCGGGGCCGCTATTCGAGTTTGGTAAACGACCCGACAAAGGTCACGTCGCGGAAATCGACGCGTGGTTGTCGGCGCTGAAACTTGGCGGTCCGCCGCCGATTCCCGCCGACGAGTTGTTCGAGGTGTCGCGCTGGTCGATTCGCGCCGCCGAGGGAGCGCGACGTCGCTGGGTTCACGATCGGTGAGCTCGTGGTGAGTCCGACGTCCTTTCTGCGATCGTCTCGCGTGGCCTTACAATCGTATGGCGTCGCGAGCCTTCGTCTCCGTGGCCGATACGAAGTCCGACGCAGGCTCGGCTGGTACAGATCGTCGCCACATGTTGCGCATATCGATCGCGACGCAAGCTCCGCCTCGTCGGCATTCGACGTCGATCTCGATACGTTGCGATCGACGATCGATCGTGACGCGGCACTCGCGCGCGCCGATCGTGTCGCGGCCGGTTGGTATCAAGCGTATCGCAACGAGTGGCGACGCCTTCCGACGTCGCCGCGAGAGTGGTCGGTGCACCCACTCTCCGCCACGCACTATCCGGCCGAGCCGTGGTGGGAGTTGCGCCGCTATCTCAGCCTCGATCCGGCGCACGGCGATGTGAAAGATGTCTGGGAGCCGGCGCGATTCACGTGGGCGTTCGACCTCGTGCTCGGCTACGCCGTCTCACGCGACGATCGTTACGCCGAGGCGTTTTGGCGTGCCGTCGAATCGTTCGTCGATGGCAATCCGCCGTTCCGCACGATTCAATGGAGTTGCGGGCAAGAGACGTCCATTCGCGCATTGTCGTGTATGTGGGCCGAGCGTGCGCTTGCATCGGCACCCGCATCGACGGCGGCGCGCCGCGCGCGGCTTCAGGATTTGCTCGCGTGGTCGGGGGAGCGCGTCGCCGACGCGATCGAGTACGCGGTGTCGCAGCGTAACAATCACGGTATTTCTGAGGCGACCGGTCTGGTCGCGATCGGTGCTCGACTATCAGGCGCGCATCCTGAGGCCGACAGTTGGCTCCATGAGGGAGCGGCGCTGGTCGATAGACTCGTACTCGATCAATTCGCCGAGGACGGATGGTACGTGCAGCATTCGCTGACGTATTTGCGCATGGCGCTCGATCAACTCGTCGTCGCGCACCGGGTGCTCGAGCGGTCGAGGGGGCGCGGGCTGTCGGAGGCTTCACTGGTGCGCATACGCGCCGCGATTGCGCTGCTCGTCGAGCTCCACGATCATGAGTCTGGGGACGTTCCGAATCACGGCGCGAACGACGGCTCGTTAGTCCTGCCGATCTCGACGCGCACGTATCGCGACTTTCGTCCCGCCATCACCGCCGCGGCGACAACGTTCGGCGTCTCGCTGCCCGAGCACTTCGCCGCGTCCGACGAAGCGCTGGCGTGGCTTGGCAAGACGGATATCGGTCGATCTGTCGATCCGCCGGCCGCCCGTGTCGTCGTCGGCTCGTCGGGATGGGCATCGATTCGCACAAGCAGTACACGCGTGTTCGCCCGCGCCGGCTGCTATGAATCGAATCCGTCACACGTCGATCCCGCGCACGTCGACATTTGGATCGACGGCAACCCGCGCGCGATCGATGCCGGCACCTATCGATACACCGCGGCGTCGCCGTGGAGCAACGCACTCGCGGCAATCGGCGTCCACAACACACTCGAGATCCCGTCGATGCCGGCCGCCGTCAAAGGCGCTCGCTTTCTCTGGCTTGAGCGCCCGAGCGCGCGGATCGTGCGCGCCGACGAGAGTGCGAATGGCGCGATATTAGAGATCTCAAATGACAGTTGGCTCGATCGCGGCGTACAACACACACGTCGGGTAGTCGTGACCGATCGCGACGTGGCGGTCGCCGATGTAGTAAGCGTCGCGAACGCCACGCCGCTCGAGGTGCGCGTTCACTGGCTCGTGCCTCGGGACGCACCGTTGCCGGAGCTTTCGGCGACGAACGACGGTCGCCTCACCGTTGTCGAAGCGTCGCCCGACTCGGTCGAAGGATGGTGGGCTCCGCACTACGCGGAACGCCTGCCCGCCGTCTCGGTGACGTATGTGACGACCGTCACAAATCACGGCATCACTATTCGCAGTCGATTCCTGGCGACGAATTTGCGACGCTAGGGTCGCGAAGTTTTTCATGGAGAGAACGATCGTGCCCGAGAAGCGCATCTACATGTCGGTCCCTCACATGAGCGGCCGCGAAGAACTGTACATCGCGGAGGCGTTCCGCTCGAACTGGTTGTCGTCGGTGGGTCCGCACATCGATGCATTCGAGCACGAGGTCGCACGGCGACTCGGCGGCGGCGTGAGCACTGTCGCCGTGGCCAGCGGAACCGCCGCGATGCATCTCGTTCTCCGCTACATCGGCGTCGGGCCGGGCGACATCGTCGCGGTTCAATCGGCGACGTTCATCGGATCGGTGTATCCGGTGCTCTACCTTGGCGCGACGCCGGTCTTCATCGACAGCGAAGACGTCTCGGGCAATATCGATCCCGAGCTCGTCCGCGAATACTTCGCCGATGCCGCGCGCGAGAATCGCCTCCCGAAGGTTCTCGTCGTCGTGCATTTGTATGGGCAGCACGCCGACCTCGACCCGCTGGCCGCCGCATGCGACGAATACGGCGTCACCTTGGTCGAAGACGCCGCCGAATCACTCGGCTCGACGTACAGGGGTCGGCAGACCGCGACCACTGCACCGTTCTCGATCTTGAGCTTCAATGGAAACAAGATCATCACGACGACGGGCGGTGGCATGTGCGTGAGCAAGGACCCCGCGGCCGCCACGGTGTTCAAGAAATGGTCGACACAATCCAAGGAAGCGAAAATCGAATACGAGCACACCGAGCTCGGTTACAACTATCGGATGAGCAATGTGCTCGCGGGGATTGGTCGCGGGCAACTCGAGGTGCTCGACGAGCGGATTCGCCAGCGTCAGCGAGTCGCCGAACGATATCGCGAAGCGTTGGCCGATGTCCCGGGCGTCACGCTTCAGGCGGAAGCGCCCTGGGGAATGCACACTCGCTGGCTGAGCATCGTCCATCTCGATCCCGACGTTCATGGTGTGCGACCGGCCGACGTCGTTCGCACGCTCGAGGCGAGCAACATCGAGACGCGTCCAGTTTGGCGGCCGATGCATACGCAACCGTTGTTGCGCGACGCGATGGCCATCGGCGGCGCGGTGTCCGAGCGGCATTTCGCGCGCGGACTGTGCCTACCGTCATCGTCGAGTCTCACGGAGCACGATCAGGATCTGGTGATCGAGTCGTTCCGGAAGTGCTTCGCCGAGGCGGCGGCGATGAGTAGCCTGTGAAGTAGGGCATCGTTGCGTCGCCGGGGGCCGTGATCCCCTGGCGATCGAATACGGCCCTAACGGTCTTGGCCAGAAGAGCCAGGTCGACGCGCAGCGATGCGTGATCGACGTACCACACATCGAGGTCGAACCGTTCGGGCCAACTGAGTGCATTCCGCCCGGAGACTTGCGCGAGACCGGTGATCCCGGGAGGTACGCGGTGGCGACGTCGATGCGCGTCGGAGTATAGTGGGAGGTATTGCACCAGCAGCGGACGTGGCCCGACGAGGCTCATCTCGCCACGGAGCACGTTGAGCAGCTCCGGAAGTTCGTCGACCGACGTGGCGCGCAAGCGTCGGCCGAACGAGGTAAGTCGGCGATCATCGGGCAGCAGATTTCCGTCGGTGCCGCGCTCGTCGGTCATCGTGCGAAATTTCAACAGCTCGAAGGGTCGGTCGTCGAGGCCGGCGCGAAGTTGCCGGAAGAACACGGGTCGACCGAGCCGAATGCGCACCATGAGTGCGACCCCGAGCAGCAATGGAATCCACAACGGGCTGGTGAGCAGCACGAGTGTCAGGTCGAGCAGGCGCTTACCCGCGTACGTTCGCATCAATGACCAATCTGCCATCGTTCGTTCGGCCAGCGGAAGCGCCCGGGTCATCTGCCACCGTCATTGTCGGCGGCGGCATCATTGGTCTCGCGACCGCGTACAAGCTGCTCGAGGCCGACCGCCGTCGTCGCGTCGTCGTTCTTGAGAAGGAGGCCGCGGTCGCGCGGCACCAGAGTGGCCACAACAGCGGCGTCATGCACGCGGGTCTGTATTACGCGCCCGGCTCGCTCAAGGCACGCCTCGCTGTCGATGGCATTCGTCAGCTGAAGTCGTTCTGCCAACAGTTCGGCGTCCCGCACGAGGTGTGCGGCAAACTCGTCGTGGCAACAAGCGAAGAGGAATTGCCGCGCCTCGAAGAGCTTCTTCGCCGAGGATTGGAGAACGGGCTGACGGGATTGCGAAAGCTGTCGCCCGGCGAGGCGATCGAGCGGGAGCCGCACGTACGTTGCATCGCCGCGGTGCTCGTGCCCGAAGAAGGAATCGTCGACTACACCGCGGTGTGTAGTGCGCTTGTCGACCGCATCGTCGGACTCGGGGGCGAAGTGCGAACGAGCACGGCCGTCGAGTCGATTGCCTCGACACAGGACGGGTGGATCCTCGCGACATCTAGCGACGAAGTGCGAGCATCGTATCTCGTGAATTGCGCCGGCCTCCAGTGCGATCGGATCGCTCGGCTGGCTGGTGAAACGCTCGACCTTCGCATCGTTCCGTTTCGGGGAGAGTACTTCGCGTTGCGCCCGGAGCGCCGCGCGTTGGTGAATCACCTCATCTATCCCGTGCCCGATCCGGCCTTTCCCTTTCTCGGCGTTCATTTCACGCGAATGATCGGTGGCGACGTCGAGGCGGGGCCGAACGCGGTGTTGGCGCTGGCTCGCGAAGGCTATCGCGCCTCGAACGTCAACCTTCGCGACGCTGCCGACACGTTGTTCTTTCCCGGCTTGTGGCGGTTGCTGCGCCGTTATCCGAACATGGTCGGCTACGAGCTGCGCCGGTCACTCAGCCGCCGACTGTTTTGCGCGTCGCTGCAACGTCTCGTCCCGGATCTTCAAGTCGACGACTTGTTGCCGGGCGGAGCCGGCGTGCGCGCACAGGCAGTCGCGTCTGATGGCACGCTCGTGCAGGACTTTGTGATTCGGCAGAGCGCGCGCGCCCTACATCTGTTGAACGCACCGAGCCCCGGGGCGACGGCATCACTCGCGATTGCCGACGTGCTGGTATCGCGTCTTGACGGATGAACGGTGGAACGGTGGAACGGTGGAACGGTGGAACGCCGGCCCTACCAAATTTGAGCGAAGCAAAGGATCTGCTTTCATCCCGGTGTGGCGCCACGGACCTATTCGCCGACCGACCATCAACAATTGGCCGCGGATCGTCACGGATGAAACGGATCTGAACGGAGCCAGCGTGAACGGCCGTGACGGGTGAACTTTTTGGTGTTCGCTCCGGACACTTCGTTCGCGCTGCCGAATCACTCAGCGGCACTCCGCCGATTCCGTGTCATTCCGCGGCTTGCTGTTAGGTCCGCCACATCTAGATCCTTCGCTTCGCTCGATTCGTTCCACCGTTCCACCGTTCCACCGTTCCACCGTTCCACCGCTAGCTGCGGAGCCGCGCTCCCGGTTCGATCGAGAACAGTGCGTCCACAACGCGCGTGGCGGCACACCCGTCCCACCCCTCGGGTGTCGCGCTCGGCTGTCCTCGACGCGAATAGGCCTCATGATACGCATCGACGATTCCCTCGACCGTCGGCGGCCACGGTGCGAGACGATTCGTCCCGTGCGTGATGGTCACGGGACGTTCCGTTTGCTCACGCAACGTCACGCAAGGCACGCCGAGCGCTGTCGTTTCTTCCTGCAGCCCGCCGGAATCAGTGAGCACCACCGAACTCGCGTCCGTCAGACCGAGCATCTCGAGGTAGCCAAGCGGCTCGGTCGTTCGCACGCGGTCGAGCAGCGACTCTAGACCGAATTCGCGCGCCCGAGCGCGGGTGCGCGGATGCAACGGGAGAACGACGGCACGCTCTTCCGCGATGCGCGCAAGCGATTCGAGCAACACCGCCAGCGTCGCCGGGTCGTCGACATTCGACGGACGATGGAGCGTTGCGACCACGTAGTCGTCGCCGAGCTCGAGTCGCGTCGGCATGGCGAGCTTGCATGCCGCGTCGCGACACGCGAGCAGCGTGTCGATCATCACGTTGCCCACGAAATGAATGAGCTCCGCGGGAATGCCCTCGCGAAGCAAGTTCTCCCGGGCGTCGCGTGACGGCGTGAGCAACAAATCCGATAACTGATCCGTGACCACGCGGTTGATCTCTTCCGGCATTCGCCAGTCTCGGCTTCGCAGCCCCGCCTCGACATGGGCGAGTCCGCAGCCCAGCTCTTCGCGGCGCTTCGACACAACGAGCGACACGCCCAACGTCGAATTCACGTCCCCGACGACGACGACCCAATCGGGCCGGGTCTCGAGCAGAACCGGCTCGAATCGCTCCATCACCCTCGCCGTCTGCACCGCGTGCGTCTCCGAGCCGACCTCGAGAAAGAAGTCGGGCGCCTGCAAGCAGAGTTGCTTGAAGAACGTGTCGCTCATCTGCGGGTCGTAATGCTGGCCCGTGTGCACCAAGACCGGCGTCGCACCGCGCGCGGTGAGCGCGCTCGCGATCGGCGCAACCTTCATGAAGTTGGGGCGCGCGCCCGCGACGAGGAGGACTTTCAGAGGGGTACGCCGCGTTACGCCGACGCCAGCGTCGCGTGCGACTCGGGATGGGCGAGCACTTGCCGCAACGCTTGCACGTTGTGAAACACCGGATCCATGTGCATGCGAAGACTGTGATCGACCCGCATCGCGGTGGCGACTTCGCGCACGCCGTCACACACAGAATGCTCGGGCTCGAAGTTGAGCACGCGCTGAATCTTCTCGAAGCTGACGCGGTAGTCCCTGGGGTCGGGAATCTCGTTCTGCAAGCTGATCGCGACGTCGCCCACGACGTTCGCGACAATTTCGCCGATCTCGGCGATGCGATGATTGTTCTCGTCGCCGCCGACGTTGAAGATCTCTCCGCCGACTTTCCCCGCCGGTGCCTCGAGCGCCGCGAGAAACGCGCGCGCGGCGTCGCGGCAGTGCACATTGGGCCGCCACTGACGGCCGCCGAAAATCGAGATCTTATGGTCGACGACCGCGCGCGCCGTCAACGTGTTGACGACGAGGTCGAACCGCATGCGCGGCGACAACCCGAACACGGTCGCCAGGCGTAGCACGACGGGTTCGGTGTCGCCGCACCGATCGAAGATGATGTTCTCGCTGAGCACACGAGTTCGCGCATAGAGCGACACCGGATTCAGCCTCGATCGCTCATTGAGGAGATCATCTTCCTTCAAGCTCGCGCCGTATACGCTACAGCTCGACGCGAACACCAATCGCTGCACGCGGTAGAAGTCGGCCGCTTCGGCGAGGATCTTCGTCGCCGCGTAATTGAGGTTGATCGTCTCCTCGGGATCCAGATTGCACGCCGGGTCGCCGACAATCGCCGCCAACGCAATCACCCCTTCGACGTCGCGCATCGCGCGGCTCACGTCGCGAAGGTTGCAGATGTCCCCTTTCACGATCTCGAGCCGCGGGTGCGATCGAATCGCCGAAATGCCGGCCATGCCGTAGGTGAAATTCTCGAGCACACGGACCTGATAGCCGCGCTCGAGCAGCATTCTCGTGAGGTGTGAACCGATGAACCCCGCGCCGCCCGTGACCAGCACTCGACGCTCTGCGCGCGGTGCCGTGCGTCGCGTCGCACCTGCCCACTCCACCTCTTGCTCGCTCGAGAGATCCGCGACGTTGATCGTTCCTGGCCGCGGCGCATCGCCATTCGCCAACAGTCGTCCGACACCGCCGACGATTCGCGCACGAATGCCGACGTCCTCGGCCCGGCGAACCAGCGCTCGGATGTACTCCGACGGAGCGGAGGATATCGCGATGATGACCTCGGTGACGTTCTCATTCTCGGCGACCGCGAGCATTTGCTCGACGGGGCCGAGCACCGGGACTTGGTCGAGCAACGTACCGATCTTCGAGCGGTCGTCGTCGAGATAGCCGATGAGCTCGACGTCACGCAGTCTGCGCTCGCGGAGTTGCCGACCGACCGCGAATCCCACGTCGCCGGCGCCGACGATGAGAATGCGATGACGATCGCCAATCGGACTCACCGAGCGACGATAGGCGTGACGTCGGCGCCGAAGGTACGCAAGGCGCCAGCGGCGGAGGGTTCGTGCCGAACTGCAGAGCAGTTGAGCGAGCACGGCGGACAGCAGCACGGACGCCCACGTCAGCCGAACCAAATGCGTCACCTTCAGTACGCCGAGCGCGATGAATACGGCGCCGCTGCAGGTCATGAAGACGAGCGGTTCCTTCACACCGATGTAGCGCCACGTTGTGCGATAGCTGATCCCGATCGCGTTCACCGCGGCGACGATTGCTCCGGCCAGCGCGCACGTGAGCGCGACGTCGAGCGCGATGGGCGTGAGCGCGCTGAACTGCACGACAAAGCCGACGAACGCGGCTATGGCGCCGCAGCTGAAATCGACCGCGATTTTGAGGGCTCTGCGGACGCTCGCGTTCTGCGTCAGGTTCCAGCTCGTGCGTGCGCTCGGCATGGAGTTACAATCTCAGGTTCCGCGCCATGCGTAACGACATGCGCGATACGACACCCGCCTTCTCGCCGCGGGTGAGCGCGCTAGCACAGCGGTAACTGTGCCAGCACGTCGATTGGATGGACGCATCGTCGCGCATTCGGTTAATTCGTGTACGTTCAACGACACTCTCTTCGCCGGCGCACTCCCATGTCAATGCAGCGGATCACTTATCTGATCGGTGCCGGCGGACACGCAAAGGTGATCGCCGATATTCTCGTCGCCGCTGATCGACCGCCGGCGGCGTTTCTCGATGACGCTCCACAGCACAACCAGATTCTTGGAATAACAGTCATCAAAGGACTCGTATTGCCTGAACCAGACTCGGCGGTGATCATCGCGATTGGCGACAACGTCACGCGCGAAGAACTCGCGCGACGATACACTGTCTTCGACATCGCGATCCACCCCGCAGGTCACATTTCGCGCGATGCAGAAATTGGACCCGGCTCGGTCGTCATGTCAGGCGCAGTCATCAATGCCGGCGCACGCATCGGCTCGCATTGCATCATCAATAGCGGTGCGATCATCGATCACGATTGCTTAATTAGTGACTTCGCGCACATCGCTCCGGGCGCTACACTCGGCGGGAACGTGCGCGTGGGAGTCGGAAGCATGGTCGGGCTCGGCGCGAGCGTGATTCACGGACGAGCAATCGGCGACCACACGATTGTCGGGGCCGGCTCGACGGTGGTGAGAGATCTTCCGTCGTTCGTCGTCGCGATCGGATCACCAGCGAGGCCAGTGCACGCGCGCAAACGCGGCGACCGATACCTGTAGCGTGCGTAGCGATCGCGACGTTACGGCCGAAAACGGATCCCGCTCGTCAACCGAATGTTGGTCGCGTCGGATGAGAAGTTCCGGTTGAGCTCGCGCGCGGCGGTGACACCCCACGTCCAATCGAAACGCGGCTGAAACATCACGCGTTCCAGAGTGAGTGCGTGGATGACGTCGGTTCGATCGGCAACGGGCAAGCGTTCCTTCGCCGAGAGCAACTGCTCTCGCTCGAATCGAACCCACGACGCCGTCCACCGCCCGGTCTTGTCGTACTGCGACATCTCGAGCGTCGATCCGCCGCCGCCGTACACTGACGCGCCGCCCAGCGCCTGGCCGTATTGAGTGTGTCCCTGCGTCACGATCGTGTGCACGTAGAACGGATCTTGAGGACGGCCAAGCACGATCGACGACACGCGCGCGTTCGTAACCTCGCCGTGAAGCGTGATCAGCCCGCCATCGGCGCGCGTCCACACCTTCTGTAGTCCCAGAGTGAACGCCGATTCGTGGTCCGGCTCGACGAGCAGATCGCGTGTGTCGAGATTGTGATCGTCGCGACCGTACTCGCCGTAGAATTCGACGCCACCACGCGGAAAGACCCAGCGAAAGAAAATAGACGCGAGTTGATTGTCGCCCTCGAGCCCAACCTGCGTATGTCCCGGTCCCTGCGTCGCGAGATAAGACAGTCCCTCGATCGGCCGAAGGAAATCGTGCGACGTAAAACCAGAGTCGGGCCAAATCGTGTGAAAGAACCGCGCTCCACCGATGTCGAGACCGGGGACGCCGCGTGGGCTGAACGTAGCGACCAGACCCGACGCGAATCGGCGCGTCTCGCTGTCCGACGGGAACGCGTATGGTGATTGGCTGAGTCGTCCATACTCGACGCGAGCCTGGACGCGACCGATGAAAATGTTGACCGGCTCCGACGTTCCAAAAAAGACGTGCGGGAAGCCGGCGGCGTTGTTCCCCAAGACGAGTGGATTGTCGATCGCCGGCCCCCAATGGTCATTGGCCGTCGATACCCCGACCGCAACCCACGGAACGTCGAGTCGAATCGTGCTCTGGCCGGGGTCGATTCGCTGATAAGCTCCGTTTCCGAATCGCTGCGGAAGATCGATTGTCTTTGGATTCGTTCCGTCGTCGAAGGCGAACTTTCCGCTTTGACCATTCGCGAGCAGTGAAAAAGTGCTGTTCTGCGCACGAAACACGATCGGTTCGAGGCTGAACGATAGCGGCCCGATGTGACCACCCACGCCCGCCTGCACCGCTCCCGTCACACCGCGTCCAGCCCAGATTGCACCGTCGTTGAATCCATAAGGAAACGCTGAATTGTAGATCAGCGCCCCCTCGGGGGCGAAGAAGTACACGTCGGCTAGACTCTTCACGGGTCGCCCGATGCGGGCCGCCCACGGATGACCGTTCGTCGACGGGATCAGTGAATCGAGCTCACGCGGCCCGAACGCGCGAACGTCCCATGACTGTACGGAGACGACGCCCTTGTCCTGAAGCACGCGAAGATAGCGTTCGATCTCCGTGTTGACCGCGACCATTTCACGAGTCGCCGACCCGGCGACGACTTGTGCCGAGAGCCGAGACGCGATCGCGATAATCGCCAACGCGACCGCGATACGCTGGCGATTTCTCCGTGCGGCGTTCACGCGGCCTGCCGCGACGAATCGTCGATTGTCGTCATCGATCGGCGAATGATTCGGCGCACCGCCTGCCGCTCGGTCGCCGTGACAAGGCCGAACCAGGCGATGGGCAAATAGGCGGCGGCGCACGCGAAGAGATACGCCACCCTCGCGACGGTACCGGGAAGCAGCGCGCCCCCGAGGAGCG
>DASYSU010000437.1:0-34567 GCA_036002925.1 Gemmatimonadaceae bacterium | reverse complement strand
TAAATATACGTCTACATGCCGCCGGTGCCGCGACCTAGACTAATACCAGTTCATGCCGAACATGAAGGGGATCTGGCGCGACTGCGGAGCGTTGCTCGGATCGAATGCCAGCACGCGCGATTCGAGGAAAATCTCCGTGCGGCCCCACGACAGCGAGAGACCGCCG
This sequence comes from Gemmatimonadaceae bacterium, assembly GCA_036002925.1. GTDB lineage: Bacteria > Gemmatimonadota > Gemmatimonadetes > Gemmatimonadales > Gemmatimonadaceae > JAQBQB01. Next base: position 34,401 of record DASYSU010000437.1, on the reverse strand, counting down.
CCGGCGTTCCATCCATTCTCATGCGTCCAGCTTCCCGTGCCCGGCGTGATGAAGAAGCTGCCATCCTGCGTGTCAACGCGCATCGGCAGATTCTTGAACATCGTGTGCGTGTAGCCACCGATCCCGTAGATGCCGAAGCGATGCGTGGCGCCAAAGGTGTGCGTCAAGAATGGCAGCTGCAGTTTCAGGTCGGCGTTGAAGTTGAGAACGTCGGGATCGGCCTGCAGACCCGAGTAGCGCGAGTCCTCGCCCGGCTTTGTCCAGTTCACGTCCCCACGGATTCCGAGCATTTGCTTCGCGCCCTGCCACCCCAACTGGGCTTGGGCACTCGGACCGGCGGAGTTCGGGTTGAACAGCGCGCCGTTTGGAGCGCTCACGCCGCCTGCGAGACCAAAGTAAAACCCATTCGGCAGTCGTACGGGACGCGGCGGTGGCGTGACCGTCACCGTATCGACACGTGTCACAGTGTTGGTGACGCGCACGGTGTCGTGCACGGGCGCAGCGGCTGGTGCCTCGAGGCGAAGCGTGTCCGTCTTGTAGACGGTTACGGTATCGACTCTACCACGAGACACAACTTCACCCGCGCGTGTTCCTTCCTTCGAAATCGGAATGCGTTTGGTGGACGTCGGCCGACGCGTCTGCGTCGTGTCCTGCCCGAATGCAACCGCAGAGCCGAATGCTAGCAGCGCGCCGGCGCAGAGCAGGACTTTCGATGTGTGGATCCGTTGCATGACTTTCTCCAGTTGCGCCGTCCTAGAATGGCCCCGGTGGACGACCTCCGGGCGGACGACCGGATGGGCCACAATTGGCTCACCGACCCTCCGAACGACATTGTATCGTCGCGGCACCAGCAACGTGCTCAAGCATACCGCGTGCCGCTGCGGAAAGATTTAGAAGGTCGGACACGCGAGCGCGCCGATCAGCCCTCGCCGTCGACCGCTAGGCGAACGAGAGCGATACATCCCGCTCGGTCCGGCCGGTTATCGAGCGACAGGGAGCCCCCGTGGGCTTCGGCGATCTGGCGGGACAGCACCAGCCCAATGCCCGACCCCTGCGGCTTGGTCGTGAAGAACGGGACGAACAGGTTCGACGCGCTCGCCAAGCCCGGACCCTCGTCTTCGACCATAAGCGAGAGGTTTCCATTCTGCCGCGTCCATCGAATGCGCACGCTGCCCTTTGATTCGAGCGACGCATCGACGGCGTTGCGAACGAGGTTGATCAGCAGTTGATCGAGCTGATCGCCGTCGGCGCGGAGTGTCGTGGGCGGACCTTCGACGACGGTAATTGGCATTCGAGTCTCGAGCGCGGCGACACGACGCACCCACGTCCCGACGTCGAGCGGGACACGGTTCGGCGCGGGCAGCTTCGCGAGGCGTGCGTACGCTGACATGAAGCGCACCAACGCCTCCGATCGTCCGCCGATGACGTTGAGACCCCGACGAAGATCGTCGTCGGCGTCGGGCGGCCGCTGATGCCGATCGAGCAGCGTCAACAAACTTCCAGTAATCGACTTGATCGGCGCCAGCGAGTTGTTGATCTCGTGGCTCAAGACGCGCACGAGTCGCTGCCACGCCTGCAATTCCTCTTCGCGCAACGTCTTGCTGACGTCAGCCAACACCAACAGCGTGTGCGGACGTCCATCCTGCCTGAATGAGCCGCGACGCACTTCCCAACGTCCCGCGCCGCCGGGATACGCGACGTCCATTGTGCGCGGCGACGGGCCCTGCAGCCCGTCGGCGAGTCCCACCTGTTCAGCAGTGCGTCCCAGCAACCGTTCCGCCGGTTGCGCAAGCAATCGTTCGCCGGCCCGATTCACCAACCGGACACGATCTTCGTCGTCGAACGCGAACACGGCGACGTCGATCTCCGCCATGACGGTGCGCAGTAGCGCGGTCGCTTCCATCGCGCCGAGTCGCTGCGTGCGCAGCGTTTCGCCGAGGAGGTTGGACTCGAGGAACGCGAGACCGAGCGCGTCGTCGCGATCGGCCCCACGAGCGCGGATCGAGTAGTCGCCCTCGCGGAGGGCCGCAAGCATGTTGGAAAGCGTTTGCAGCGGTCGGACCACACGCTCGCGCAACACGAGCGCTGTGATGAACCAGACGCCGATGACGACGAGTCCGAGCGTCCACTGGACTTTGCCACTGTAGCCGCCACGCCACAGTAGGGTCATTGACGCCACAACGCCGGGCAAACCGGCAAGCAGCGCTAAGTAAAAGACCCGACGCTCGTGATTCGTCGGACGCTCGACGTGCCGACTGGCGGGCGGCACACCGCGCTCGGGAGTAAGGCGCCGCGGCGCTGGGTCAGAGGCCATAGCTCGCGATTCGCCGATACAGCGCGCTTCGCGACAGACCGAGCGCCTGCGCGGCGCGGCTCACGTTTCCCTCGTACCGCGCCAACGCTTTCTGAATGAGCATTTTCTCAACATCCTCGAGGGGCAGATCCTCGAGTCGCGGTGCGGCACTCGACGACGCTCGAAGCCCGAGATCGACGGCGCGAAGCTGGTCGCCCTGGGCGAGGAGAACGGCACGCTCGATCGCGTGATCCAGTTCGCGGATGTTACCCGGCCACGGGTGCGCGAGCATCATCTGCATGGCGCCGGCGTCGAACCCGGTGAGCGGCTTGCGATATCGTGTCGCATGCCGACGCAGGAAGTGCATCGCCAGCGCCGGGATGTCGTCTCGTCGATCGCGCAGTGGCGGAAGATGAATCTCGATCGTGTTCAGCCGGAACAGAAGATCTTCTCGAAAACGCCCCTCCGCCACCTCGAGCTGCAAGTTGGCATTCGTCGCCGAGATGACGCGGACGTCGACGTGGCGCGCCTTCGATGATCCGACGCGTTCGACGTCGCCCGTCTGGAGCACGCGCAACAGCTTCGATTGGAGCGAGAGCGGCACCGTGCCGATCTCGTCGAGGAACAAAGTGCCGCCGTCGGCGAGCTCGAAGCGCCCGACGCGATCGGTCTTCGCGTCGGTGAAGGAACCCTTCACATGACCGAACAACTCGCTCTCGAACAATCCTTCGGACAGGCCGCCCATGTTCACGGCGATGAACGAGCGTGCCTTGCGCACCGACGACGCGTGCAGCCACTGTGCGACGAGCTCCTTACCGGTGCCATGCTCGCCGGTGATGAGCACGTTCGCATCGGACGGCCCGACGCGCTCCATCAGTTGCAGGATCGGTTTCATCTTCGGCGACTCGGCGATCATCTGCGGCAAGTGATCGCGGCGAAGCAGCCGGTTCTCGGTCTCCAACCGTTGCGCTCGACGCAGCGCACGTCCGAGCTCGACCTGCGTGCCGACGATCGAGACGAGTCGCGCGTTGTCCCACGGTTTCTCGATGTAATCGCGCGCGCCGCGCCGCATGGCTTCGACGGCGTTGTCGATGCTGCCCCAGGCTGTCATGACGACGACGGGCATGAACGGCTCGAGCGACTGGAGCGTCGTGAGGAGATCGAGTCCCTCGCGACCGGATGTCGTGTCGCGCGTGTAGTTCATATCGAGCAGCATCGCGTCGTAGTCGTGTCGCTCGAGCGCGGCGAGCGCCGCTGATGGCGAGTTGACTGTTTGCACGTCGAAGCCGTGGCCTTTCAGGAGCAGGCGGAGCGCTTCGAGGACGTCGTGCTGGTCGTCCGCGACGAGGATGCGGGGATGCCCGTTATCGGGAGACGGGGACATGCCAGGATAATACGCGTTTCGGACGCATCCCGTCGACGGGTCTCACTCGCTGCGCAGCGCCACCATCGGGTCGACCGCGGCGGCGCGTCTCGCTGGAATCCAACTGGCCAACATTGCGACGCCGATGACGAGAGCCGCGATCGCTCCGAACGTGGCGACGCTGGTCGATGCGACACCGACGAACGCCGACGCCAGTACCCGTGCCAACGCGGCCGACAACGCGATGCCAATCATCAGTCCCACGATCGCCAAGCGAAGACCCTGCCGGACGAATAGCTGAACGACATTGCGTTGCGCGGCGCCGAGCGCGATCCGAATACCGATCTCCCGATTTCGCTGTCCGACCGAAAACGCGATCACCGCGTACAGCCCAAGGCTCGCGAGCGAGACGGCGAGCGCGCCAATGATGCCGAGCAGCGAAGAGCCGATCGCCATGTCGGAGAGGCGCTGCCGTCGATACTGCCCGAGCGACTCCACGCCGTAAATCGGCAGGTTCGGGTCGAGTCCACGAACCAGTCGGCGGATTGCCGGGGCGAGCAGCGTGGCGTCGCCGGCCGAACGAACGAGAAGAGTGACGTCACGTGCATCTGGGAACTGAAGGTGCGATCGATAGACGATCGGGCGGAGTCGTTCACCGAGACCAAATGTCAACACCGTCCGCGCGACGCCGATTACGGTCAGATATGGTCCCTTGTCGCCATTCGTGCTAAGCCGCTTACCGAGTGGATCGGCGCCTGGCCATGCGCGGCGCGCGAAGTCTTCACTGACGATGACAACCCCCGGCGATCCAACGACGTCGGTCGAACTGAAATCGCGACCGGCGACGAGAGCAATTCCCAGCGTGCGAAAGAAACCAGCGCGGACGATGTTGTCGTAGACATCAGCGCCGCCAGACGAGAAGTCCGACGCCCGATCACGGTCTGTCGGGTCGAGCGAAACGGTCATGCCGCGGCGTGTATTGCCGAGAGGAACGACGCTCGTCATGCTGACCTCGACCACGCCGGGCAAGACTGCGGCCTCGCGCTCGAGGCTCGTCACGAACGCGCTCGCTCGTTCCGTCGTGTAACCTTGCATGCCGAGATCGAAGGACGTCGCGAGCACATGTGACGTGGCGTCGAAGCCGACATCGGCGCGCGCGGCGCGGAACAAGCCGTCGAGGAACATGCCAGATGCGACGAGGAGCACGAGACTCAGCGAGACTTGGGCGACGACGAACGCTCCCTGAAGCCGCGAGCGGCGACGATCGAAGCCGAGCGCACCCTCCTTGAGCGCCGAGGCATAGTCGCCGCGCGTAGCGTGCAGGGCGGGTACGAGGCCGAACACCAAACCGGTCACCGCCGCGGCAGCGACGGCAAAGGCGATGGTGTGCCGCTCCGGCGAGACGTCGGCAGTCGGCAGCAGTGCCGACGCAAGCGTGTCTGTCGCCCACACGGCGAGGATCATTCCGCAGGCGCTGGCCGCCGCGGCGAGCAACATACTCTCGGTGAGAAGTTGGCGGACAACGCGCCCTCGGGTCGCGCCGAGGGATAGGCGCACGGCGATCTCGCGCCGTCGACCCACGGCGCGGCCGAGCAGCATGTTGCTCACGTTGGCGCAACAGATGAGCAGTATGAGCCCCGTCGCGACCGCGGCAAGCGCACCCACGGGAACGATCTGTCTGGCATCTTTCGGCTCGACGCCTCCATGCATGGCGAAGACGGCGGCCGAGACGTTCGCGTGGCCGGCGCTGTCACGCGCAGCGATCCGAGCGGCGATCGTGCCGACTGCGGCCTGCGCTTGCGAGAGAGACACACCTGGTTTGAGCTTCCCCATCGCAGAGAGCCACCAGCTATTGCGGTCGACCAGGGGCAGGTCTGGCGCGACGCGAGACTGCATCGCGAGTGGAACCCAGACATCGCGCACGCGATCGGCGAGATCGCCTCCGGCGAAGCGCGGCGGTGCCACTCCGACGATCGTGAACGGAAACCCATCGAGCACGATCCTTCGCCCAATGATGCCGGGATCGGCATTGAACCGATCGCGCCACAAATGGTCGCTGATGACGACGACGGGATGCGTCCCTGGCGCAGCGTCCTCTTCGGCGACGAATCCGCGACCGCGCGTCATCCGCACGCCGAGGATCGAGAAAAAGTTTCCGCCCACGATCTGACCCAGCACGCGGACTGGCACGTCGCCTCCCGACAACGAGAACTCCGCGCTGCCGAACGCCACCGCCTGTTCGAAGACCGACGACGAGTCGCGGTACTCGAGAAAGTCGGGATAAGACATCTGAAATGGGCGGCGAGTGCGCTCGTTGATCGGCACGATCCACACGAGTCGTCCGTCGTCGCGAACGCCGGGCAACGGTCGAACGAACATCGCGGTCGCAAGAGAAAACAGGGCAGTGTTCGCACCGATTCCGATCGCCAGCGTGAGAATGGCGATGACCGAGAAGGCCGGGGTTCTCGCGAGCTGACGCAAGGCGTAGCGGAGATCGTGGCCGAGGATGTCCATGTGTCGTGGGGCGAGAGGAAGGTACCTGGCCTTCGCGACGAACCTATAAGGAAACTGCGTGCCAATCGCCGGCACGCAGTAACTCACGCTCCACGAACAGTTTCGGCAATTCTACCACACGCCACTGGCTCGATGCTCTGCGCGAATGTGGGAATCGCATTCCACAAACGAACAGGTGAAGAAACAGGTTGAGGGTTGAGGGTGGAGGGTAGAGGGGCGGTACGTGGCGCTACGCGCCACTTTTTGAACGGCACACCATCAAATGCCGTTAAGTGGCGCGCAGCGCCACACCTTCCCTGTACCCTCCACCCTCAACCCTCAACCCTGTAACTACGGTTGGGTAATCCACCCGTCCCGCAGCTCGATGATCCGATTCCCGTACTTCGCGTTCTCTTCCGAGTGCGTGACTTGGATGATCGTCGTGCCCTGATCGTTGAGCTTCTTGAATAGCTCCATGATCTCGCGACCCTGCGTCGAGTGCAGGTTGCCGGTGGGCTCGTCGGCGAGAATGAGCTTGGGCTTGGCGATCACCGCGCGCGCGACGCCGACGAGTTGTTGCTGGCCGCCCGAGAGCTGGCGTGGGTACAGATCCTTCTTGCCGACCATCCCGAATCGATCGAGCGTGTCGGCGACAATCGCCTCGCGTTCCGACTTCTTCACATTTCGATACGAGAGCGGAATGTCCAAGTTCTCGGAGACGGTCAGATCGTCGATTAGATGATACTGCTGGAACACAAAGCCGATGTGTTCCTTGTTGAGTGCGACGCGATTCTTGTGGGCCATCGCATGCACTGGATGGCCGAGGAAAAAGAATTCGCCGCTCCAGACGCTGTCGAGCATGCCGAGGATGGCGAGCAAGGTCGACTTGCCCGCGCCCGACGGTCCCATGACCGAGACGAACTCGCCGGACTGGATGTCGCCGCTGATGCGGCGCAGGACGTACGTGCGGCCCGCCGGCGTCTCGAACACTTTCTCGACGTTGCGCATCGAGATGAGTGGGCCGACAATTGGCGTGGCGGCGGCGTCGCGCGGAGCGACCTTTGGTGTTGCCGAGAAGAATGCCATAGTAACTCCTAAGTTAGCTCACGGTCGCCGCTCGTGTCACTCGGCGCGAAGCGCTTCGATGGGGTCGACGCGCGTCGCGCGACGAGCCGGAATCCAGACGGCGACCAATGCGATCGTCGCCAGGAGCGTGGAGACGCCGGCGAAGATCGGTACGTCGATCGGGCTGGCGCCGAACAGCATGGATTGGATTACGCGAAGCACCAAGAACGATCCGCCGAGCCCAAGGATGATGCCGGCGACCACCAAGCGCGTACCCTGCGCGGCCACGAGCCCGAGGACGTGCTTCGCTTCGGCGCCGAGCGCGATGCGGACGCCGATTTCGCGGGTGCGTTGAGCCGTGTTGTACGCAATGACTCCGTAAAGACCGATGGCCGCCAGAATGATCGCGAAAGCCGCGAACACGGCCATGCTCATCGCATAGACCTTGTACGGAGAGTAATTCCCGTTGTGCTGCTGCTCGACCGTCATGAGGCTGACGATCGGCAAGTCGGGATCGACCTCACGCACCGCGGCGCGCACACCGGTGGTGAGCCCGAGCGGATCGCCATTCGTTCGGACGAAAATGTCGACCGGTCCACCGGGGGATTGGGCAAAGGGAACGTACGCATAGTCGCGCGCGCGTCCTCGCTCCGAAACGTCGCCGACGATGCCGACGACCGTCACCCACGGCAGCGAGTCGGCTGGTCCAAGCTTGATGTGCTTGCCGATTGGCGACGCGTCCGGCCAGAGTAGCCCGGCGGAGTGCTTGTTGAGCAGGGCGACGCGTTCGGCGCCGGATCGGTCGGACGCGGTCAAATTCCTGCCGGCCAACAGCGGAAGGCGAACCGTGGGGAGATAGTCGGGCGTCACGACGTGATAGAATCGCGGCGACGCTCCTGAGGGAATGCTCGCAACGCCCTCGGCTTGAATCGTTTGATCGTGTCCGCCGAATCCCGCTATGAAGTCGATGCGATCGATGGTCGCCGCGGTCGCGCCGGGAAGCCGATGGAGTCGAGCGAGAATCTCATTCGACGCCAAAAGAATTGCCGCGGGATCATGATACTTCGCGTCGAGAAATTCGAGTTTACCGGTCAGCAGCCCTCGTTCGTCGGTTCCTTCGGGCCGCGCGCTGATCCGCACGAAGCTTTTCATCAGATCTCCAGCACCCGCGAGCAGGATGAGCGCCAGCGCGAGCTCTCCGATCACCAGCAATCCGCGCACGTGACTTCTGCGGACGGTGAGCGTGCCTTCCTTCAGCGCGATGTGCACGTCGGGAGTCGAAGCACGGAGTGCGGGAAGCAGACCGAATAACAGACCGGTCGCAACCGTGACGGCCACGCTGAAGACGAGAACGCGGCTATCGATTCCGAAGTCAAGCCACGCCGGCACCTGCTGGCGGAAACCGCGTTGAGTGAGATCGACGCCCCAGCTCGCGACGAGCATTCCCAGCGCGCCGCCAGCGCACGAGAGCAACAATGCTTCGGTGAGCAAATGCCGAACGATCTGCGTACGCGTTGCCCCGAGCGCCAGCCGAATCGCGATCTCCTTTTGTCGTCCGGCGCCGCGGGCCAACAACAGACCGGCGAGATTGGCGCAAACGATCAAGAGCACGAATCCAACGGCGCCGAGCATCACTGCATAGAGCGACTTCTCGATGCCGGCGAACTCGGAGCGGAGCGACGTCGCGTGCGACGTCCACTCTTTTTGCGTCTCCGGATACTTCTCCTCGAGACCCTTGGCGATTCGTATCATTTCGCCGTCGGCATTCGCGAGCGAGATGCCGGGACGAAGACGCGCGACAACACCGAAGTCGCGCTGGTCTCTCGCGCCGCCGGTCGCGTTCGGAACGAACGGCACCCAGAGGTCGGCGAATTCCGGGAACTTGAACCGCGGCGGCATGACGCCGATCACGGTGTGCGCGACGCCGTTGACTCGAATTGTCTGTCCGATGATGCGTCGATCGGCGCCATAACGTCGGGCGAAGAGTCCGTCGCTCAGCAGCACGACCGGCGCGGCGCCGACACGGTCGTCGTCGGCGGTGAAGCCGCGGCCAAGCGGTGGGTGGACGCCAAGAAGGTCGAACGTCTCAGCGGAGACAAGCGCGCCACCGATGCGCTCGGCGGTTTCGGTGCCTGACACGTTGAACGGTCGCTCGATGTACGCGCCGAGCGCGGTGAACGAGCGTGCGTTGGCGCGCCAATCCATGAACGTGGGAAACGATGTGCCGACGGCGCATCCGCCACACAGCTTGGTCGCGCTCCACTCGTGCAGATCGACGAGCGCATCGGGCTCGGCGAAGGGAAGCGGCTTGAACGCGATGGCATTGACGAGCGCGAACACCGTGACGTTGGCGCCGATGCCGAGCGCGAGCGAGAGCAGCGCGACGACGGTGAACAACTTCGACTTCGAGAGGCTTCGTACGGCGAACCGGATGTCGCTCCCAATCGTGTTCATCGTGTCCTCTCGTTTGGGGCGGGCGGCGGCGAGCCCCGGGCTGGGGGTCGCGCATTGCGCGACCCCGATCAGCCAATTGAATTGTCGAGATGGTGCTTAGACCGTTGCCTTCTCGCTGCGACGCTCTTCCACCACGCGACCGTCGAACAGATGGATCGATCGGTCGGCGTGCGCCGCGTAACGCGGATCGTGGGTCACCATGCAGATGGTGGCACCGCCACGGTGCAGCTCACGAAGCAGCTCCATGACCGCTTCGCCATTCGTCGAATCGAGGTTACCCGTTGGCTCGTCGGCGAGGAGAATGAGCGGATCGCCGGCAACGGCGCGGGCGACTGCAACGCGCTGCTGCTGACCGCCGGAGAGCTGGGCCGGATAGTGCTTCATGCGGTGGCTCATGCCGACGCGCTCGAGCGCATCGGTCACGCGCTGCTTGCGCTCGGCCGCCGACATGCCGCGGTACGTGAGGGGCAATTCAACGTTCTCATATACCGTGAGATCGCCGATCAGGTTGAACGCCTGAAAGATGAATCCGATCTGGCGATTGCGGATGCGCGCGCGCTGCGACGGCGTGAGTTGGGCGACCGGCTCGCCGGCGAGCGTGTACTCGCCGTCAGTCGGCGTGTCGAGCAAGCCCAGGATGGAGAGAAGGGTCGTCTTGCCGCAGCCGGAAGGACCTTCCATCGCGACGTACTCCCCCGGCTGGACTTCGACATGAATGTCCTGCAGGGCGTGGGTCTCCACCTCGTCGGTGTAAAAGACCTTCTTGATCCCCGACAAACGGATCAGCGGTTGGTTGGCGTTCCCCGCGGTCGCGGCGAAGCCGGCCGGTGACGAGGATGCGGACTCAGTGGCCATGGGGCGCTCGGGCGAAGGGTGAGAAAACGGTACTGGTTACTGGTTACTGGTACTGGTTACAACGTGATCGGTCTTGGTGCGCGGCTGTTCGGTTGCCAGCAACCAGCAGCTAGCAACCAGCAACCCGCGACTATTTGATTCGAACACGACTGGTATTGTCAAACGCCGACATGTCGGAAATGATCACGCTGTCGCCGACATTCAGTCCGCCTTTGACTTCGATCAGATTCACGGAAGCGCGGCCGAGTTGGACTGTGACGCGATTGGCCTCGCCCTTGTTCTTGTTGACCTTGAAGATTCCGACTGAGCTCTCGGCCTGACCGAAGCCTGGACGGCCGATGTACATCACGTTGTTGAGCCGCTCGAGCTGAATTGTTCCGTCGACCGCGAGGTCCGAACGGGTACCCGGCGGCAGCGAATCTTCGATCGACACTTCGACCGTGACCGTGCCTTGGACCGACGACGGATCGGTGCGAATCACATGGCCTTTCACGATGGTGTTGTTGTGCAAGTCGATCGTCGCCGGGAGGCCGTTGACGACGTCCTTCGCAAGATTTTCCGGAACGCGCAGCACCGCCTTGAGCTTGCCAGGCTGTACGACGCGAGCGAGCAAGCCGCCGGCATTGATGTACTGTCCGAGCTCGAGCGGCGGATTGCCAAGCGCCTGGAGCTGGCCCGCTTCCGGCGATCTGACGGTCATTGCGGCGACGCGATTCTTTTGCTCAGTGAGGATGCGCTTGAGGCTTTCGATCTGCTGCTGCTGCAGATCGATCTGTTGCTGCTCCGACGCCTGGATGTCGTCGAGTCGTTTCTGCTCGATGTCGAGTCGCTGCTTGAACTCGGCGATCTGGTCGTGTGCGGCTGCCACGTCGTTCTTCGATGCGAGCCCCTTTGTCGCGAGGGAGTCTTGTACAGAGGCGGTGCGGACCGCGTTGTTGTACGCGGTACGCGTGTTGGCGACGACGCCTTGCTGCACGAGGATCGCTTGATGGAGCGACGTCTTGAGGCTCGCGAGTGCGCCGACGGCCTGGTTCAGCGTCTGCTCGTTCTGAAGCTGTTTGATCTCTTCGTCGGGATTGCTCATGACGACGAGAATCGTGCTCGGCGTTACGCTGACGCCAGGACGTACTGGCAGCGCCTCCACGCGTCCGCTCGTCAACGCAGTCACGTTTCGCACGTACTCGGGCTCAAGCGTCCCCGGGGCATTCACGTCACGCGTCATCGGGCCCCGCTTGACGGTGTCGATCCAGAGCGTACCGCGCTCCACCGGTGGGGCAGCCGGTTGCAGTCTGCTGATCGCCACCGATACGGCGACGATGGCAAGCAACCCAAGGGACAGGCCAATGATTCGCTTGGTTTTTTTCGGTGGATCGCGCTTGATATCCAAGGTGACGTCTCGTGCAGAGATGGCGAGTGGGCAAGTGACAAGGGACTACCGGCTGCTAAGGGAAGGACCGTGCCGCACTCGATCATCTGCTAACACATAGCTTCGCAATGAGTTAGACCGTCTCGAACCGACCATTTTTCCGGGCTTCCTGCGCGCCTGTGGGATTCGATGTCCCACATCCGAACAGTACGGACGGGCAAGCGCGCGTCCGGGTTTCAAGCCCGTCAGACCTATGAGACAACACCAGGCGAGAATAGGTTGACTGGGCGGAACCGGAACGCGAATGGCCGGGTCTAATAGGCAGGAGGATCGCATGCGAATCGCTCGAACGATGGTCGTCGCGGGACTTGTGATCTCGCCGGCAGTCGCGCTCGCACAGCACACGGTGCACACGAAAGCAGCCGCGAGCGGACGCGTCGCCGGCATTGCTCCGGCACCGGTGATCAGCACGCCGGGAACATTCCTCACGGGGAGCGTCCCGGTCATTGTCTCGCCCGACGGTCGCGTCTTCGCGAATTTCGGTGGCGGCTTCGAGCAAGTCGTCACGGCGTGCGGCTTGTCGAACGGCATCGTCGTGACGAACGCGCAGTCCGCCGGACTCGTCCAGCCGACGGTCGTCCAACCGACTGTGTCGCAACCTGGAATCGTCGCGGGGCCGTTGCCATTTACCCCGGCAGTTCCGAACCAACAGACCGCATCGCAACAGATGCTCGGTCAGGCCGCGGTTCCAGTACAAGGACAGCAGCAGATTGTCGTCGGCAATCGGGCATGCTGGTCGACCGACGGCCGCGGCCAGGTGTTCGTCGGCCGCCAATGAGCAAATGCTCATGGAGCGCGATACTGCTGTCGCTCCTGAGCGTTTCCACGACCGCGTCGGCACAATCGAGCCGTGGCCCCAGCGATGTGCTCGCGCAGGGATCGCATCAGCTGTCGACGCCCGTTCGCGTATGCGCGGGCGGTGACGTCACGCTCGGCACGAATCTCGATCCGTTTTGGGCGAAGTACGCCGCCGACACGCTCGGCCGGTTTTATGGTTTGCAGCCGGATCCGGACAGCCTCGCGCCGGCTCTTCATTCATTCTTCGCCGGCGCCGACGTCGTCGTCTTGAACATCGAAGGCGCGATCGGTTCTGGTCCGGCGCCGCCGAAATGCGGTCCGCGATCGCAAAGCTGTTTCGCCTTCCGACAACCGCCGAACGCGGCCACGGCATTGCGTCACGCAATCGACAGCGGCGCGGTGCTCGTCGGCAACGTCGCGAACAATCATTCACGCGACGCGGGCGATCCTGGGCGCGACACGACGCTGTCGTACCTCACAGCGGCTGACATCCGCGTGACCGGCGCCGACACGCTCGCGACGCCGATCGGCCTTCCGTCGGGCGACACGATTGCGATCCTCGGATTTCATACCGACACTGCTGCGCCCGACGCGCGCGATCTGGCGGCGGTTCGTCGTCACGTCGCACGCGCTGTGTCTCAGTACGGCACAGTGATCGTCACCATGCATTTGGGCGCCGAGGGTCCGACGGCGCAACGAACGCGAGATGCGACTGAGCGTTTTCTCAAGTTGAATCGCGGTAACCCGGTCGCGTTCGCCAATGCCGCATTCATGGGTGGCGCGACGCTCGTGCTCGGACACGGGCCGCACGTGTTGCGAGCGGCCGAATGGCGCGGCAACCGACTCGTCGTCTACTCGCTCGGCAATTTGCTCACGTATGGCCCGTTCAAGTTGCGCGAGCCGACCAATCGCGGCGCGGTGGTCTGCGCGACGATCGATTCAGCTCGACATGTCAGTCAAGCCGAGTTGCGGCCGACGATGCAGCTGTGGCCCGGCGTGTTGCAACCGGATTCGTCCAGGCGCGCGTGGAGGCTCGTCGATTCGCTCAGTGCGCTGGATTTTCCGCGGACCGGTGCGATGGTTGATTCGACCGGGGCCCTGAAAAAACGAAAGCGACCGTAAGATCGCTCAGGGCTGCGATTTCGGCGCGGCGACCGCCAGCGTCGGGATGCTGTCGTCGAGCGAGAGAATTCGTCGTGCACCATGCCACGCCTTGATGAGCGGCGAGAACGGGCGGTCGATCGAGCTCTCGATTACTTTGCCGGCGACGCTGCTCGCATGGACGTACCGTCCGTCGCCAACGTAGATCCCGACGTGGCTCACGCGACCTTTCTTGCCTTTGCTGAAGGTCAACAAATCGCCGGGAAGCAAACGGCTCGTGTCGCGTGTCAGCGGCAATCCAACGGACGCCTGCTGTCGAGCCGTGCGCGGGACCTGCAAGTTGAGACCGCCCAGAACGTATTGAACGAGGCCGCTGCAATCGAACCCCTTTTCCGGCGTCTCGCCGCCCGTTCGATATCGCTTTCCGATCTGCGCGCGCGCCATGGCGACCACGGAGTCTCGGATGGAGCGGGCTGAATTGCTCAGCGCCTCGAATGGCTTCGCTGACTGAGCCTGCACCCTGCCGACAGGCGCGCACAGGAGAACGCCCGTGCATAGCACGAGCGTCAACCGGGAGTAGCGAGTCGACGACGAGAGGCTCATCCGTAGCGTCCAAAAAAGGCGTAAAGGCTGGCTAGAAGCGCTTGCCAGTCTTTGACTCCTGAAAGTCGGTCGAGGCAACGCCGCGACCGCTGTAGCCAGACACAACCGTTAGTCTATGCCGTTGGCCGGACAGGGTCAACAATTATCATCGAATCGGGCGCGCTTCGGTGTGGCAGATCACACGCGCGCAAATTGTCACCGCGTAAACAATTGATCCCGATGACCCCGCGATCAGCGGATCCCGAGCAGCTTGTGGGTTTGAACGCTCAATCGCCACCGAGGATGCGCAAGGCAGTACTCGAGCGCGGCGCGGGTGTTGGCGGCGAGATACGGGCCGTCCATGGGCTGGAGAAAGAATTCACTGAACTCCATCGACTCGAATTGCGCTGGGTCGAACTCCGGTTGCGGAAACACGAGCTTCAACTCGTTCCCGCGCCGGAGCACCAGGTCGGCGCGCGCTTTTGGACTCACGCAAATCCAATCGAGGCCGGGCGGCGGTTGCTGCGTTCCATTCGTCTCGACGGCGACCTCGAAGTCGAGTGCGTGCAACGCCTCGATCGCCGCGGCATCGAGCTGCAACAACGGCTCGCCGCCGGTACAAACGACAAAACGCCGATTCCGTGAGTCGCTCGGCCATCGAGAGGCGATGGCGGCGGCGAGTGATTCAGCCGTGGCGAATTTGCCGCCGTCGGGACCGATGCCGACGAAATCCGTATCGCAGAAATCACAGATCGCGGTGGCGCGATCGCTCTCGCGGCCCGTCCAGAGGTTGCAACCAGAGAAACGACAGAACACCGCGGGACGACCCGCGTTGGCGCCTTCGCCCTGGAGCGTATAGAAGATTTCTTTGACGGTATACATAGGTTGCCGAGCCCTTCAAACATACTTCGCGGGATCTTTCAAGCCCGCCTCGGCGAAGCCGTTGAGGCGGAGCTGACACGCGTCGCAGTGGCCGCACGCAGCGCCGCTCGGGTCCGGGTCATAGCAACTTTGCGTCATCGAGTAGTCGACGCCGAGTTCGACACCGCGACGAATGATCTCCGCCTTTGTGAGATCGATCAGCGGTGTGCGGATGTGAATCGGATTCCTTCCTTCAACACCGGCGCGGGTGGCGAGGTTCGCCATTCGCTCGAACGCGGCGATGAACTCTGGACGACAATCGGGATATCCCGAGTAGTCGAGCGCATTCACGCCGATGAAGATGTCACTCGCCTCGAGCACTTCGGCCCAGGCGAGCGCGAAGGACAGGAAGATCGTGTTGCGCGCCGGGACGTAGGTGATGGGGATTCCAGAGTGGCGCATCTCGCCGACGTCGCGATCCTTGGGAACTGCGATATCCGTCGTCAGTGCCGAGCCGCCGAAAACGCGGAGATCGATATCGGCAATGACGTGATCTTCGACGCGATAGTGCCGAGCGATGCGCCGCGCAGCGTCGATCTCGCTGGCGTGTCGTTGACCGTAGCGAAACGTCATCGCGTGCACGTCGAAACCCCCGTGCACTGCGTGAGCCAGCAGCGTTGTCGAGTCGAGCCCGCCGCTGAGCAGCAGTACGGCTTTCGGCTGTCGTGCTTCCTGCGTCGAGGTCATTGGCAGACGACGTTCCTTGGGAGTAGCCGCGGAATCCGCGGAACGAACGGAACGCCGCGGAATCTCATAGGTGAGGAACAGCCGATTTGTGAATGATTTCCTTCACGGGATGCCCGCGTCCACCGGATTCACTCACACAATCGGCGGCGTTCCGTTCACTCCGCGGATTCCGCGGCTGCGTTGCTCCAGCACACCAGCAGGTACTCTAGCGACGAAGCGCAGCGTCGAAGTCCTCTTTGAGATCTTCGATGTGCTCGAGCCCGAGCGATACACGTAGAAGATTCTCGGGCGCGCGTGTCGCCGCACCCTCGACCGATGCCCGGTGCTCGATCAGGCTCTCGGTTCCTCCGAGACTGGTCGCTTGCGTGAAGAGCTTGAGTCGCCCGGCGATCGCGATCGATTCTTGACGGTCGGCCCCGACTTGCACGGCAAGCATGCCCCCGAATCGGGACATCTGTCGGCAGGCGATCTCGTGGCCAGGGTGCGACGGCAAGCCCGGGTAGTGGACCGCCTCGACACGCGGGTGTTGCGCGAGGAACTGCGCGAGCGCCAGCGCGTTTGCCGATTGCGCGTTGACGCGAAGTGGCATGGTGCGAATCCCGCGCATCGTCAGCCAGCACTCGAACGGCGACGGTACCGAGCCGCCGGACATCTGGATGCTGAGCACGCGCTGGAACAACTCGCTGTCGTCGCGGGCAATGAGAGCGCCGCCGAGGACGTCGCTGTGGCCGCCCAAATACTTCGTCGTCGAATGCATGACGATATCTGCACCGCGGCCGAGCGGGCGCTGAAGCACCGGAGTGCCCCACGTGTTGTCGACGGCGCACAGAGCCTCGGCCCGGTGGGCGATGTCGACCACGCCCGCGATGTCGACGACTCGAAGTAGGGGATTCGATGGCGTCTCCACCCAAATCAACTTGGTGTTCGACTGGACGGCATCCTGCACCGCCTCGAGATCGGTCATGTCGACGATCGAGAGGTCGAGTCCCCACGGACCGAATACGTCGCGGGCCAGCTTGATCGTGCCGAAATACGCGTCGTCGGGGATGATGACGTGGGCAAGGGGACCAAGCGCGTGCAGGAGCGTCATCGTCGCCGCGGATCCGGAGGAAAACGCGGCCGCCAATGTGCCACCCTCCAATTGCGCCAGGCACTGCTCGAGTGCGGTCCGGTTTGGGTTGGAGTAGCGAGAGTAGAGATAGCCTGAGCGATAGCTGCCGTCCGCCTCACGCGCGAAGGTCGTCGACATGTGAATCGGCGGCGTCACGGCTGCGGTTGTCGGGTCAACGTCGTGGCCGGCGTGGACGGCGAGAGTCTCGATGCGCATGGCCCTCAAACTCGGGCATCGATCGAATCCACGCAACGGCCCAGCATCCCGCTAGCCGGCCGCGTACTCGACGTAGATTCCACCGGTCAGTCTTGTCCCTAGTTCCATCCAATTCACACGAAGGACCACCCGTGATACGACTCTCACATACGCTGCGCGCCGCGGCCGTGCTCGGCCTGCCGGCAGCCCTCGCCGCCCAGAATCCCAAAACACAGCCAGTCACCCACAAGCCCGAGCCGACGTCGGCGCCGATCACCGCGGCTGATCTCAAGACGCGCTTGTACATCTACGCAGCCGACTCGATGGAAGGCCGTGAGACCGGTACTCGTGGTCACGTCAAGGCGACGAACTACATCGCGGCGCAGCTCAAGGCATTGGGTCTCAAGCCGATGGGCGACAACGGCACGTACTTCCAAAACGTTCCAGTGATCCGTCGTGCGCTCGATCCGAGCTCGACGATCACCGCCGACGGCGTGACCTTGCACGCCGGAACCGACTTTCTGGCGCAAGCCGGTCGTGGCCGAGTGGTAGCGAATTCGTTCCCGTCGGGACAGGTGATCTACGCCGGAACGATGGGCGATAGCACGCCGCTGATTTCATCCGAGCAGGCCGCCGGGAAGATCGTGCTGTACCGGCCAGGGGCGGCCGGTCGAGGCGGTCGTGGCGGGCGTGGCGGCGGCGGCGGTGCCTTTGGGCGCGGCGGCGGTCCGGCGATCAACGGCGCCGCGGCGGTCATTCCGATCGGCGACGCGATCACGCCTCAACAGAGCGCGAACGCGCTTCATCCGCGCGAGGGTCAGGTCCAGCTCAAAGGAGAGCCGACCGATTCGGCGGTCGCTGGCGTCACACTGATTACCCGTCAAGCTGCGGAGCAACTGCTCGGCGCATCGCTCGACGGCATGGCGCGCGGAGCTGTCGGCAAGTCGATCAAGGCCGATCTCAAGTTCATCGACAGCGATGCGCCGGCGCGTAACGTTGTCGCCGCATACGAGGGACACGATCCAAAGCTCAAGAACGAATGGGTCGCGATGGGCGCGCACAACGACCATATCGGAATCCGCGCGGCGGGTCCGGTCGACCACGATTCGCTTCACCTGTACGCGCAAGCCGCGTATCCGATTCGCGAGCGGATCGCGCTCTACAATCTCGAGAACCACGTGTGCGGCGGACGCCAACAGGCGAACTGCACTCCCGCGACGCCGGCGCAGCAAGCGCATTTGGATTCACTCAACGCCCAGATCGCCGCGATTCACATCAATCTCGACAGCGTGCGCAAGGCGAATGGCGGCGTGCGCGCCGATTCAATCAACAACGGCGCGGACGATGATGGCTCGGGCACCGTGACCTTGCTCGAGATCGCCGAACGGTTCGCGAAAGAGAAGCCCAACACCAAACGCTCGATGTTGTTCGTGTGGCACGTTGGCGAGGAGAAAGGACTGTGGGGCTCCGCGTACGTGACCGATCACCCGCCCGTTCCACGCGACTCGATCGTGGCGCAGCTCAACATGGACATGGTCGGCCGCGGAGCCGCGAGCGACCTCTTCGAGGGCGGACCGAACTACTTGCAGCTCGTTGGTTCGCGTCGTGTGTCGACAGAGTTCGGTGATCTGGTCGAGCAAATGAACAAACAGGAGAAAACGCCGTTCACATTCGACTATCAGTACGACGCGAACGGACATCCCGAGAACATTTACTGTCGCAGCGACCACTTCAACTACGCTCGGTACGGCATCCCGATCGTGTTCGTGACGACCGGTCTACACGGCGACTATCACCAGGTGACCGACGAGCCGGAATACATCGACTACCCGCACATGGCGAACATCGGGAACTTCATGTATCGGCTTGGAGTCCACACAGCGGACATGGATCATCGTCCCAAGGTCGATCATCCTGCGGGCGACCCTCACGCAAGGTGCCAGCAGTAGCGGTGGAAGGGTGGTTCCAACCGTTAGGTCTTTAGTCCGCCGACCAGTTCTCTGAGTTGAGTCGAACCTGCCAGCAGCACGTTGCTCGCCGATGTCATCTGTTCGCAGGCCGCGCTCTGTTCCTGTGTCGACGCGTTGACCTGCTGCGCGGCGGCGGCGTGTTGTTCGGCGGTCTTGGCGATCGACTCGAGACCGCTCGCCGCGCTCGTGACGGCGAATGCATTGGCCTCAGCGGCGCCCGTCACGCCGACCGCGGCGACGCGCGTGCGCTCGGCGGCGTCGGTGATCACGCGCAGCGCCGAGTCGATGTCGCGTGAGACGCGCTCGATCTCACCGACGCTCACCGCGCTCGCCTCCATCGCACGCGCGCTGATCGCGACGCGGGCGGTGACCTGTCCCGTCATCTGCACGATGTCGTCGGCCGCCTTCTGCGATTGCTCGGCGAGTTTGCGAACCTCATCGGCGACGACGGCGAATCCGCGTCCCGCGTCGCCGGCGCGCGCGGCTTCGATGGCGGCATTGAGCGCGAGCAAGTTGGTCTGATCGGCAATCTGGCCAACGGTGGCGACGAACTGGCTGATATCGGCCACCGTCGCGCTCAACGCGCGGATCTCGTCTGCGGCGCGTTCGACGCCATGCTTCACGTCGACGAGAATTCCGAGCGCGCGATCGACCTCGAGACGCTTGGCCTGCGCCGCGCCCTCGATGCTTCGTGCGAGATCCGTCACTTCAGCCGAACGTTGTTTGACGCCGTCGGCCGCTTCGCGAATGGCCTGCAGCGTGTCGTCGACGGTGCGGAGCTGCTGCACTTGAACTTCCGCGCCGTGTGAGACCTCGGTCATCGCGCTGGCCATCTGGCTCGCCGACAGCGAAATCTGCTCCGAGACCGACGCGAGATCGTGGGCGGAGCTCGATACCTCGCCTGCCGTACGCACCGTGACCGATACAACGCGCGACAAGGACTCGGCGGTTTGATTCATTGCCGTGGCGAGAATGGCGAATTCGCCGGGCATTCCGTCCTCGACGCGGCTCGACAGATCGCCGTCACTCAGGCTGCGCGCATGCTGCACGAGGATGTCGAGCGGTTTTCCGATGCGCCGGACTGTGAAGAGCACGACCAGCATTCCGATCACGAGCGCGAGGCCGATGATCGACAACAGCCAGCGCGCGCGCCGATCGGTTTCGGCCGCGAGCCCTATCTTCGCCGACGCAACGCGATCGGCTTTGAGCCGCCCGAGGCGGTCGATGCCGTTGAGCATGTCGTCGATCGGACCACGCGCTTGGGCGGCCACTTTGCGTGCGTCTTCCGTGCGACCGAGATCGATGAGACGGTGAGCGACGGCATAGTCGACTTCCATCGCCGACAGCTTGTTGTCGATCGATGCGACGGTCGCCACCTCGGTCGCGGTCTGCCCGGGAAGATCGTTCATCTCGCGCTGCACGCCATGTGCGGCCCAGCCAAATTTCCTGAACGCCGTTTGCGCGGCGGTGTCGCGCGTGTCCAGATACCGCGCGCCGGCCTCGATGGTTTTCGTGGCGTTCGCCGACAGTGCGCTCGCGAGCCTGGCCTCGGCCTGGACCTGCGAGAGCGATTCGTTGATTGTAATTGCCATCGCCGTGAACGAGCGACGCGCAACCGCACCCGCGACAATGAGCAACGCGACGAGAATGCCGAAGCCGATCCAGAGACGGCCCCGAATCGTGTTGAGCCCTGCGCGATCGAGAACGATTCTCATTGGCCGCTCTCCACCTGGAGGGCGCCTTGATGAACGCGCGTCAGCACCATGCCTTTCCCGACCGGATCGCCGTCCGGTCTGAACCGAATCACACCGGTGACGCCATGAAACGCGGTCTCTTCGCTCAGGCCGGCGAGAAAATCACGGATCTTCTTGCGATCAGGACCGACCTTCACGACGGCCCACGCGAGCATTTTCGTCACGTCATACGCGAGCGCCGCATGTCCCTCGGGAAGCGAGTGATATCGCTTCTGAAACGCGTCGACGAACGCCTTCACTTCCGGTCGCGGATCCTGTGCGCTGAACGGCGCCGTCACATAAACGCCTTCGGCCTTGGGGTCCGGCGCCAACGCTTGCCAGCCGTCGCTGCCGACGATGGCGGCGGCGAGTTGTTGACGCCGCGCTTCCTTGAGAAACGCCAAGCCGGATCGATCGGTGCCGGCGACGAAGACGAGATCGGCGTGTTCGTGCTTGAACCAGGCGACGTATGGCTCGAAGTCCTGCTCCGCGGTGTCGTCGATCGGATCGATGCCGATGATGTCGCCGCTGAATGCTTTGCGGAAATTCTCCGCCAAACCGCGCCCGTAGGCATTGTTCTCATAGAGCACCGCGACGCGCTTCTGGCCGAGCTTCGTCACGAACTT
Organism: Gemmatimonadaceae bacterium; assembly: GCA_036002925.1. Classification (GTDB taxonomy): domain Bacteria; phylum Gemmatimonadota; class Gemmatimonadetes; order Gemmatimonadales; family Gemmatimonadaceae; genus JAQBQB01. Next base: position 12,728 of record DASYSU010000437.1, on the reverse strand, counting down.
CGCGAGACTGATCGCGTTGGCCGAATCGCTGGGAATGACGCGAAACGTCCACGACGAAATGCCGGTGAGCATTGGCGAGGTTGCGGTCGTCGCGACGGCAACGAGATGTTTGTCGTAGAGATGCGCGGCCGCGACCATCGCGCCGGAGTTGACGTGCCCGATCACGGCGACGACGCGTTGCGTCGTGTCGAACTCCTGGGCGATCGCGGCGGCTCGGCTGCCGCGCGCGGAATCGTCAGCGAACAGAATCTCCAGATGACGCTTGCTCGACCAATCCGGGCTCGCGTTGATTTCGTCGGTCGCCAGCTCGATGCCCTGTTTGGTGACCACGCCGTTGAGTTGTTCCAGCGGACCGGCGGCGCCCAGCGTGACGGTGTTGGCGACGCTGCGCGAGCACGCCGCGAAGAGGAGAAGCGAGGCGAGTATTGGGAACGCGAACAGCTTCTTTCGGGAGGGCGCGAACATCGATTACCGGGGTTCGAAATGATCGCCCAAGCCGCGTTGCCGGGCACAGCGATGACGACACACGAGCCGGGCATGTAACACCGAGGACCGTGGCATCTTACCTGCCCAACGCCTCGACACTCAGCGCAGGAGCGAGATGAAGGTTCTGGTGACCGGAGGCACGGGAATCATCGGCGAGGCCGCCGTGCGTGCGCTGCATCGCCGGGGACACACCGCGCGGGTCCTGAGCCGCCACGCCGGCCGCGATCAGACATGGTGGCCAGCCGGGATCGAAGGGTGGGCCGGCGACGTTTCCGACGAAAAGTCAATCCGCGGCGCCAGCGTGGGCTGCGACGCAGTACTGCACATCGCGGGCATCGCGACCGAAGAGCCTCCGCGCCGAACGTTCCAAGCCGTCAACATCGACGGAACCCGCTACGTCATACTCGAGGCGGAGCGCACGAACATTCCCAAGGTCGTCTACGTATCGTCGCTCGGCGCCGAGCGCGGTCAGTCGGCCTACCACAAGTCGAAACGCGTCGCCGAAGATGTCGTGCGCGCTTTCAGCCGCGATTGGGTGATTCTTCGGCCCGGTGCCGTTTACGGACCCGGCGACCGGCACCTTTCGATGCTGCTGCAAATGATCCGTACGCTTCCGATCATTCCAACGATCGGCGACGGTAATCAACAATTCCAACCAATCTGGCACGAGGATCTCGCCGATGCACTCGTATCGGCACTCGAGCGCGACGATCTTCGGTGTCGCGTGCTGGACATCGCGGGACCAGAGTTGACGTCGCAGAACGATCTCGTTGCTCGATTTCGGAAGATCACATCGCGTGCGCCGGTGCAGGCACCGCTGCCTGAGTTCGCGGCGTCGATCGGCATTCGTGCCCTCGACGCACTCGGAGTCGGGGTCCCATTCAGTGCAGCGCAGCTCGACATGCTCGTCGAGGGAAACGTGATTCCGGCGGGACAAGCGAACGCCCTGACCGACGTCTTCGGGATTGTGCCAACGCGTCTCGACGATGGACTTCGCCGACTCGCGAACGAACAGCCGGCGCAATTGCCATCGGCCGGCGTCGGAGCGCTGACGCGCAAACGATTCTGGGTCGACATCCGCGCCGGCCGGTTCGACGCGGACGCGCTGTTCGAGTACGTATGCGAACATCTCGCCGAGCTGCTACCACCGACGGTCGAACTCAAGCCCGATGCGAGCGGCTCGACGCGAGTCGAAGAAGGCGAGACGCTGACGCTCGAGATTCCCGTTCGCGGCCACGTTCAGGTCCGCGTCGCCGAAGCGGCCGAGCGGTGCGTCACATTGTTGACCGTCGCAGGCCATCCGATCGCCGGCGCCGTCCGCTTTTTGATCGAAGCTCGTGGCGACGCCGTGCGATTCGAGATTCAAGTGTTCGACCGTCCTGCGTCGGTGATCGATCAACTCCTCATGCGCGCCGCGGGGGAATGGCTACAACGCGCGGCTTGGATCGCGTTGGCCACCAACGTGGCTCGAGTGTCGCAGGGAAAAGCGAGTGACGTGCAAACCTCGGAGGAAGAGCTCGATGAGCACGAGCTGGACGTCGTGAACCGATGGGCGACTGAGCTGAGCGCTCAGCTGTCGCGAAACTCGACGTCGAGCGGCCGAGATTGACAGTGTTCACCGCAGCCGAGGCGATATCGGTTGCGCGCAAACCACTTGTAGATCCGGTCGGCGACCGTGCGGACGAACGGAATCTTGAATATCCACGAAGCGAGCTTCCCCTTTGGGAGGATGTTCAGCAATTCCTCAATCGCGGCGGCTCCTTGCCACGTCTTTCCGCCGGGGCCGATGAGCTGAAGCGCCTCGGCGTAGGCACGCGGAGGGATCCAGGGAAAGCGCGCGGTGACGCCGGGCGCTTGGGACGGAACGATCTCGATCTGCTGTTCTCGATCCCATTGGCGCAGCGCGTTCGCTAAGCGCGTGCACACTTTGCACGTGCCGTCATAGACGCAGGTGTATGGCCGACCGAGACCTTGCGTTGCGTCTTCGCCACGGATCGTGAAGCGAACGACCGGTATCGTCGCGGTCATCGCGCCACGGGTTCGGCGCCGTCAGCCTGTGCGTCCGCCGTCGCACGCGGCGTGACCAATCCCTCGATCTCGATGGTCGGCGGGTGGCGGAAGGTCGCGTGGATTGTGCAGAGCTCGGCCACCCGCTTCGCCGCCGGAAGACGCTTGGCCGGAAGCGACGGCCAATTGAACGTCACGTCGTAGTGATCGACGCGATGCGGGTCGTCGGCGAACGTCCAACCGACGTCGATTGTAAGGTCATCGGCGTCGAGTTTGGCGTACTCCGCCCAGGCGTAGAGGACTGAGAATGTGCAGTAGGCCAACCCGCCCGCCACCATATGGAAGGGTGAGTAGCTCTGATCGGCGGAAAACGCCTCGATGGTCATCGGGCCCGGAACCGGCTCGAGACGGATCGAATCGTCGGAAAGCAGTGTGATCTTCACGGGGCAATCGCGGTCGAGGTCGAACCGATTGTCGCAATGTCCACGCCCCGGCCCAGATCATTTCAGAAACAAGCGCTTCAGGCTTGGGTTTGTTGGGTTGCTGCCGATACTAAGGACACGGAGCCTGCGTGTTGCGGTTCTCCCGCCTTTGTGTTTCCGCATTTCCGCCATCTAGCGTGCGCTGAGGTCCGGCGATGACGACGCCCTCGGTCGAACAACTAATCGAACAGGCACAGCTCGCTCAACAAGCGGGAGAGCTGGATCGCGCGGAATCGTTGTACTCCGAGGTGCGCGCTCGCGCCCTCGAGGATGTCGACATCCGGGTCGCGGCGCTGATGGCGCGCAACCTTGGCGTCATCTCCCTGATGCGCGGTGATCACGACGAGACGCTTCGCCACTACCGAAAGAGTCTCGACGAGTTCCGCACGATCGGCGCACCGAACGAAGTGCTCACGGCACTCAGCGATATGGCAATGCTGTGCACGGACCTTCAACGCTGGGACGACGCCGCGACCGCATTCGAGGAGGCGGTGGGGATCGCCGATGCGCTGGGCGACATCCCCGAACGCACACTCCTCGAGGTCCGTCGTGCCGACCTCGAGATCGCGCGTCGCGACTTTGCCGCGGCGCGCGGTGCGTGCGCGTTGGCGGCGAGCTTGTCCTCGCGGACGTCGAACGAGTACGCGCTCGGCGAAATCGAGAAGCAACGCGGCTCGATCGCGCGCGAGCTTGGTGAGTTGGCGGAGGCGGAAGAGCATTTCGAGCGCGCGCAAGCATGGGCGCGCGAGCACGGAGCGCTTCTCCTCTCCGCGGAGACGGCGCGCGAACACGCTGATCTGTGCCGTCGGCACGGCCGGCATCGCGACGCTCTCATTCACTTGAATCACGCGCACCAAGCCTTCGTGCAGCTCACCGAACGCCATCAGGTCGCCGACGTTCAACAACGGCATGCCCGACTCGAGCGCGACTTCATCGAAGCCGTCAGGCACTGGAGCGCGTCGATCGAAGCCAAGGATCTCTACACGCAAGGTCACTGCGAGCGCGTTGCCGATCTCGCCTGCGCCGTCGGACTGCGCGCCGGCCTCGAGACCCGAGAGTTGTTCTGGTTCGGTATCGGCGCGCTGGTGCACGACGTCGGCAAGTTGATCATTTCATCAGAGCTCTTGAACAAACCGGGCAAGCTCTCGCCCGACGAGTGGGACCTCGTCAGGCGTCATCCAGCGGCCGGTGTCGACATGCTGGCCGACATGAACTTCCCCGATGGAATCTTCTCGATGGTTCGCTCACACCACGAGCGATGGGACGGGCGCGGATATCCCGATCAGCTTGCCGCTGACGCCATTCCACGCGCCGCGCGGATTCTCTGCATCGCAGACGTCTACGACGCGCTCACGTCGAAGCGTAGCTATAAGGGCGCTCTGTCGCACGACGCCGCGATGGTGATCATGCGCAGCGATGTCGGCAAGCAGTTCGACCCGGAAATCTTCGCCCATTTCGAGGACGTGATGCGTACCCGGGCGCCGTCGCTGCGACAGCGCGCGGCGGTCGAGTCCAAGCCCGGTCCTCGTCCCGTCGTGCGAGCCCTGCGCGTATCGGGTCCGTCCGACGACCTGACCGGCTTGCTGATGCGCGGACCGTTCGTCGACATGGCCAACAAGATTCTCGCCGAGCGTGGACCGTTCGCCACGGTCTCGCTCATCGTGATCGACGTCGATGAGTTCAAGAAGGTCAACGACGCGCACGGACATCTGCAAGGCGATGCAGTCCTCCGCGTTGTCACCGGAACGTTGCGCGAGCTCGCGGCGTCGACGGGCATCATCGGACGCTACGCCGGTGATGAATTCGTCATCCTGCTGCCGCATGCACCGCTTGAGGAAGCGGCGGAGTTGGCTGAGCGCATCCGCGTCACGGTGCGTCAGGCATCGGTGCCGCTGCGCGAACATTCCGGGTCGATCTCGGTCACGCTGTCACTCGGCGTAGCGGCGGCGCGTGCCGAGCACCGCGACTTCGATGCGTTGTTCGCGGCCGCGGACCGCGCGCTGTACGAGGCGAAGCGCCGCGGACGTGATACGGTGGTCTCGGCGACAGAGGCGGAGGAGGGCGAGCACGCGCCGACGATCGACCTCAGGCAGTTCGTCGGGCGCGACGCGGAAATGCGCCGCCTCGTTCGGCTTCTCGAGGCAAGCGTGGGCGGAGCGCCGCACCTCGTGTCGATTGTCGGCGAGGCCGGCGTTGGGAAATCGACGCTCGCGCGCCGATTGACGACCGAAGCCGCGCTGCGCGGTGGGTCGCTCGTCGCGGGCCGCTGCACGGAAGCGGACTCGCGGGCACCATACGCGCCGTGGGCCGAGATCATTTCATCGATCCACCGCTTGGGCGTCGTCGGTGCCAAAACGTGGCGTGAGCTGCCGCAGCTCGTGCCTGCCATGGATGCCGGAACGTCGGCGCCAGCCGGCAACAAGTACACGTTGTTCGACGAGATTCTGGCATTCCTGCGACTCGCCGCCGTGACCGGACCCCTCGTGATCCAGCTCGACGACATGCAATGGGCGGATTCCGGCACGTGGGACGTCCTCGAACACGTCATGACACAGCTTACGCATGAGCGAATCCTCATCTGCTTGACGGTGCGGGCCGAGGAGACGCGTGGCGAAGCGATCGAACGCCGTCATCGCTTGGTCCGCGATGAGCGGTTCCATGAAATCCGTCTTCGGCGGCTCAACGATACCGAAGTAAGCCAATGGCTGTGCGGCGTCCTTGGCGGCGAGACGAGTCCCGAACTGCTCGCCTATCTGCTTCGGTGCTCCGAGGGCAATCCGCTTCTCGCGACGCAGATCGTTCGTATGCTGCTCGACGAGAGCGCGGTGCGGTACGAGCAGGGGCGTTGGGGGCTACGCGTCGAGAGTGAGGCGAAGTTGCCATCGGCGCTCACGGGTCTCGTCGACCGGCGGCTCGAGCGGCTCTCGCCCGAGACGCGCCGCGTTCTCAATACGGCCGCGGTCATCGGACGCTCGTTCGACATCGATCTCGCGATCGCCGCTGGCGCGGGAACGGAAGACGAAATGCTCGACGCCATCGACGAAGCGATTGCGCACGCCGTGATCGAGGCGTCGACGGATGCGTCGGGAAGCTATTTCACGTTCACGCATGGCCTGCTCGTCGACGCGGTCCGCCGTTCGATTAATCCACGTCGGCTGATACGCATCCACGAGCGGATCGCGCAAGCGATGGAACTACGAACGCCGGACAACGCCGCGGCGATCGCGATGCATTACGATCAGGCGGGGATCCCCGAGAAAGCGTACCGCCATGCAATGGCGGCCGGCAACGCTGCCCTCGCGATCTATGCGCACGCCGACGCACGTCGATTCTTCGAGCTCGCGGAGCGCGAGACCGTCGACCCCGTCGAGCGAGCTTCGGCCCTGCATCGGCTGGCCGAGATCGCCGAGACTGAAGGGCGGCATGCGCTTGGCGAAGAGCTGTGCGATCGCGCCCTCGCCGGCCTCGAGGGGCGGCCGGACGACCACGCGTTGCTCGGACTTCGTCGCATGCGGCATCGCACGCGAGCGCTGCAAGGTCAGCCGGCGCAAACGACCATCATCATGTGTAGCGAATTGCTCGTCACGGCGCGGGCGCTTGGCGATCATGCGGAAGAATCACAGTTGTTGAACATGATCTCGCAGTGCCTCGGTCGCCTGGGCGAGTGGCGCGAGGCCGAAGACGTCGCGTGCGAAGCGGTGGCCGCGGCGGAGAAGACGGACGATGCGCGGCTGCTCGCCGAATCGTTGACCCGACTCGGGACGTCGGTGATGGATCGGAACACCACGGACGCGGCGGACTTCCACAAACGCGCGCTGTCGTTGTTTCGCACGGCCGGCGATCGCTGCGGTGAAGCGCGGTGCCACATCAATATTGGTCGGTTGCAGCAGCGGTCGGGTCAATCGAAGGCGGCTGAGGCGGCATTCGAGCAAGCGCGAGAGGCTGCCATGATCGCGCATGCCGTCGATCTCGCCGGACTCGCGTCGCTGAACCTCGGCGTGTCCTACCTGCGCCACGGAAAGCTCGAGCTGGCGAGCGAGCGATACGACGAGGCGTATCTCCGATTCACGGAGTCGGCTAACGAGTCGCACCGCCTGGCGACACTGTACAACATGGCGCATCTCGCCCGTGAGAGCGAAGACTGGGCGACCGCGTCGGCCTTGTACGAGCAAGTCGTCGCGGCCGCCGCTCGTATCGGACAGCCGGATGTCGAGCTCGGCGCTCGGGCGGGCCAGGCGCTGTCCTCGCTCGCCGTCGGCGCGCGGTCCGTCGCCGAAGACGCGATGCGATGGATTCGCGCGAACGTCGAGACGCGGCCCGATTGGTGGTTCCAGGGGCGCGATCTCGTCGATGCGCTGCGGATTCGCATGGCGGCCGAACGCGGCGACGACTCACACGCGCTCCGGCTGTTGCACGACGGAATCGAGATCGCGCTGCGACACGATCCGTACGTCGCCGCGTATCTGATCGCGGAGTGCGCTCCGTCGTTCCGGCGCTCTCAAGATGCTCTTCTCTCGCTCATCGACGAGATCACGCCCGAAACGACCGCGCTCGGCTTTGCCGCGATGGCGGAACGGTTGACGGTCCTGCGCGCCGCCTTGGCCAGCGCGACACGAGCTGCCTGACCGTCAAGTCGTCGCGTCCGCATGCCGATACTTAAATATGAAAGTCATATTTCGCGACGAGGAGTCATCGTGAGACAGACCATGATGCTGGCGGCGAGGAACAGACGGTGACGGCGCTATCGCTCGAACCGGGCGCTAACGCGCGAGCGACGGGCGCCGAGTTCTCGTCGGTCATTGGCGAGAGCGAGAGCATGCGCCACGCAGTACAGATGGCGCGTCGGTTCGCCACGACCCAATCGCGAACGCTGCTCCTCACCGGCGAGGCGGGAACGGGCAAGGAACTTCTCGCTCGCTGCATTCATCTCGCGGGATTTCACGCCAACGCCCCGTTCATATCGATTAGTTGCGGATCGATTCCCGCGGCCCTGCTCGAGCTGGAACTGTTCGGCCGCGTGCCCTCGCGCGACGACCCGGGTCGTCGACTCGGCGCGCTCGAGCTCGCGGGACACGGCACCGTGTTCCTGGATGAGGTCAACGAGCTCCCGCTCGACTTGCAGGAGCGACTGTTGTTGACCCTCGAGGAGTGCAGCGTGCCGCGGCTCAGCGGTCTCGCCGACGGTGCGACCGTGCATTGTCGTGTGATTGCCGCGAGCAAGACGCGTCTCGACGACCACGTTGTGGCCGGAACATTCCGCGACGATTTGTTTGCACGTCTGGCCCTTCTTCGTATCGAGCTTCCTCCGCTCCGGGAACGCGCGGACGACGTCCGTGTCATTGCCGACCATTTTCTGCGCGAAGCCTCGCGCCTCCAGCGCGTTCCGCGCCGCCAACTGGGTCTGGAAACGATCGCGGTATTGCGCGCACACCGCTGGCCCGGGAATGTGCGCGAGTTGAAGCACGTGATCGACCGCGCCCTGGCTGTGGCGACCGGCTCGCGCATCGAGGTCGATCACCTGGAGATCAACCACCGCCGCGCCGGTGCGAGCGCGGCCCGCGGCGCGGCGACGTTCGGCGACATTCGCATTCCCGCCGACGGAAAGCGCCTCTCCGACATCGAGCGCGAGGCACTCGATCTCACCTTGCAGCTCACCGAATACAATCAGAGTGCCGCCGCGAGGATCCTGCGCATCTCACGCCCGACACTGGCGAGAAAGCTCAAGGCATATGGATTGGGGAAGAGCGCCCGTTAGCGCGGCTCGCCCAATGGCTGTTGCTGCGTCAGACAGTGCAGCGTGCCCAGCCCCCACACGAGATCCACCGCGTGAATACCGACGACTTCCCGATCCGGAAACAGCTCGGCCAGAATGTTCAGTGCGAGCCGATCGTTGCGGTCGTTGAACGTCGGGACGATCACGACACCGTTCGCGACGTAGAAGTTCGCGTAGCTCGCCGGTAGCCGCTCAGCATTCATCTCCACGGCGCGTGGGAAAGGAAGCTTGACAATGCGCAGTGCTCCGCCGTCGCCGCCGGCCAACTGGAGCCGCTTGAGGTTGTCGACCGAGCGACGGTGATTCTCGTCGTCGGCCGGATCGGCTTCGTACGCCAGGACGATCACACCCGGCGACGTGAACCGCGCGACGTCATCGATGTGACCGTGCGTGTCGTCGCCGACGCAGCCCTCACCTAACCAAATCGTCTGGCGAATACCGAGCGCGTCGCGAAAGACGCGTTCGTAGCCATCGCGCGTGAGCCCGGGATTCCGCTCCTGAATTGGCGAGAGCAGACATTCCTCGGTGACGAGTAGCGTGCCTTCTCCGTCGGTGTCGATCGCGCCGCCCTCGAGGACCACGCGATCGTCGTTGTCGGGGCGCCGCGGCTCGATCCGTCGCAAGCCGGTCAGGCGTTCGATCGCTTCGCCAACATGTTCGTCGCGCTCGAAGTTCGGATACTTTGCCCAGGCGTTGAATCGCCAGTTCACCAGCGCAACCGATCCGTCGTCGGTAATCACTCCTGTCGGAGCGGAGTCCCGGAGCCAGACGCGATCCGTCGGCACGATGTGTGTTCGGAAATTCTCTCGCACGCCGTGCGCGGCGAGCAATCGCCTCGCCGAGTCTTCGATCTCGTCGCTTTGACAAAGGATCTCGACGCGCTCGTGGCGGTGCAGGCTTCGAACGATCTCGGCGTACACCCACGGAATGGGCTCGAGCTTTCCGGGCCAGTCAGGCTCATGGTGCGGCCACGCGATCCACGTCGCGGCGTGCGGTTCGAACTCCGCGGGGAAGCGGGGTGTCATCGACGCGACAGGTTCTAGGCCCCCAGATAGCGACTCAGTATCGGCGCGTACGCATCGATCCGGCGATCGCGAAGGAACGGCCAATTCCGGCGCGTCTCCTCGATCAACTCAGGATCACACTTGGCGATGAGAATCTCCGGTTCCGTTCCCGCTTCGGCGAGCAGTCGACCAAAGGGGTCGGCGATGAACGAGTTGCCGAAGAAGTCGATGCCGTCGGTGCCCGCTTCATCCTCATGGCCGACCCGATTCGGCGACGCGACGAACACCCCGTTCGCGATGGCGTGCGAACGCTGCATTGTCCGCCACGCTTCAACCTGCGCTTGTCCAAACTCGGACTTTTCGGCTGGGTGCCAACCGATCGCGGTGGGATAGAACAGAATGTCGGCGCCAAGAAGCGCGGTGATTCGCGCCGCCTCGGGGTACCATTGGTCCCAGCAGATCAAAACGCCGATGTTCGCATAGCGCGTCTTCCAGACGCGAAAGCCGCTGGCCTGTCTCGCGACGCGTCCAATGCCGTCGATGCGATCGTCGGTTGCCGACTCGCCTGGCGTGAAATAGTACTTCTCGTAATAGAGCGGATCGTCAGGGATGTGCATCTTGCGATAGACGCCGAGCAACGAACCATCGGCATCGATGACCGCCGCGGAGTTGCGATACACGCCGCGCGCTTGCCGCTCGAAGAGCGGAACGATGAGGACGATGCCGAGCTCTTTCGCCAGCGCCTGCATTCGATCGGTCGTCGGTCCGGGAATCGGCTCGGCGATGTCGAACCGCTCGCACTTCTGCGCTTTGCAGAAGTAGGGTGCGTTGAACAACTCCTTGAGACACACGATCTGCGCGCCGCGCGCGGCCGCGTCGCGCACACGCTCCACGGTCGCTGCCAGCGTTGCCGCGGTGTCGTCGCTTGCGCTGTCTTGGATGATTCCGACGGTGAATGGAGCGGACATGCGGGAAAGTTAGTCGAGCGACAAAACGGGGCGCGTCACACCACGCCGATCACGACGTCGTTCACGTTCGTGCCCGTTTCGCGTCGCGGGACCAGTGCGTGGGCGGCGAGCAACGCACCGTGCGATTCGTGTGTCGCGAGTGCTTGGCCCGGGTCGCGACCGGCGCTCGCGACATCCGCCCACGTGGCGGAGTCGACGATCGCGCCTGCTGCGTCGGTGGCGCCGTCGCGGCCGTCGGTGCCGGCGGCGAGCAGTGTAATACCCGCGGCGCCGTCGCCCGCTTCATGCAGCACGCGCGCGGCCGCGAGCGCAAGCTCCTGGCAGCGTCCGCCGCCAGATGGCCGATCGTTGTTATTGCTTGCAAGCGTCACCGTCGTCTCGCCACCCCAGATCATGCAACGTCCGCTCCCGCCACGGGCGCGGAGCGCGATCAGCTCGCGCGCGATGGCCTCGCCGGCGCGCGCAGACTCGCCGCTCAACCGTGTCGACACCACCTCGGTTGAGAGAGCATGCGACCGAGCACCCGCCGCCGCGCCCTCGATGGCGAGTTGCGTGTTGCCGATCACGCGCGCCGTGACATGCGCGAAGGCCGGATGCGCAACGGTCGGCGTCTCCGGCGTCGTGCCGCGCGAAACGCCGCTGAGATAGTCGCGATACGACGCCGGAATCCGCGACAAGAGATTTGCGCGCTCGAGGATGGCGGTGACGTCTTTGACCGTCGTCGTGTCGGGCACGCATGGACCCGATCCGATGACGCTCAGGTCATCGTTCGCCACGTCCGATATCGCGAGGCAGTGTGTCGCGGCCGGAGCCAACGCGAGCGCGAGACGACCGGCAGCCCACCGCGAAAAGCGCTTGCGCACGGCATTCATCGAGGCGATGTCGAGACCGGAGCCGAGCAGGAGCTCGTAGAGGGCGATGAGGTCGGCTTCGTTCATTCCGCGCAACGGAGCGCCAATGAGACTAGACGCGCCGCCGGAGATGAGAACGATCGCGACATCGTTGCCGCGACGGCCCGACGTGACTTCGGCAATCTTCGCGGCGGCGGCGAATGAGTTGCGCCCGGGCAGCGGGTGATCGCCACGCATCGACAACATCGTCGGATAGGGCGGCGTCCCAAGCTCGGGGCTGACGATCAGTCCGCCGACGATCGAATGCAGCGCCTTGAGCAATGAGGCGACGGCGGCCGCCGCCATGGGCTGCGCGGCTTTCCCGAACGCGAACACCCAAACGCGCGCGGAGCGATCGATCGTGAGCCCTTCCACCGCGCGTGCCGTCGCCGCATCTGGAGCGGCGGCGACGACAGCCGCATCATACAATTCTAATAACAGCCCTGCAGTGCCGGTGCGTCCCGGCGCCGAAGCGGCGTTCGCGCTAATGCGACGATCCGGCAGGTTTCAGCGTCGCCGCGACATCCTTTCCAAGCTCGGCGTACGCATCAGCCGAGAGGACGTTGAACTTCATGATGCGCGCGACGATTTTGCCGTCGGGCCCGACGACGAAGACGTTGCGCGTATCGAGCTTGTTATCGGCTGAGCCGTACTGCTTCGCGACGGCTTGGTCGGGATCGCTCGCGAAGACATTGGGGAAACCCGAATCGCGTGCCCAATTGGCCTGCGTCGTGTCCGCGTCTGTGCTGATGCCGATGACGACGACCTTCTTGCCGTTGTTGAAGAGCGTGGCGTACTGATCACGGTACGCCTCCATTTGGACCGTTCAGCCCTTGGTCCTTGCCTTCGGGAAGAAGGCGATCACGACCGTTTGGCCGCGATAGTCGCTCAGCTTGACGGGGTTCTTGAGGAGCCCGTAGCGCGTCGCGCCCGGGAGGGTGAAGTCGGGGGCGGTTTGGCCGACGTCAGGAGCGGTCGCGGCGGAGCCTGGCGCGGGCTGCTGGGCGCCGGCAACTGCTCCGAGTAGGCCGACCCCGATCGCGGCAAGTCGCGCGGAACGGAGAAGCGGAGTCATGAGTAAACGGCGGCTGCGCTGGTTTAAGGAAGCAGGAAGATGA
>DASYSU010000436.1:0-18640 GCA_036002925.1 Gemmatimonadaceae bacterium | reverse complement strand
TCTTGTTCCGCGTCGCTGAACCCATCCTCGGCGCCGCGCGCGCGCGTGACGCGGAGCACGACGGTCAGCCGTCCATCGACCGCGACCCCAGCGGCGAACACCGCCTGCGCGCCCTCGCCATCGAACGGCTGCTCGACCGCGGACGCCGCGACCGTCGCGCCCGTGAGTGATTCGCGGTTTTCGCCCTTTGCGCCGCGGCACTCGAGGGTGTCATCGCGCGGAACCCAAAGTGAGACGCCATCCACTGGGACCACCCGCTCGGCGGCGCCGAGCAGCTTTGCGGCGATCTCGCCGGGGTCGTCGGACGCGAATAGATCGAGCGTCGCCTCGTGCAGCGCATCGCCGACTCGAGCTTGGCTCGGATCCATTCCGAAAGCGGGTGTGGCCACCGCGCTCGAGTCACTCCGACCCACTGATACTCCAGGATGGCGGGGCGGCTAAGGTCGCTCTCGTACGCCGCGTTTGCAACCCCGCGTGATCACGAGCCGAACGTGAATGCCGTTGCACGATGGTGAATCGGCGACCCAGAGGCTAACTCGGCCAGGCGACACGGCCGACGACCGGTGCGTTCCCAGATTGCTCCTGGAGTTCCGGTGCCGCGTACCCCATGGCGAGAAGCTCCGCGGCTAACGTCGTCCACTGAAACCCCGCCAACTGCAACACAAGGAGTCCGCCGCGAATCAAGAACCTTCGCGCCTCGGATGCGAGCTCTCGAACAAGATCCAGACCGTCCTCGCCTGGCCCGATCGACGTTCCTTCAGGGAACGCGTGCTTGAATGCATCCGCGAGGCGCGGCGGCACGTACGGCACGTTCGCGACGACGACAGCGACCTTCGACGTTAAGCGACGCGGAAGCGGCGCGAGGAGCGATCCGCGCACGAAGCGAACGTTGCGGAGCATGAGTCGCCTGCGATTCGCGCGCGCGGTGTTTAATGCCAGCTCCGACGTGTCCGTCGCAAACACCGCGGCGCGGGGCAGAGCTTTGGCCGCGGCGAGGGCTACGGCTCCGCATCCGGTTCCGACGTCGACGATGGTCGGTCGCGGAAGCGTCGACGCCGCCTGGACCGCAATGTCCAGGAGCCGTTCCGTCGCCGCGGCAGGCACGAACACCCCGCGCGGAACGTTCAGCGGGATTCCGCCGAAATAACACCGCACCGCGGGAGCCGCGCTCTCATACGGGATCGCAGAAATACTGCTCCCGGTTTGGTCGAGAATGCGTTGGCGCTGATCCGCGGTGAGATGGACGCTGATAATCAGCGGTGCGACGATCGGATCGCCTCTCGCCTCCTTCGCTTCGCCCCCGAAAGCGAGAGCGCCCAGCCCGGTCATCAAGCGAACTTCATGGTCAGCGGAGCAATGCGATCCTCTAGCTCCTGCGGCGTGAACTCGATCACCGTGACGTCCTCGCCGCACGCGGCCTTGATCTGCTTTTGCTGCTCGTTGGTGAGCTCGATGCGGATGCGCGACTCTTGCTTGTCCATGGTCTTCTCCCTCGGTTAGCGAGTTAGGCGGTACTGCGGCTTCGACCTCAGCGTGACAAAAGTCCTACGCGTATAGAGACGGAGAGGCCCTAGTACTGGACGTGGACGGATCCGAAGGGCAAGCTGATCGACTCGGTCGGGCTGGTGGGCGTGATGCGCTCCTCCAGCGCCTCGACGTTCAACTCCAGCGCTTCGACGTCCTTGTCGGTCGCGGTTTTGACGATTCGCTTTTGTTCTGTCGTTAGCTCGATTCGGATCGTGTTCGTTTTGTCGCTCGCCATAATTCCCCCGTGTCTAAGTGTGCACTGCGTTTGTGCCGCACATCGGCACGCGTCCGACGACGTCAGACCGAAATCCGCTTGAGATGACCTACGTCATACGTAGGATTGCCTGCGGACCCGACATCGGGCGACAACGACAGGCGCGGTTCCCGGCTTCGGCGTTTCAGCGCGACTCCGCTCCGACGAACTACTGTGACATCCGCAGCCCGCCAAAAGCAGAGCGCCGCGCGAACAGGGAGGGGTTCGCGCGGCGCTGGGAACGGCTAGGTGGGGCGATCAACCAAGCGTTAGCGGTGTGATTCGCGCCTCGAGCTCCTGAACCGTCATCTCGATTGCTTCGGCATTCTTGTCGGTCACTGACTTGACCTTTTCCTTCTGATCCTGGGTCAGGTCGATGCGGACAATCTCTTTCTCGTTCTTGATCGACATTCGTCTTGCTCCTCGAAGTGGAGTGGGCCCCGTTTCGACTGAAAGAGAATGTAGATCGACATCGTGAATTGATCGTGAATGGTCGTTTAGCAAACGTGAATCGCGTGCATGATCTCGGCGCCTAGCCAAGCCAAACGGAGCGTCCGGCGACGGGGGCATCATCGGCGCGATGTTGAAGCTCGGGCGGGCCATAGCCGAGGGCGATCAACTCGTCGGCAAAGCTACGCCACTGAAAATCCGCCAACTGCAGCGCGAGCGACCCCCCAGGCATGAGGACCTTGCGCGCGCTTGCCGCGAGCTCTCGCACGAGATCCAAGCCGTCCCTTCCGGGGCCGATCGCAGTTCCATGGGGGAAGGCGCGTTCGATCGAGTCAGCGAGCCGCGGCGGCACATAAGGTAGGTTCCCGAGAACAACGGCAACCCTGCCGTTGAGCCGTCGGGGTAGCGGGGTGAGGAGCGAGCCGAGCGCGAAGCGAACGTTGCGGAGCTTCAATCGAACGCGATTCGCGCGCGCCGCGCGCAGAGCCACCGTCGACACGTCGGTCGCGACCACCGACGCCCGCGGGAGTGCATTCGCGATGGCAAGCGCCAACGCGCCGCACCCGGTGCCGACGTCCACGATCGTCGGACGACCGAACGCGGACGCGGTCTGAATCGCGGTGTGGAGAAGGTGCTCGGTCGTCGGCGCCGGCACGAACACCCCGCGCGGCACGCGCAGCGGAATTCCACCGAACGAGCAACGCAGCTGCGGCGCCGCGCTCTCGAACAGGATCGCGGAAACGTTCTGCCCCGTTTGATCGAGAATCAGCCGTTGCTGATCCGCCGTGAGTTGCACCGGATACGCAAGGGGCTCGCTATCGGGATCCTCTCTCACGTCCTCTTCTCACTCCCGGAAACGAGTGCGCCCGGCAAGCGCCGGGCGCGCCGAGCAGGCCACCGCTGCGCCTGTTCGGGACAGTGTACAGCGATTACGCAATCTTGATAGGAGCGATCCGATTCTCCAACTCTTGCGCCGTGAACTCGATCGCGTTGACGTCCTCGCCCGATGCGTCCTTGATTTGCTTCCTTTGCTCAGTCGTGAGCTCGATGCGAATGCGCGACTCTTCCTTTTTCATTGTGTTCCTTGAATTGGTGGGAAGGGAAAACCGAAATCAGTTCATCACCGGCTCGCCATGTTCGCTCGTCGCGTCGTCGCGTCGTCGCCTCGTCAAAGTGCTTCGGATCTTGCGACGCGCATAGTCTGCGTGTCAATCGTGAATCGATCGTGAATCGAAATGGTGCGTTCGTGAATCGCGACGCGACGCATAGATCCGTCGGCCGCCCACATCACCCAGGCAGCTCGCGCGCGTCGGCATCACAGCGGGCAAGGTTGCGTCGGCACGCGAGCGCTTTCGGGTGATCGGGACCGAGAGCTTCCTCGAAAATGCCGACCGCGTCCCGGTACAGAGCCGTCGCGCGCGCGAAGTCGCCTCGGCGTTTGTGCACGATAGCCAAATTGTTGAGCGTGACTCCGACGTCGGGATGCCGAGGTCCCAGTGTTTTCGTCTTGAGCTCGGCGGCGCGGGTCAAGAGATCGTTCGCGCGGTCGATCTGATCCCGTTGCGCGTAGTGGGCCCCCAGGTCGTTCAGGGCGACCGCGATCTCGCCGGCGTTCGCCTCGGGCTCGCGGTCGAGGATGCGAAGGGCATCGACGTAGAGACCTTCGCTTTCATCGAATTTCTGTTGGCCATCGAGAATGGCCGCCAACGCAACCATGTCTTGGGCGAGTGCGGTTTCCGAGCCATCGGCCAGCCGTCGTCGGATCTCGAGACCCTTGCGTGCAAGCGGCTCTCCGGCGGCGTAGTTCCGGCGTGCGTGCTCGATCCCGCCGAGGTTGTGATACAGCGTCGCAACTTCACGCTCGTCAACGGACTCGGCGTGCTCCGCCAGCCAGAGCGCGCGCGAATAGAGCGTGAACGCCTCGTCGTATTTCGCCAAGTCCTTGCAGAGGATACCCAGGGTGTTCAGGGCCTCGGTCAGTTTCCGCGGCTCCGGCGGGGAATCGTCCTCGGCGATCGCCAAGGCCTCGCGCAGCAGCGGCTCAGCCTTGGCCGCGTTGCCCTCGAGACGATGGCGATCGCCGAGACGCACGAGCTCGTCGAAGTCCTGGTCGCGAGCCACTATCGGGCGATCGAAGAGGGAGGTCGCATTCTGGTCGGCCGATGTTGTCACCCAATCGTGAATTGAGCGTGAACGACCTATCGACCATCGTGAATCACCGATAAGTTCACGCGCCATCCGAGGAGCCGATGCCGGGATTCGCGCTTCGCTTGTGCGGTGACGTCACGCTGACTGCCTGCGACGATGCGTCAGTCGAACCAGCCCTTGGTTCGAAGACGCTCGCGCTGCTCGCATTTCTCACCCTCGAACCGGGCCAGCACCGGCGCGACGAAGTCACCGCGCTGCTCTGGGGTGAGTACCCTGAGGAACGAGCCAAGGCATCGCTCCGCCAGGCATTGACCCGTCTGCGCGACGCCCTCGGCGAGGCCCTGGTGATCGATCGCGCGTCGATCGAGCTGCGCGGTCCACTGGACTGCGACGTGAACGAGTTCCTTCGCCTTGCTGACCAGGATCCCGCGGCAGCTGTGGCGATCGACATCCCGCACTTTCTGTCGAGTCTCGCACTCCGAAGCTGCCCGGCGTTCGAGGAATGGGCCGAGGACGAACGGGTGGAACTGCTTGCCCGGTACACGTCGCTCATCGCCGGCGTGACAAGGGAGGCGATGGCTCGACGCGAGTGGCGTGACGCGGCCCGCCTCGCGGAACGGTGGACCAGGCTGAATCCACTCGCCGAAGAACCCATCATCGCGCTAATCGAAGCGCAGCACCTCGGTGGCGAGCGAGACGCCGCGCACGCATCTCACGCCCGTTACGTCGCCCGGCTGTCATCCGAAACTGGCCGGGCGCCAGGGCGCGCCGTTGCCGAGTTGATGGCCCGTCTCGAGCAGCCGGCCGTCGAGCCGAAGCACCCGCGAGCAAAGGAGGCCTGGTACGAACACTCACCGTCGTTCATCGGGAGTCTGATCGGGCGCAAGCGCGAGTGGGATGCGTTGCGACGCGCGTGGGACGCCGTGTCGAGCGACGCCAGTCGCGTTGCACTGATCGAGGGCGAACCGGGTGTTGGAAAGACGCGGCTCGCTGACGATTTCCTGCATTGGGTCGCCTCGCAGGGCGGCATCGTGCTACGCGGCCGCGGATATGACGCGCACGCCGGCGCGCCGTTCGGCGCCGTCATCGAGGCGCTGCGATCCGCTATCGATGCACCCGGTGTTGCAGGAGTCGATCCTGAATGGCTGGCTGAGATCGGACGTGTGCTGCCCGAGATTCGGCGGCGCTTTGCCGGCCTTCCTGAGGCTTCGCCCGCCAGCGGCGCCGCTGATGGATGGCGTTTGTTCGAGGCGATCGCGCAGGTCGTCCTCGCGATCGCCGAAGACAGCCCGGTCGTGTTACTGATCGACAATCTGCAGTGGTGTGACGCCGACAGCTGCAGCTTGATCCACTTCCTGGTGCGGCGATTGGCCGAGGCGCGCGTGCTGTGGTGCGCGACGTTCACGCTCGGGGAAATCGAGCGCGACGCTCCCGCCGCGCGGCTCGCCCGCGCCTTTCGCGCCACGCGCGATAGTACGTCCCTCGTTCTGTCGGCACTGTCCGAGGACGACGTGTGGCGTCTCATTCGAGAGCTGGCGCGCGTAGACGCACCAGACGGCGCACGGCGCCTCGCGGCGAGGATTCACGCGGCCACGGCGGGAAACCCGTTCTATGTGATCGAGTTGCTGAAGACTCTCTTCGCGCAGGAGCTGCTGACCGTCGACCCGGTCACCGACGCCTGGATTGTGCGCGCGGCGGCAATCACTGACACCACGCCCGAGTTGCTCTCTCCCAGTGTGCACGACGCAATCGCCGAACGCATCGAATGTCTTCCCGATCATCTGCATTCGCTGCTGGTCAGCATCGCCGTAGCCGGCCGGGGTTGTCGGACCGATGCGCTGTCGCACCTCCATGGCATTTCCCGACTTCACGCCGCCGCCTTGGGCGACGCGCTGGTCGAGCGTCATCTCGCGGTCGAAGAGGATGGCGTGTACCGATGCGCCCATCCGATCATCGCCAGCGTGGTTCGTGGCCGAGTCAGCACGTCGCGCCGTCGCGAAGTGCATCGCGCGCTCGCGCTCGCACACGAGCTGCTCCTGCCCAAGGGTCGAGTTCCCGACGGTATCGAGGCGGGCGAAATTGCCCGCCATGCGGACCAGGCGGGGGAGCGCGCGATGGCGTATCGCTACGCTTTGCTGGCGAGCGACGCCTGTGATCAACGGTGCGCCTACGACGAGGCGCTCTCTTGGCTCGACCTCGCGTCGGGAGCCGCGGAAACCGCCGAACAGTCCGAGCTCGTTGATCGAACCACCGCGCGTATTCTCGAGCAGGCCGGCTGGCGCGAGGCACCGCCGGTTCCGGCGCCGAGCTCGGGCTTGCTCGGCTCCGTGATCCAGAGCGATCTCGACCTGCCGACGCGAACATAAGCCGGACCCTGGCGAGCGACGGGACGGGTTATCTTTCTTGGCTCGCGTTCGAGCCTCGAGCGCGAGCAGGAGGCTGACGCCGGCTCAGGTCGGCGCTTTGGCACCCATGCCATCGTCCCGGGTACAATCCCCGATATGCACCGTATTTCCTGGAGACTCGTTGCGGCGTTGTCGATCTCGGCAACCGCGGCGTGCCGGCCGGAATTCCAGTTAAAGAATCTGACGACGAACGAGTCGCTGTACGCGGCTTCGCTCAACGAGTATCACCGCAGGCATTGGGACAACGCGATCACCGGCTTTGAGAAGCTCACCACCGACTTGCCGGCCCGCGACTCATTGCTGCCACGGTCGTACTGGTACCTCGCGTCGTCGCATCAGCATCAGGACGAATTCCTCCTCGCCGCCCAAAGCTTCAGCCGTCTCGTCGAATCCTTTCCGGACGATAGTCTCGCCGACGACGCTGCCCTCGAGGCAGCTCGCTCGTACTCGCGACTCTGGCGCAAGCCGCAACTGGATCCCTCGTATGGGGAGACGGCGCTCGCGTCATATAACACGCTGATCGGCCTGTACCCGACGTCGCCGCTGATTCCGACGGCGCAGAAGGAGATCGCCGACCTCGAGAACAAGTTCGCGACCAAGGATTACGACGCCGGCATGTACTATTTCCGGCGAAAGGCATACGACTCGGGCATGATCTACTTCAAGAACGTGTTGGCGAAGTACGCGACCTCGCCCACCGCGCGCGACGCGGCCCTTCGCCTCGTCGAATCGTACAAAGCCAATCGGTATCGAGACGATGCGTCGGAGCTGTGCACGCAGCTGCGTCAGCGATACCCGGGCGACTCGGGCGTCAACAAGGTGTGCACGGGTGTGCCGAACGCCGTGACTGTGACAGCCAAGGCGGATTCGGCGAAGGCTGATACGGCCAGCGTCCCGCCGATCAAACCGCCGCCTCCAACCTCCTGATCCGTGCGGATCGGGCTCCTTGGGGGGAGCTTCGACCCTCCGCATAACGGGCATTTGCTCGCCGCGGGGGACGCATTCGAGGCACTAGCCCTGGAGCGGCTGGTTTTCATCCCAGCCGCGGTTCAGCCCCTCAAGGCGCACCAAGACGCCGCGGGGCCGGAGCACCGCTTGGCCATGGTTCGCTTGCTCGTCGAGGGCGACCCGCGCTTCGCCGTCGATCCGATCGAAATAGATCGGGGCGGGTTATCTTACACAGTTGATACATTATCGGCCGTCGCCGCTGCCTCGCCGTCGGCCGAGCTGTTCTGGCTGGTCGGAGCGGACGTGGTCCGGTCGTTCCCACAGTGGCGTGAGCCGCGTCGAATCACCGAGCTGGCGACGGTCGTAGTGCTTGAGCGAACCGACGCAGCGCCGGATCTCTCGGCGATCCCGGGGGCGGCGCGAACCGTACCGACTCGCCGTATCGACATCTCGTCGACGGAAGTCCGTAGGCGAGTGAGGGAAGGAAAGTCGATTCGAGGTTTCGTGCCGGATGCCGTGGCCGACTACATCGCGGCGGAACGGCTGTACCGTTAGAGGATTGCATGCTCAAACGAGTCATTAACGCCGTCATCGGTTCGCGACACGAGCGCGAGCGGAAGAAAATTCAGCCGATCGTCGACGAGATCAACGAGCACTACGCTCGGCTCCATGACGTATCGGAGGAGGAGCTTCGCGCCCAGACGGCGAAGTTCCGTCAAACGATCGAGGAGCGAACGGGTGAGCTCGAGCGACGCGTCGCCGAGTTGAAGGAGCAGAAACGCGCCGCGAGCGACATCGTCGAGCGCGATCGAATCGACGTCGAGTTGGGTGGCGCCGACGGACGCGGCGGCGTGGAAGGCAAGCTGCGCCAGGAGACCGCCGATCTACTCGACGCGCTCCTGCCCGAGGCGTTTGCCACGGTGCGCGAAGCCGCGCGACGCCTCTTGGGGACCACGGTCATGGTCACCGGCCGCGAGCTGCAGTGGGACATGGTTCCCTACGACGTGCAGCTCATGGGCGGCATCCAGCTCCACCTCGGCAAGATTGGCGAGATGGCGACGGGTGAAGGAAAGACGCTGGTCGCCACGCTGCCGCTGTATCTCAACGCGCTGCCGGGCAAAGGCGCACACCTCGTCACCGTCAACTCGTACCTCGCCCGCCGCGACTCGCAGTGGATGGGGCACCTCTACAATTATCTCGGTCTCACCGTCGGCTGTCTGGACGATACGGAGCCCGGAACGTTCGAGCGTCGCGCCGCGTACCTCGCCGACATCACGTACGGTACCAACAACGAATTCGGCTTCGACTATCTGCGCGACAACATGGTCGTGTCGCTCGATCAGCGAGTGCAACGCGCCCATGTCTACGCGATCGTCGACGAAGTCGACTCGGTGTTGATCGACGAAGCAAGAACACCGCTCATTATCTCGGGGCCGGTGGGCAACGAGAACGACGGGATGTACTTCGAGCACAACAACGCCGTCGCGCGCCTCGTGCGTCGTCAGACGGAGCTCGTGAATACGCTCGTCGGCGAAGCAGAGCGCGAGTTGGAGAAAGGCGACACGCAGACCGCCGCGCTGCAGCTCTACAAGGCGCAGTTGGGCCATCCGAAGAATCGTCGCTTGATGAAGATGATGCAGGAGCCGGGCACCAAGCAGCTCGTGCAGAAGATGGAGTTGGAGCACATCGCCGACCGCCGGCTGCCGGCGAACAAGCAGACGTATCGCGACCTCGAGGAGGATTTGTTGTTCGTGCTCGACGAGAAGGGACACTCGGTGCACCTCACCGACCAGGGTGTCGACTTCATGTCGCCGAACGCGCACGACGAGTTCGTGCTGCCCGACTTGTCGCAGGAGGTCCACCGCATCGATCATGATCACGATCTGAGCCCCGAGCAGAAGCTCGATGAGCGGCGGAAGATCGAGATCGACTACGCGTCGAAGTCGGAGCGGTTGAACATCGTGCATCAACTCCTGCGCGCGCACGCGCTCTACGAGCGCGACGTGAATTACGTCGTGCAGGATGGCGAAGTGCTCATCGTCGACGAGTTCACCGGTCGCACGATGCCCGGCCGTCGATGGTCGGAAGGACTGCATCAAGCGGTCGAGGCCAAAGAAGGCGTCCGCGTCAAAGGCGAGACGCAAACGATGGCCACGATCACGATTCAGAACTACTTCCGCATGTACGACAAGCTGGCCGGCATGACCGGCACGGCCGAGACGGAAGAGACGGAATTCTTCCAGATCTACAAGCTGGAAGTCGCGGTCATCCCGACGAACAAGCCGATGATCCGCGAGGATCGCCAAGATCTCGTCTACAAGACTCGTCGCGAGAAGTACAACGCGATCGTCGAAGAAACACGGCGCTTGCACGACCTGGGCTTCCCGGTACTGATCGGCACGACGAGCGTGGAAGCATCGGAAACGCTGGCGAAGTTGTTCAGTCGCGCGGGACTACAGCACAACGTCTTGAATGCGAAGTACCACCAGCGTGAAGCGGAGATCGTCGCGGGCGCGGGACAGCCAGCGGCGGTGACGATCGCGACGAACATGGCCGGCCGCGGCACCGACATCAAACTCGGACCCGGAGTGACCGATCCGAAACCGTCGAAGGTGAAGGATCCCGACGGCAACGAGATCAACATCATGGAGATCGGCGGCCTGCACATCATCGGCTCCGAGCGCCATGAGTCGCGACGCATCGACCGACAGCTGCGTGGACGTTCGGGCCGTCAGGGTGATCCTGGTGCGTCGCAGTTCTTCCTGTCGCTCGAAGATGATCTCATGCGGCTCTTCGGCTCCGAGCGGATCGCGAGCCTCATGGACCGACTGGGCGCGCAAGAAGGCGAGGTGCTCACGCACTCGCTCATCACGCGATCGATTGAAGGCGCGCAGAAACGCGTCGAGCTTCAGAACTTCCAAGCTCGTAAGCGGCTGCTCGACTACGACGACGTGATGAACCAGCAGCGCGAGGTCATCTACTCGTTGCGAAGCTTCGCACTCGAGGGCGGAGAAGAGCTCAAAGGCGAAGCCCTCAAGATGATCGAAAAGGCGATCAACTTCCGTGTTGAGACGAGCCTCGCGGAGTACGAGGAAGCCGCGCAGTGGGACTTCGATCTGCTCCGTCAGGATCTCTTGATGCATTATCTGCTTCAAGTCCCTGAATACGAGAAGGAGGATCACCGTCCGACCGAGTTGACGTCGGCGCAACACGTCGCCGTCGAGGCGGCGAAGAAAGCGTTTTGGGGAAAGCTGCAGAGTCTCGACTCGGTTCGAGACGAGGCCGGCCAGCCGTATGGGGGTCGCCTCTTGTCGCTCGTCATGCTCAACGTGCTGGACGAGAAGTGGAAGGATCATCTCTACGATCTCGACCAGCTGCGTAACGCCATTCACTACCGGTCGTGGGGTCAGAAGGACCCGCTCATCGAGTACAAGCACGAAGCGTACACGATGTTCGTGGATCTGATGAACGACATCTACAGCACATTCTCCGAGCGTTTCCTGAAAGCCCAACTGATCTTCGAGCCTCCGGCGCCGCCGCCTCCGCCTCCGCAGAAGGCGACCAAGAAGTACAACGCGCTCGGGATTCTCGAGGACATTCCGATGACCGACGACGGCACCTCGGACGGGGGGAATGGGACCGACAGCGCGGTCGACATCGGGCCGGCCGAACCGCTGACGCCGAAACCGGTTTCCGCCCGCAAGGATCCGATCGTCGTCGGAGCCGGCCGTACCCGTTCGCTCAGCAACAATCCGGCGCCGCAGAACGTCGATTGGTCCTCCGTCGGCCGGAACGACCCGTGTCCGTGTGGGTCCGGAAAGAAATTCAAAAAGTGTCACGGGGCGAATCTCTAGCGAAGAGTCATCAGCCTGACGGCTATCGCTCGCTGTCGCAAGGTTTTGATGGTGAACTCGGCCGAATCCGACGCCAGACTGGCTCCATTTCCCTCGGAGCGACGGTCTTATGCCTGGTCAGGAAGCGTCAAAAGCGTTAACTATTCGAGAGTTGCCTCGCTCGGAACGTCCACGGGAGCGTTTGGTTGACCTCGGCGCCACCGCGTTGTCCAGTGCTGAGCTGCTCGCGATCCTGCTCGGATCTGGCGGCGCTGGTCGCTCGGCGGTGCAAATCGGCCAATCGGTCCTCGTGGAAGCGGGCGGAGCGTTGCGATGGATTGCTCGCCAACCCGTCGCGGCACTCACGGCGGTGCCCGGTGTCGGAATGGCTCGTGCGGTAACGATTCACGCGTCGCTCGAGCTGGGGCGACGCATGGCCGCCGAAGGCCGTCAAGACGGGACGCCGGTGCGGTCGCCGCGGGACGTCGTCGAGTATTTCGCTCCACGGATGGAAGATCTCCCAGTCGAAGAGTTTCACGTCGCCGTGTTGGATGCGCAGCATCGGTTGGAGCGCGACATCACGGTGACACGCGGCATCCTCAACTCCTCCCTCGTGCATCCGCGCGAGGTCTTTCGCGAGGCAATCGCCGAGCGTGCGGCGGCGGTGATCCTCGTGCACAACCATCCGAGCGGCGATCCGTCGCCGTCGATGGACGATCGCAAGGTGACAGAGCAGCTCGTCGCCGCTGGACAGCTGCTCGACATTCCGGTCCACGATCACGTGATCATCGGACGCGGACGATATACGAGTTTCGCGGAGGCTGGCCTGCTGTGACGGCAACGGCGTTGCATGAAGTGATTCCTGGTTGGCGCGAGGACGAGCTGCCGTTGCACGACAAGCTCGACCGCGACCTGCTCGTGCGCGCCTACAAGTTTGGCGAGCTGGCGCATCGCGGCCAGCTGCGAAACTCGGGCGAACCATACATCACGCATTCCGTCGAAGTCGCCAAGATCCTGGCCGAGCTACAGCTCGACTCGATCACCGTCGCCGCAGGGCTGTTGCACGATGTCATCGAAGACACGACGCTCACGCTCGCCGATGTCGACGCCGAATTCGGGAGGCCGGTCGCCGACATCGTGGACGGTCTCACCAAGATCGCCAAGCTGCCGACCGGCGGATCGACGCAAGAGCGACAGGTCGAGAGCTACCGGAAGCTCCTGCTCTCCATCGCCAAGGACGCACGCGTCATCATCGTCAAGCTTGCCGATCGCCTGCACAATATGCGGACGCTCGACTGGCTGCCGCCAGAGAAACGCAAGCGCATCGCCCAGGAGACGCGCGACCTCTATGCGCCACTCGCCCACCGGTTCGGTATGGCGAAGCTCCGCTGGGAGCTCGAGGATCTCTCGTTCAAGCATCTCGAAACAGAGGAATACAAGGCGCTCGCCAAGAAAGTCGCGCAGAAGCGCGGCGAACGCGAAGCCCTCATCAAGCAGATGGCCGAGCCGTTGATCGCGCGACTCAGCCAGGCGGGCATTCGCGACGTCGACGTCACAGGCCGGCCGAAGCATTTGTGGTCGATCTACAAGAAGATGAAACAGCGCGAGAAGCCGTACGAGGAGATCTACGACTTGCTCGCCATTCGCGTGTTGGTGAACAGCGTTCCGGACTGCTACCACGCGCTCGGCATCATCCACGACGGATGGACGCCGGTGCAGGAGCGCATCAAGGACTACATCGCGCAGCCCAAGTCGAACGGCTATCAGTCGCTGCACACCACGGTCTTTGGGCCCGGACGACAATTGTACGAGGTGCAGATCCGCACGCGCGACATGCACCGCACAGCGGACTATGGCATCGCGGCGCACTGGCGATACAAGGAAGACGTGAAGAGCGACGAGCTCGATCGCCAACTGTCGTGGTTCCGGCAAGTGCTCGAGCTGCAAATGGACGCGAAGACGCCGGACGAGTTCCTCGAGTTCCTCAAGCTCGACTTGTATCAGGACGAGATCTTCGTCTTCACACCGACGGGCGACGTCATCCAGCTGCCCAAGGGCGCCACGCCGATCGATTTCGCCTTTGCCGTGCACACGGAGATCGGGTTGCACTGCGCCGGGGCGCGCGTCAACGGACGCATCGCGCCGCTCTCGCGCGGGCTCCGCAACTCGGAGACCGTCGAGATCATCACGTCGACGACCGCGAAACCGACGCGCGATTGGCTCGCGCACGTGCGCACTGGACGCGCGCGTCACAAGATCCGCCAAGTCCTCAAGCGCGAAGCACAGAGCTCGGCTGAAAAACTCGGGCAGGAGATTCTCGATCGCGAGATCAAACGCCGCCGTCTCGCGCGTCCAGACGATGATCAGCTCGACGTCGCCGCGCGTGCGTTGAGCCTAACGAGCGCGACCCATTTGCTGGCCTCGATCGGCCAGGGCGACGTCAACGTCACACTGGCGCTCAAGCATCTGTACCCGGAGAACGAAGAGACCGAGCCCGCGAAGCCGAACGTCTTCGAGCGGTTCGTCGACCGGGTGCGGGGCTCGAAAGGCGTTCGCATCCAAGGCGTCGATGGGTTGATGGTCCGCTACGCGCAATGTTGTCAGCCCGTGCCCGGCGATCCGGTCGTGGGCTATGTCACCCGCGGGCGCGGCGTCAGCATCCACCGCGGCGATTGTCCGAACCTGCTTTTGCTCGTCCACGAGCCCGAGCGCCGACTCGAGATCGATTGGCAAGAGGCGCAGGGCGAGCGCTTCGTCGTGCGCCTCGCGCTCGAGGGCAACGACCGGCGCGGCCTCTACGCCGACGTCGCGGCCGCGGTGAGCTCCACCGGTACCGACATCAAGAGTATGGATCTCCGCAGCACCGATGGGCGGACGAACGGGTCGATGTTGGTCGAAGTCGAGAACCTCGCCCATCTCGAGAAGATCATCCGCGCCACGCGCCGCGTGAAAGGCATCACCGACGTCGCTCGTCGTGAACGGCTGACGGACGGCTGATGACCGCTCCGCCGCTCCTCTGTGAGCATCCACAAGAGAAAGCCGAACGACGCGGATTCCGCATGGTGTGCGGCGTTTGTGGATCCTTCTGGGATCTCGAATCGCGCGCCGCGCACGTCGAGTACGATGCCAGTTACCCCGCGGAGCGCGGCCACTTCGATCCCCACGTCGGCGAGCTCAAGGTCCGAACCTTGACGCATTGGATCGCCGAGGCGCGCCTGTCGCTCGAGGGAAAACGTGTCTGTGAGGTGGGGTTCGGCGGCGGCACGTGTCTGCCGTTTCTCGCGCAGCGCGCGCGACGTGTCGCGGGAATCGAGACGAATCAGGCGGCAATCGACCACGTCCGCGCGACCGGAGTCGATGTCGATCTTCTTCGAGCGGACCAGCTGCCGGCGCTTCTCGCCGCGCCAATCGATCTTTGGTTGTTCCAAGACAGCTTCGAGCACTTGCCCGATCCGTCGACGTTTGTTGCCTGGATGACTGAGAACAGCGCATCGAATGCCGAGATCCTGATGGTGCTGCCGCGCGCCGACTCCGCATCGCAGCAACTCCTCGGGCGGTACTGGCCGCACAAGCTGTCGGATCACGAGTTTCATTGGTCGCGCGCGGGGCTGATCGACTTCTTTGCCAAGCGCGGCTTCAGTGTAAGGAGCGAATTCTATCCGCTCAAGTTCGCGTCGCCGCAAATGATTCTCGCGCACGGCTTGCACAAGCTCGGCATCGACGGGGCGCGCGAGTGGCTCGGGCGCATCCGGCTCAGCGTTCCACTCAATTTCGGCGAGCAGGGATTGGTGCTTCAGCGCCAGCGATAACGACCAGTCGAATCAGACCCTTCGCCCAAGGGTTGGCGCTGCCGTTCGGTATCGATGAGGTTCGCGAGCCATCCGACGTTGTTGTCGTTGATCGGAACCTTGGCCACCTGCACGTGGCGAACGGCGAACGACGCGCCGGGAAGCAGCGAGTACGTCGTGAAACGGAGGACGGGATTCTGCCCGCGCGTTACGATCACCGGAAACCGCGCCGACGTCGTGTACGGGTCGATCGTGACCGGAAACCGCGACACAGACTGCTCGGCCGAAACAAAATACCGCGGCATCGCGCCGACGAACGGCAGTCGCCTGAGCGCGTTGTGCACCACGTAATCGATCTGCACCGTGAGAAGCACAACCGACGTATCGCCGTGAAATTGATCGGCGACGGGAAGCTCGACGCTCGACGCGCCCTCAGAAAGCATCGTCGACCAAACCGGTGACTCTGGAGGATTGGCCGTCGGAAGTCGCTCCCAGAAAATCGACCACTGCGTCGGCGCGACGGTCCGATAGTTTCGCAGCAACTCCTCGTAGAACTCCCACGACGTCTGCTCCAGCCAAATCTCGGCCATCAAGTAGGTTGGGAGCACCGTTTGCACGAGGAGCGGGCGTACCTGTTTGAACCGCTCGACATAGGCCGCCCGGTTCTCGGGGCCGAGTGCGTGCATCGAGTAGTCGAACGGCGTGGGGTTGAAGATGCCGTTTCGCGCCTCGAGCCATCCGGCATAGGTCGACCACAACGTCGGCACGCTTCCGCTTGGCCCGCGATGCTGATCGACGACCTGCTGGCCGTCGGCCAGGCTGCGAGCCCAAATCCCTTCCAGCGTCGCGGGCTGGCGACGGACGGCATGGTCGACGAGCACATGGGGCAGCGTGAACAACGCGCCGCCTATGGTTGAGGGGGCGGCGACGAGCATGATGAGAAAACTCAGAACAGCGGCAGTCAGCAGCGACGGACCGACGCCGAGCTTGGGCAGCCGCGCCAGCCGTGCGTCGCGCGCGGCAAGCAGGCGATCGAGCTCGAGTGCGCCGATCAGCAGCAGCGCGCGGATGCACGGTTCGATGTACGTGTCGTAGAAGATTCCAAGGATCGCCGCGCACGAGATCAAGCCGTATATCGCCAACACTGCGAGCGCGATGTGGCGTCGCCCGGCCTCGCCATCCGGTTCACGCCAGAGTCGTCGCAGCTGTACGCCGATCACGCCGACCGCGGCGAGCAAGGTCAGCGGAATCCGCGGCATCTGGCGCATCAGCGCGAATACCGACGGCCAGTCCGGTGCGAAGACGCTTGCTGGTGCGCCGAAATACCAGAACTGGTCGCCCGGGACGAGCTTGAAGTTGTAGCGCAGCGCTCCAGCGACGCCACGCGGTCCACCGATGACGAGCAGCACCACGACCAGCGTCGCGATCGCGATCGCGACAGCGAGGAGTGTCTCGCGCACGCGCGCTGGTCGGTCGTCGGCGCGCCATGCGGCGATCGCATTCACGACGACGAAGGCGACGAGCGCGGCAAGCCCTTGTTCCGTCCCGAGCAGCAACGCAGCGCCAAGCATGACGCCGATCCAGAGGGCTCGGCTCCGGCGAGAGCTGGCTGCGTACATGACAACAGGGAGCAGCGTCGGCAGCGACGACCGAATGCCGAGCATGCTGATCGTCGGCGTTGTGATCGCGCGAAGGGCCAGCGCGATCGACACGAAGTAGACGACGCTCGACAGCGCCAGCGTCCGAGACCAGTCGCGCGTGAACACGCGAAGGAAGACCACGAGCACGATCGGGTACACGACGATCGAAATTAGCTGTCGCGCGATCTCGGACGCGAGGAATCCACCGCCGAACAAACGAAACGGGAGATAGTGCAGGTACGGCACGCCGATGCCATGAAAGAACTGAAAGTCCGCACCACCGCGTTCGCCAGCGGCAATTCGACGCAGCGCGTTGAAGAGCTGGAATGGTCCGTCGACCGGTGGACCCGAGAAATGAAGCGCGCTATCGACGCCGCTTGCGGCGCGAGCCAGAAGCACGACAACCAGCACGAGCGCCCATGCGACGATCGATTGGCGTGACGGCGCGCGCGCGGCCGGCGGTTCCAACACGAGGTCAGGCTGAACGGTCGGTAGAGATAGGGTCGACACGCGACGTCAGGGCGCGTGGTTGCCCATCGAGTCGGCTGCTGCCGGCAAGACGCGCCAGATCGCGTAGTCGGGCGCGTCATACAACTTCCGCCCCATCTGCGACACGTACGCCATGATCGTCGAGTCCCGCTCGAAGATCAGCTGGTCGACGACCTCGCGGTGTTTCTCCGGGTTGCCCCACCATTCCCAAAGCCCGGCGCGCCCCAAGATGTAGTAATAGCCTTTGTCGTAGAGCTCATCCCGAATGTGTTTGTGTTGGACGAAGATCGCCCCATCGGGGCCGGCCGATCGCGGATGCTGCTGTCCATCCGCGAACGACGCGAGGGCGATGTTCGACACACGTGGCGGGAAGAGCACGACGGCAACCGTGTTGCGATTGAAGTAGTAGCGGTATGCGGCGTCGAAGACGTGGTTGATCAGCAGCTGCTGGCCCGGGCCTGCAACGCTGTCCAGCTGCGCACTCATCGTCCGAATCGTCTCAGGATCGAAGAACGCTTTCTTGAAGCGGGCGTTCTCATACACGGAGTTGAACAGCAGCGCGACGAACAGCACGGCGCCGACGAGCCGTGCGCTTCGACCCATCCCCAGCAAGAGCGCGACGAACGCCGCGCACGCGACGGCGTAGAACGGCAGCACGAGCAGGCCGGGATAATATTGGGCGACCCAGATCTCGACGAAGAGATAGAGGAATGGAAATGCGGCGGCAACGAGCCACCACGGATTCGGCAGCGCAGACGCCGCAGCCACAAACGACGTCTGCCACCGTCGTCGCGCGAACGGGAGCGCCGCCCAGAACATTGCGATCGGAATCAGCAGCAGGGTGAAGAAGCGTTCGATGCGCCCCATGGCGGTAGGTAGAACACCACGACCGTACGACGTCCGCGTGATCTTATCTGTCCCACGTTCGGCGAATTGGAACCGGATGTCGTGGAGCCACGCCTGGATGCCGCCCAATCCCCATGCATTCGTCGCGATCTTGAACAAGAGGCCGGCAATGGCGAACGCGGCGAGGAACGCGAGCGTGCGAATCAGCGCGCCACTCGTCAGGCGGCGGTAGTGCGCCAACGTCGCCATGGCCAGCAGAAGCGGCGCGAAGAACCAATAGTCGTACGATGAGAGAACGGTGAAAAAGAGGAAC
>DASYSU010000435.1:0-3727 GCA_036002925.1 Gemmatimonadaceae bacterium | reverse complement strand
CCCGCGACGCCGATCGGCCGAATCGTTTCTGAAGTCGCCGTCATAGTTATCTCAATTCTTAGATCATTTACCAAAGACGAGTTTTCTTGTCCGTTGATGTCCGTCTGTATCCGTTGAATTCATTTCACCAACCGTTATGGTTTGCCCGAGCGGCGGTCCGCAAGAGACCGTAAGGCAAGGCGGCGTCTCGCCGTCCCGGCCATAACAATTGGTGAAACGATTGAACGGATGACACGGATTTGAACGGATGAACGACGGAGTGACAAAAGCCCATCAAAGAGTTCAAAACGGCAGCGCCTCTGCCACGACGAGATGACATGCGGGATCGATCCCGATCACAAGCCTCATCCTCGCTCAATGATTGTCGCCATACCCTGGCCGACGCCGATGCACATCGTGCAGAGGGCATAACGTCCACGGGTGGTCTCCAATTGTCGCGCGGCGGTCAGTAGCAAACGCGCGCCCGACATACCCAACGGATGTCCAATCGCGATCGCCCCGCCGTTCGGATTCACCCGAGAATCGTCATCGGCGATGCCGAGCTCGCGCAAGCAAGCGAGCGACTGCGCCGCAAACGCCTCATTCAGCTCGATCACGTCCATCTGATCGAGCGTGAGTCCCGCGCGCTCGAGCGCCTTGCGGGACGACGGCACCGGACCCATTCCCATGATCCGCGGCTCGACCCCGGCGACGGCGCTCGTCACGATGCGCGCTAGCGGCGCCGCCTTGATCTCCTTGAGTCCCGCATCCGACGCGATCAGTAGTGCGGACGCGCCATCGTTGAGTCCTGAAGAATTTCCCGCCGTGACCGAGCCGCCCTCCGTCCGAAAGGCCGGCTTGAGCTTTGACAAGACCTCGAGCGTCGTGTCGGGCCGAAGGAATTCGTCTTGCTCGAATCGTCTGGCGTCGCCTCTCTTCTGCGGTATGTCGACTGCGATGATCTCGCGCGCGAGCCGTCCACCGCTCCGTGCCGCCGCCGCTTTCTGCTGCGATCGGAGCGCGAAGCAATCCTGATCGCCGCGCGAAACCCCGTACTGCTCGGCCACGTTCTCCGCTGTTTGTCCCATCGAGTCCGTGCCGTATTTCGCCTTCATCTTCGGATTCACGAAGCGCCAGCCAAGGCTCGTGTCGAACAACTCGATGTCACGCGCGAATGGCTTCCCGGCCTTGGACATCACATATGGCGCTCGCGTCATACTCTCGACGCCGCCCGCGATATAGAAGTCGCCGTCGCCGAGCTTGACCGCGCGCGCCACGCTCGCCACCGCGCTCATTCCCGAGGCGCACAATCGATTCACCGTCTCACCGGGCACGCTCACCGGCAGATCGGCGAGCAGCAGTGCCATGCGAGCCACGTCGCGATTATCCTCGCCCGCCTGATTTGCGCAGCCGAGGACGACGTCGGCAACGCGCGCGGGATCGAGCGACGGAATGCGCCGCATCAACTCAGCAATGACGCGCGCCGCGAGATCGTCGGGACGCACCTCGCTCAACCCACCGCCGATGTTGCCGACCGCGGTCCGCACACCGTCTACGATATACGCGTCAGTCATTCTGCTATCGGAAAGAATTCTTGATTCGTCTTGTACACGGTGCCTCTGAACAGCGCGACCACGTCGGCCGATCTGGTCACCGTTACGCGATAAAACGCGAGACGATTCGTCCCGCTTTCCTCTTCGGCCACGGCGGTGAGCACGTCACCAGCCGAAATGCGCTTCGGATACGTGATCGAGTTCTCGATGCTGAGCGTGATCCGCCCATGGGTGTTCGACGCAAAGGCCAACGCGCTGTCCGCCAAGGAATACGTCACGCCGCCGTGACACAGGCCAAACCCATTCAGCATTTCGTCGCGCACCGTCAAGCTCACCGTCACCGCGCGCGGCGCAATCCGAACGAGCGTAATGCCGAGCCATTGGCTGAACGCATCCTTCTCCATCATTGCCGCCACGACGCGATCGGCGAGAGCGCGCTCGTCGTGGCCACTCACTCGAAGAAGCGCCGTCCGTCGCGAGCCATGCGGCGGAGCAACGGGCTCGGACGGTACCGATCTTCGCCGTAGTCCGTTTGCAACCGCTCGAGCCAACCGAGCACGCGCGGCAGGCCGAGCTCGTTCGCCCACGCGAGCAACCCCTTTGGATAATTTACCCCCTTCGTCATGGCGAGATCGATGTCTTCGGCTGACGCGACGTGCATGAAGACGGCCTCGACGGCCTCGTTGATCAACATCGCGAGCACTCGCTCGAAGATGAGCAGTCCGAGGGTGACGTCTTTGTTCGGCTGCGGCGCTGCCGCACCCGCGCGATAGTCGTAATACCCGCGCCCTGACTTCTTACCGAGGAAGCTCGATTCGACGAGACGTCGTTGCGTGAGCGACGGCTTGTATCGCGGATCGTAGAACATCGCCTCGAACACCGAGCGCGTCACGGCATAATTGACGTCGTTGCCAATGAAGTCCATGAGCTCGAACGGGCCCATACGGAAGCCGCCCATCTCTTTCATTGCCCAGTCAATCGTGGCGGCGTCGGCAACACCCTCGTCGAGCAGCCGAAGCGCTTCGCCGTAGAACGGACGCGCAACGCGGTTCACGATGAACCCGGGCGTATCCGACGCGAGCACCGGCGTCTTGCTCCACCGCTGCATCAGCGCGTAGCACGACGCGGCCACCCCGTCATCGCCGCCGAGCCACGGCACGACTTCGACGAGCGGCATGATCGGGGCGGGATTGAAGAAATGAACGCCGACGACTCGCCCCGAGATCTCGCATGCCGACGCGATCGCCGCCACGGAGAGCGATGAGGTGTTCGTCGCCAACACGCAATCGGTCGCGACCACTGATTCCAGCCGGCGAAACAGAGCGCGCTTTGTCTCGAGATCCTCGATCACCGCTTCGATGATCATCCCGCAGCGCTTGTACGCCGCGAGGTCGTCGCCGAGCGCATCCCACTGAAAATCGATTCGCGCCATCAACTCGTCGGCGGCGTTGCGACTCATCCGTCCCTTCTCGACCTCGCGATCCATCGCTTTGGCGATCGCCGCTTGGGCGCCGGCGGTCGCACCTTGGCGTGCGTCCCCGAGAATGACGCGATGCCCCGCGGCCGCGGCGACTTGCGCGATCCCCGTTCCCATCGCACCGGCGCCGACGACTCCCACGACAGTCGTGTTATCGAGCGCCACGTTACCGTCCCGTGAACACTGGCTTCCGCTTTTCGAGAAACGCGCGGACACCCTCGGTATAATCCGACGTTCCGCCGGCCTCGCGTTGAAGCTCTTCCTCGTAGTCGAGCTGATCGTCGAGGTCGATGCCCAACGATGCGTTGAAGCCGCGCTTGATCAAGCCGAGCGCGCGCGTCGGCTGGGTCGCGAGATGGCGCGCGGTCCCGGTGACGGTCTCCATCAGCGATTCCGGCTCCGTCACCATGTACACCAGACCCCAATCGCGTGCTTGCTGCGCTGACATTTTTTCGGCGAGCATCGTCATCACCGTCGCCCGATGGAGGCCCACGAGGCGCGGAAGAATGAACGTGCCGCCGCTGTCGGGGATGACGCCGATCTTCGCAAACGACTGGATAAACGTCGCACCCGACGACGCGAACACGATGTCGCACGCGAACGCCAGGTTGGCGCCCGCACCGGCGGCAACGCCATTCACCGCGCAGAGCACGGGCTTTTCGAGTTTTCGAATCGCCCGGATCATCGGGTTGTAGCCGTCGCGAACGATGTCGCCCAA
>DASYSU010000434.1:0-11862 GCA_036002925.1 Gemmatimonadaceae bacterium | reverse complement strand
TCAGTCGCCACGCATCGCGACCAGCGGATCCACACGAGCCGCGCGCCGCGCCGGAAGCCAGCTCGCGAGCGTCGCGACTGAAACGAGAACGACCCCGACGCCACCGATGGTCATCGGGTCGAGCGCGCTGACGCCGAAGAGGAGGCTCGAGACGAGCCGGCCAGCGAATACCGACGCGATCGCGCCGATCGCGATCCCGATCGCGGTGAGGACGAGCCCCTCGCCGATCACCATTCGAGTAATTCGCTCGCCTGTCGCGCCCAACGCGACGCGAACTCCCAGCTCGTGGGTTCGCTGGCTGACCGCATAAGCGATTACACCGTACAATCCCACCGCCGACAGGACGACGGCAACGGCAGCGAAGATTGCGATCAGCGTCGCGTAGAAGCGCTGACGTCCGACCGAGCCCGTCACTCGCTCTTCCATCGTTTGGACCGAGTACACTGGCAGCTCGCGATTGAGGTCGCGGACGACCGCTCGCAGCGGCGCGGCAAGCGTTGCTGGTGAGCCTTCGGTTCGCACGACGATCGAGATCGATTGGTCCGGACGTTGAGCGATCGGCGCGTAGACCGTCGGCTCCGGCGCGCCTTCAAGCCCGAAACTGTGAACGTCGCCCACCACACCGACGATTTGTCGCGCGTCACCGCCGGAGTCTGATCCCCATCCAATAGCGATCGTTTTTCCGATCGCGTCCTCCTTCGGGAAGAACGCCTGAAGGAACGCGTGATTGACGACGACCACTTTCGGCGCGCCCGGTTGATCCGTCGACGTGATGCCGCGACCCTCAATCACCGGCATGCCCATCGTCGCAAAGAAATCGGGCGTCACCTTCCGCGCCTCGGTCGACGGCTGGTCACTCGGACGCACCGCCGGCCGTCCGCGAATCCCGAAAACGTAGTTCTCGCTTCCTCCGTCGAGCGGGATGAAGTTTGCCATTCCGATACTCTTCACGCCGGGCAGCGCCCGCGTTCGAGCCTCGAGCTCGCGAATGAAGGCTCGAATGGCGGTGCTGTCGTACGAGCGCTGTGGTAGCAACAGCTTCATCGACAGCACACCCTCGGTGCGAAACCCAGGATCGACCGACAACAGCTTGGCAAAGCTGTGAAGCAACAAGCCGGCGCCGGTGAGCAGCGTGACCGCGACCGCCACCTCTGCGACGACGATGGCTTGCTTCGCACGATTGGTCGCCGGGCGCGAGCGCGTGCCTCGTGCGCCCGCGCGCAGCGCGGTGGCCAGATCGTGTTTCCCCACCTGTATCGCGGGCAGCACACCAAAGATGATGCCCGTCATCAGTGCGACAATGGCCGTGACGGCGAGGGTGGTTCCATCGATCGACGCCGAGCCAACGAGCGGCAGATTCTGCGGGGCGCGACCGAGCATCTCGTGCATCGCGAGCTTCGCGACGGCCAATCCAGTAACGGCGCCGACGAGCGACAGTATGACACTCTCAGTCATCAGCTGGCGAACCAGTCGGCCGCGACCCGCACCCAACGCGGTGCGAACGGCCATTTCGCCTTCGCGCGCTGTCGTGCGGACCAGCATGAGGTTGGCAACGTTGGCACAGGCAATGAGCAATACCAGAGTCACCGCGCCAAGCACGATGAAGAGTGGTTTGCGGATGTCGCCGACCAAGTAATCCTGGATCGTGACCACATGGGCGCGTCGTTCGCGGAACATCTCGGGAAACTGTTTCTCCATCGCCACGGAGATCTTCTCGACCTCGTTGTCGGCCATGGCGAGATCAACCCCGTCCTTCACGCGCGCGAACATGCCGAGCCACCGCGCGCCACGTGACTGGTCACTCAGCTCGTTGGGGGCCCAGCGCTTGGTCATCCACAGCTCGACAGTGATCGGATACCGTCGATCGCCGGGCGCGACTCCGATGATCGTGAATGGCGTCGAGTTGATACGCACCGTTTTTCCGATGACTGATTTGTCGCCGCTGAAATCGCGACGCCACAGTTGTTCGCTGATCACGGCGACTTGCGGCGCGCTCGCTTGATCTTCGCCTTCGGCGAAGAATCGACCGGCAAGCGGCGCGATTCGGAGCAGCGTGAACCAGTTGGCATTGACGCGCACGCCCTGCACGCGCTCAGCGTCCGAGTTGTCGCGCGTGAGATTGGCCGTCGTTCCTTCGATGACCGAGACGCCGACGAGACTCGTCGCTCGCGTTCGATAGTCGACGAGATCCATGGGCGTGCCCGCATCACCGTGTCCTTGTTGTGTGAAGCGGATGCGGACGAGATGATCGGCCTGGGGAAACGGGAACGGCTTGAGCAGCACGCTGTTCACGACGCTGAAGATGGCGGTGTTCGCGCCGATGCCGAGCGCCAGCGTCGTGATGGCGGCGAGCGTGAACATGGGCGCCGCGCGGAGCTTGCGAATGGCGTATCCGATGTCGTGCCAGAGATCGTTCATGAAGTCACTCCGCCGCTGCGCGGCTTCGATGTCGCGATCGACGGCGCCGATGTAGCGGCGTGCGTCATCAAGGTCGCCGAACTCGCGTGTGGCTTGTTGTCGTGCGGCGTCCGGAGCGAGGCCGGCCGAGATGAGCGCCGCTACGCGCATGTCGATGTGGAAGCGGAGCTCCTCGTCGACGTCGTCGCGAATCTGGCGTGCGGTTCGCCACGGTAGGCGAAAGAGCTTTTTCCGCGCGGCGCTCACGTCGGCTCCAGCACCTTGAACACCGCCTCCGCATAGCGACGCCACGCAGATTCCTCGGCGGCGAATTGTCGGCGGCCGGCTGGTGTGAGGGAGTAGTAGCGCGCGCGCCGATTGTTCTCGGAGAGTCCCCATTCGGCGGAGACGAAGCCGGCGCGCTCAAGGCGGTGGAGCGATTTGTAGAGGGGCGCGTCTTCGATCTCCAAGACGCCGTCGGTGCGCTGGTGGATCCATCGGGAGACCGCGTAGCCGTGCATGGTCCCCCAGGCGAGCGTTCGCAGAACGAGGACGTCGAGCGTGCCTTGGAGTAGGTCCATGGGTTGGGCGGTCATGGCGCTCCCCGTACTTGGTACGGGCAAGATTGACCGCAGGCGAGCGCCCGTCAAGCTGGTAGAAAGAATCTTTACAACGCGGTGCGACAGGTCGTAAGAAATCTTTCCATGCCGACTGTAGCACGGGGGCTGAATATCAGCTATGGCGTTGTGCGACAACCTCTTACAGCGGCTGGCACGGCGGCTGCTTTAGAACGGGCTCGACTGCACGACGTCTTGCCTCTCCTGCCTGCAAGACGCTTCGCTCCATCCCACCTGAGGACCTTTCCCAATGCGTTTTCGTTCACTCCGCACGCTGACCGTCGCGGTCATCGGCGGCCTCCTCATCAACGGCTGCGGGACGCATGACAGCCCCGTGGCCCCTGAAGCCGTACTAGCGCCGAATTCCGCAGCCTCCGCCTCGTTGCTCGGTCTGTCGACGACGACGGTGACCGCGCTGCAGCGCACGACGCCGCTGGCCAAGCCGATCACGACATCAGCCTACATCGGCGCGCTCGGCGGCAAACTCGCGATCTCCGGCGCGGGGCTTACAGTCGTCGTTCCGCCGCTCGCCCTCACATCGACGAAGCTCATCACAGTGACCGCGCTCGCCGGCTCGAACGTGGCCTACGATTTCGGACCGAGCGGCACGAAGTTCCTTGTCCCACTCGTCGTCACACAAGACCTGCGCAACACACAGGCGAAAAGCGGTGGGCTCATCAATCCGCTGTCGTTGTTCGTCGGCTACTTCCCGGATGACAAGAACATCCTGAGCGTGACCGAGCTGTTGAACCTCAACGTCAACCTGCTCAATCAGACGGCGGTGTTCACCGTCACACACTTCTCCGGGTACATCGTTGCGTCTGGGCGTGATTAAGTGGGTTCGTCCTCAGGGGTGTGCCGTCGCGAGCGTTTGATCGGCTCGCGGCGGCGATGCCGCGTCCTCGCAGAATCTGGACGACAACAGGATTGAGCCTTTGATAGCCAGAAATCCACCACCGTACCTCCCATATGGGCCGCGCACGATCGAGGCGCGTCGGCTCGCCGAGTTGTCGCGCGCGGCTGGGCTGGGAGAGTCACCCGATTCGGCGCTCGCGTTGGGAGAGCTCGCCCTCAGGCTATTGGGAGGCGACGAGCACACTCCCCTGTTCGCCGATGCGCTGCGTTGGCAGGGATCGGTCCTGCGCGATCGCGGAGAGCCGTCGGCCGCGCGTCCGTTCTATGAGCAAAGCTTGGAGGTCTCGACCGCCATCGACTACGGCTCGGGTCGCGCGCACGCGCTCAACTGCCTCGGAACGCTGGCCCAGCGCCGGGGCGAGCTTGATGATGCGGCGCGGTTCTACCTCGGCGCGCTCGCCGACGCCGAGCGGTGTGCCGAAAACCGGTTGCTGGGCATGATTCAACAGAACCTGGGGATCGTCGCCGACATCCGTGGCAATTCTGCATCGGCGCTGGCCCACTATCGCGTGAGCCTTCGGACCTTCGAACGGTCCAACGACCTGCAATATGCGAGTTGGGTGTTGAATAACCTCGGGGTCCTCCACGTGAAGGAGGGACGGTTCGCCGATGCCAGCGCGGCCTACCATCGCGCTCTGTTGATCGCCTGCGAGCGCGGCGACCTGATGTCTCAGGGAATCCTCGAGGAAAACCGCGGCGAGCTGCGACTCATTGAGAACGAGCTCGAAGGCGCCGCTATATCCATCGACCGAGCGTTGTCGATCGCCCGGCAGCGGAACGACCGCGGTCGCGAGGCCTCGGCGCTCAAGCTGCGTGGCGCGCTTCAACGATTGCTTGGTTACCCAACGGCGGCGGCCGAAACGCTGAAATTCGCGCTGACGCTCAGCCCGAGCAGCGAAGACGCCCTCCTGGAGGCCGAGCTGCTGTACCAGTTTGGCGCGGCGCTGTCCGCTGTCGGTGACGACGACCGGGCGCGAGACGTCTGGCATAGGTCGATGAAAGGGTTCGAGCGAATCAACGCCCGCCAGTGGGTTGGCAGGCTCCAAAAGCGGCTGACGGAAGGCGGAACGCACCGGTACTTCTAGGCGAAGACCGGCGGTCTGCTCGACCGTCGGTCTTCCCTGTGCCACGAGGTCCGGTTGATTGATGCTGAAGCCGGCGTCGAAGACGCCGAGCTGTCCGACCACGTCATTGGCTTCGAGAATGTCGTCGGCGAAAGCGAGGCCCTTCGGGAGGCGGTGCGGCTGGCGACACGCGTCGCCGCCGCGCGGCGGACCACCGTGCTGCTCATCGGCGAGACCGGAACGGGCAAGGAGCTATTCGCGCGCGGGATTCACTATGCGAGCTGCTCCGCGAGTGAGCCGTTCGTCGCAATCAATTGCGCCGCGATTCCCGATTCACTTCTCGAGTCCGAGCTATTCGGTCACGAGAAGGGCGCGTTCACCGGCGCGCACGCGCGAAAGCAGGGACTGCTCGAGCTGGCGGGATCGGGAGCGCTCTTTCTCGACGAAGTGCACCACCTGCCGCCAATGCTCCAGCCAAAGCTCCTTCGCGCGCTCGAGTCGCGACAGGTGCGGCCGCTCGGTGGTCTGGTCGAGATCCCGATTGATTGTCGCATCATCGCCGCGGCGAGCCCGTTGCTCGAGCAGGTCGTGGCGAGCGGCGAATTTCGCGAAGATCTGTATTACCGGCTCAACGTATTCTCGCTCACGCTCCCTCCGCTGCGCGAGCGACCTGGCGATATCGAGATTATCGCCCGCCACTTTCTCGCGCACGAAACGCGGGATCGTCAACGACCGAAGACCTTTTCAGACGACGCAATCGCCGCGCTTCTCGTTCATCGTTGGCCGGGAAACGTCCGCGAGCTCAAGAACGTAGTCGAGCGCGCGGCGATTCTGTGCGGCGAATCGCCGGTGGTTCGCGCCGAGCATCTGATGATCCAACGCCGCACAGCGCGCGTCGCGGCGAGCTCCGACGCGAAGGCGGATTCGATCGGCGAAATTCAAATTCCGCCCGGCGGTAAGCTACTCGAGGACATCGAGCGTGAGGCCGTCGCGCTGACACTGCAGTTGACGGGTGGCAATCAAGCCGCGGCGGCGCGTCTTCTCGGCATTTCGCGACCGACGCTGGCGAAAAAGATCGTGCGGCCCGGAGACCCAGTCGGCAAATGACGGCGCCGGGTGCCGGCCTCTTTCCCACTGCGGTCGAAGCGCTCGTCGAGAAAGCACAACAGGCCGAGCGGTCGGGCCGCCGCGAGCAGTCGCGCCAACACTACGAGACGGCGCTCTACCTGTTGGGCCCGGGCGGCGGTGTCGCCGCGGTTGCAATCATCCGCCGCATTATCCGGTCGTACGTCGACGACGGCCAGTTCGACGCCGCATTCGACTGCTGCGAGCTCGCATTGGCCATCGCCGATGCTCTGGACGACGTCGACGCCCGTGCGCACGCGAGGAACCTGCTCGCCATCGCACATTTGCAACGCGGCGACCTGGATGACGCGGCGAGAGAATTCTCGCGGGCCCTCGAGATCGCGTCTACGTCCGGCGACGAGCGGCTCACAGCGATGATTGCGCAGAACCTCGGGATCATCGCGAGTCTGCGCGGCGATCTCGTTGCGGCACTCGATCATTACAGCGCGAGTCTCATCACGTATCGGGCAGCGGGACTTCGCGACTACGTCGGACCCGTGCTCAACAACATGGGCCTGGTCTACACACAACTCGATCGCCTCGACGAAGCGCAGGCGGCGTACGACGACGCGGTCGTTGCCTGCATTCAGACCGGCGACATTCCGCACCAACTCCTCGCGTTGATCAATTCGGCGAGTTTGTGGATCGCTCGGGGTGACGTCGCTCGCGCCGCCGGCCTGTGCGAAATGGTTCTGACGACGGCAACCGCGGCGAGCGATTATCGCGCGCTGGGCGAGACGTACAAGCACCTGGGCGTGATCGCTCGGATGCGAGGCGATTTGGCCGAGTCGGAGCGTCAACTGTCGGCGGCGTACAACAGCGCGATGTCGCGCGAAGATCTGCTGCTCGCCGCGGAGACGGCTCGCGAGCAGGCGGAACTGTATGAGATCATGGGCAAGAACCGCGACACGCTGCAGTCGCTCACTCTCTCGCACCGGCTCTTCACGAAGCTGCGCGCCCAACTCAATCTCGCCGATCTACAGCGGCGCGTCTCACGCCTCGAGGATCGGTTCTATCTCGTCGCGGCGCGCTGGGGGCAGACGATCGAGTCGAAGGATGCGTATACGCTCGGTCATTGCGAGCGCGTCGCCGACTACGCGTGCGTGCTGGCGCGCGACGTCGGGTTCGACGACATCACGATGTTCTGGTTCCGGATGGGGGCCGTGCTCCACGACGTCGGCAAAATCGTCGTGCCGTCTGAGATCTTGAACAAGCCTGGTCCGCTCGACGCCGAGGAACGCGCGGTAATGGAGCGTCACGCCGCCGCCGGCAGCGACTTGCTGCGTGAAATCGACTTCCCCTGGGACATTCTTCCGATGGTTCGCGGCCATCACGAGCGATGGGACGGCCGTGGTTATCCCGACGGACTCGCGGCCGAGAACATCGCCCTCAGCGCCCGAATCACCTGCGTCGCCGACGTGTTCGACGCACTGACGACCGATCGTCCCTACCGTCCGGCCTTCTCGCACGACGAGGCGATGTCGATGATGGCGGCGAACAGCGGCAAGATGTTCGACCCGGAGTTGTTCGCGCGCTTCGAGCGCTTGGTCTGCGCGAACGAAGTCTTTCGCCGGCTCGCTGAGCGGCAGAAGGCGGCGAGCTAGAGCTCGATCTCGTCGACGTCGTGAATGGTCTTGAGCCTCACGACGCGAAGTTGTCGCACCGCGGTCGGCAGCCTCAGGAACGCGACTTCTCCGACGGCTTTTCCCAACAGCGCGCGGCCGATCGGCGACGCCATGGTGACGTGTCCTTCCTCGAATTCGATCGCGTCGCCGAACACGAGATAGTATGTCTCTTTCTCGCCGGTCTTCTCGTCTTCGACGATGGCCTTCGATCCGAGGCCGATGCGGTCGGTGGGGATCTGGCTCGGATCGATCGATGAGAGCTTGCTGAGCCGTTGGCGCAGCTGGCCCAGCCGCGCTTGCACGAACTGCTGCCGCTCCAACGCCGCCTTGTATTCGCTGTTCTCGCGCAGATCGCCGAGTTCGACGGCCTTCCGAATCTCCTGAGGAAGCGTGACGTTGAGCTCGTATTGCAGCTTTTCGACTTCTTCTCCGAGTTTTTGCTTCAGCGCTTCGATCATAGACTATGCAACTTCTCGCGAGGACAAAACTTGAGCGCCCGGCCAGAGGGGCCGGGCGCCGTCGACACTGTCAACTTATCCTCCGGTATAGCTGTGGCAAAGGGTAGGCCGCGCGGACACAGCAATGGAATTCACACGTTGACGCTCGTGGAGCTCGGCTCGTGAGCGTAGAACGCTTCGACGACGTTCTGCAGCTTCGGCTGCAGAGTTCCGCGGGGCGGCGCTTGGGATTGTGTGTGAGCGCGTATGTGATTCGCGGCGTCATGATCGATAGCGGGTTCCATCAGGCGCGGGCGACGGTGATCGACGCGGCGAAGTCGCTTGGCGTGCGCGGCGTAATCGTCACGCACGCGCACGAGGATCACGCAGGCAACGTCGCGGTACTGGCCGGCCGCGGCGTTCCCATTCTCATGCGGGCTGACACTGAATCAACGTTGCGACGGCGACCGCCCATCCAGCTTTACCGGCGCGTGTTCTGGGGGTATCCACCAGCGCTGGCCGCCACTGTCACTGGGTTCGATCCGTCAGGACTCGAGTGTATTCACACGCCGGGGCATTCCACCGACCATCAGGTCGTGTGGGATCCCGAGACGCGCACACTGTTCTCGGGCGATCTATGGCTCGGCATTCGCGCTCGCGTACTGCACTCGACGGAAGATCCCTATGTGTTGATCGAGAGTCTGCGGCGTGCGAGCGCGCTCGAACCCTCGCGGATGTTCGATGCACACCGTGGGCTCGTCGACCATCCGGTGGCGGCGATCGACGCGAAGGTGCGCTGGCTCGGAGACACGCTCGGCGAGATCGAGCGTCGTGTAACGGGAGGGTGGAGCGATCGCGCCATCGTGCGGCGCGTCCTCGGCGGCGAAGAGATCGCCGCCGTCGTGTCGTTCGGCGATTACGCCCGGCGCAATCTCGTCCGTGCCGTCCGGCGCCACATGTCGAGCCCCGACGCGTCAGCGGTGCATCGGTAGAGTCGAGTCGGCGTGCTCGGCGTCGGCCGGCTCGCCCCCGGCGCGTTCGAACTCGGAGCGTAAGAGATTCATCATCTCGTCGCGGCGTTCGTATAATCGACGCAACGGACGCTTGGCGTGCCGCGCATGCGCGTACGACGTGAGCAACGGGAGCGCGACGGTCGAGTCGAGATAGCAGACGACTGCGTCGGGCAGCCGATCGGGATCGATCTTTCCCCAGCTGACCGCCTCCGCGGGCGTCGCTCCGGAGAGGCCGCCGGTGTCGGGACGCGCGTCGGTGATTTGCAGAAAATAGTCGTGGCCTTTTTCGTCGATGCCGAGCACTTCTTGAATCTGCGGTTCCGTCTGGAGCATGAAGTTCTTTGGGCTGCCCCCACCGCAGATCAACACGCCCGACCGTCCTCCGGCGCGTTTGGCCGTGAGTACGATCGACGCTGTCTCGTTGACGTCGAGATTGGGATCGATCGTGCACTTGTTCCCCTCGAGCGCGAGAGCGGCGACGTTCATTCCAATCGACGAATCGCCCGGCGACGACGTGTAAATCGGCACGCCCGCCTGATGCGCGGCCGAGAGAAGCGACTTCTGCCCGA
This sequence comes from Gemmatimonadaceae bacterium, assembly GCA_036002925.1. GTDB lineage: Bacteria > Gemmatimonadota > Gemmatimonadetes > Gemmatimonadales > Gemmatimonadaceae > JAQBQB01. Next base: position 2,100 of record DASYSU010000434.1, on the reverse strand, counting down.
TGCCGAGTGCGCGCTCCCGTTCGCGGACGTACTTGCCGCACAGATTGTGGAATTCCGCGCTCGACATCGGGTGTTGGAATTCCGGGCCTTGGATCACTTTGCGGAAGAACGCGTCGGTCGACAGCAGCACGTCGTAGTCGAAGAAGATGTCGTAGATGCGGACAACTCCCTCTTCGCGGAGCACGACGTCGGACTCCTGCGGATTGCCGCGATGCATCGCGAGGCCGAGCCCGAAGTGCGTATCGTGGTAGAGATTGGCGCCGGTCGAGATGATCCAATCGACGAACCCACTCTCGATGAGCGGAATGAGCGCGGCCATGCCAAGTCCGGCGGGCGTCAGCGCACCGGTGAGCGTCATGCCGACGGTCACGTCGGGCTCGAGCATCTTCCGCGTGAATAGCGCGCACGCTTCGCGCAGCCGCGCGGCGTTGTACGCGAGAAAGGCGTTGTCGATCAAATCCGCGACGTTCTCTGTTCCGTCGATCGCGCGCGGATCGATGCGAGGACCGCGCAGATACTTGCTCGCCTCATGCGCTGTGTGTTGGACGCCGCCACGCTCGCGTTCTTCCGCGGCGCGTTTCTGTGTTGCCTTGCTGGATTCCTTCTTGGCTGGGCCAGTTGGTTTGCGCTTGGACATGTTCGTCAGAAAAGGGGTAAGGCCGCTTCGCTGTGAGTCAGCGAGCGCACGCGAGCTGCCTCACCACTTCTCGTGCTCATCGTTTCCCCGCGCCTTGCTGTGACTCCCACGCCTGAATGACGGCGTGTGCCGCTTCCTTCGGATCGTCGGTCAGAAGAATCAGGTCGAGATCCCCCGGCGAGATCTTCGCTTCGCCGAGGACGCGCGATTGGATCCATCGAATCAAGCCCGCCCAGTAGTGCCGGCCGAACATGATCAGCGGAAATTGATAGATCTTCCCCGTTTGAATCAGCGTCAGTGCCTCGAATGCCTCGTCGAGCGTGCCAAATCCGCCGGGGAAAATGATGAATGCATTTGAGTATTTGATGAACATCGTTTTCCGCACGAAGAAGTAGCGGAAGTTCACCAACGTATCGACGTACGGGTTGGCGCCCTGCTCGAACGGAAGCTCGATGTTGCATCCGATCGATTGACCACCACCGAGTTTGGCCCCTTTGTTCGCGGCTTCCATGATGCCGGGACCGGCGCCTGTGATGATCGCGAAGCCGGCCTCGGCGAGTAGACGCGCGACTTCTTGCGCCGCCTGATACTGGGGATCGTCAGGATGCGTTCGCGCCGAGCCGAAGATCGAGACGCCGCGTTTGATCGGTGCGAGGTTGTCGAAGCCCTCGATGAACTCGCCCATGATGCGCAGGACGCGCCATGGATCGGTCCGCGTAAAATCGTCGCGATCGCTTCCCGATTGCAGCAGCTTTTCGTCTTCGGTGACCGGGGCGAAGCTGCGAATCGCATCGTCGACGATGCGCGCCGCGCCTGCGGATCGCGCCGGCTGTTGCTCTGATGGTGGCGTGCGTCCGGCCGCGCGATGGCCGGCTTCCGTGCGCTCGCGTAGACCTTCCTGAGCGGTGAGCGTTGCTTCGGCGAGCGTTTGCGGCGTGCTTGTCTTTCCGCTCGCCGTTCGGGGAGACTTCGTATTGTTAGCGCGCGCGGCCTTCGGCTTTGCCGCGCGCTTTCGATGTTCTGGCATGCGTTGAGTTTATGGGGTTGAGGCGGGAGTGCACAGAGGCGAGCTTCCGATATTCCGTTCGCTCACGTGTGCACAGCGGAGCCCATTGTCCGTCGTCATTCTCCTGGCCGACGGCGCGCGTCCTGACACATTGGACGCCGCGCTGACCAACGGTGCCCTGCCGTCGCTCGCGCAGCTGCGTGACGAGGGTGGGTTCCATACGGTGACGTCGTGCTTTCCGTCGGTGACGGGACCGGCCTATGCGCCTTTTCTGATGGGACGCTTTCCGGGCCCGGTCGGCTTGCCCGGGCTCCGCTGGTTCGACCGAGCGAGGACTGCCTGTCGTTTCCCGGACTACACGCGAAGCTACGTCGGGTATCAGATCGGCGCGGTCAATCGCGACATCGACGCGAATGCACCCACGATCTTCGAGTTGTGCGGGTCGAGCCTCGGAGCG
>DASYSU010000433.1:0-2388 GCA_036002925.1 Gemmatimonadaceae bacterium | reverse complement strand
GTCTTCGCGTCGTGCTTGGACGGTAGGATCGGCGCGCTCCAGTTGAAGCGATAGCGCTCGCCGGCTTTCGGCGTCGGACGAATGTTCTTCGTCTGCCCCGTACGCGCGTCATAGCGCACCACGCCGCCTTGCTGCATCTCGGCGTAGACCAAGTTGTGGTCGAGCGGGTCGGGCACGGCGTAGAATCCGTCGCCGCCGGCCATGCGGGCCCAGTCGGCATTGGTTGGGCCGAACGCGTTGCGCGTGCGACTCGGTCCCCACCATGTCTGATTGTCCTGCAAACCGCCGTAGACGTTGTAGAAGGGAAGTGCGTCGTCGACGGCGACGGCGTAGAACTGTCCCGCGACAATGCTCTCGACATGATCCCACGTGCGACCGGCGTCCCATGAGAGATAGAGACCACCATCGCCGCCCAAGATCATCTGCTGCGGATTGTCGTCGTTGATCCAGAGCGCGTGATGATCGCTGTGCACTCCACCGGTGGCGAACGGCTGCAACGTCTTGCCGCCATCGCGCGACTCGCGCGACTGGGCGCTGAGCGAGATGACGTGATCGGGATCGGTCGGATCGCAGCGCACCTGGCTGTAGTACCAGGCGGTGGCGTTCTGGTTGTTGACCAGCGTCCACGTCGCTCCGGCGTCGTCGCTGCGATACAAGCCATTGGCCGGCGGCTTCGCGTGGACGATCGCGTACACCGTCGTCGGACGCGATTTGCAAACGCTCAAGCCAATGCGGCCGACGTCGCCCGTGGGCAACCCTTGCTTGAGCTGCGTCCACGTCTTTCCGGCGTCGATCGTTTTGTAGATGCCGCTCTCCGGACCGGCCGGAAGAAATCCGTATTCGCGACGCTCGCGCTCGAGCGACGACGCGTAGAGGACGTCGGCGTTTGACGGATCGATTACGATGTCACTAAAGCCGGTGTACCTGCTGATCTCTTTCGTGTTCGTCCATGTCTTGCCGCCGTCGGTCGTCTTGTAGAGACCGCGCTCGCCGCCGGCAGACCACAGGGGACCGAGCGCGGCGACGTAGACGACATTCGGGTCGCGCGGGTCGATGACGATGCGACCGATGTGCTGCGACTTGGGAAGCATCGCGCTCGACCACGACTTGCCGCCGTCGGTCGACTTGTAGACACCCGTGCCCCACGACGAGCTGCGCATGTTGTTCGGCTCACCCGTGCCGACCCACACCACGTCCGGGTTCGACGGCGCGACCGCCACCGCCCCGACCGATCCCGTGCGCACCGAATCGAAGATCGACGTCCACGTCACGCCGGCGTTGGTCGACTTCCAGACGCCGCCCGTCGCCGCTGCCGCGTAAATGACGTTACCGAGTCGACTGTGCGATGCCTTCGCGTCGATCACGGCAACGTCGGAGATGCGTCCGCTCATGACCGCCGGACCGATCGACCGGAAGGTCATCGCGCGAGCGAGCACCGAGTCGGGCGGAAGCGAGTGGCTTTGCGCGAGCAGTGGCGCGGCGATGGCCGAGCCGAATGTAATGAGGGCAAGTGCGATGCGATGCATGGACGAAGCGAGGCGAGTGGCGGCCAGGAATGAGGCAGAATCGACCGATGACGGGTCCTCAATTCTACGCTCTTGCACGGCGGTTTGCTGCGCGGCAGGTTCACCCCATGACATCGCCCTCCCCCTCACCGACCCTCCGCGAGTACGACGTCGGTGCTCGCTCGACGGACACCTTCGGCCGTGTGCTCTGCAACGTCCGCGATCATCACTTCATCGTCGACGGCCCGCTGCAGAACGGCTGCCCGGGCGAGGAAGTCACGCCGGTCGAAGTATTCCTCTCGTCGGTTGCGGCGTGCGGGGTCGAGCTCATTCACGTGATCGCGCGAGACCAGCAGGTCCCGCTCCGCTCCGTATCGGTCAGCATCCACGGCGCGGTCGACCGGGCCAAGCAAGCGCGAACCGATCTCACGACGCTCAATTCGGTCGCGATCGACTTCAAGCTCTTCGGCACGGACGACGCCCAAGCCGCGGCGCTGGTCGAAGGATTCAAGCGGCGGTGACCGCTGTACGGCACGGTCGCGGTCGCGACCGCAGAAGTTCGGGTGAGACACACGGTGGGGGATTGAACGACTTCCCACTCTGAGCCTCGTTCGCCGAATCTGGTCCGGCTGCGCGCTCGACGTCTGACGACAGACATCAGACATCAGATTTGAGATCCTACGTTGTGCGGACACTCAGCGTATTCGACGCGATCGCCAAACGCGTCACGTGTACAGACCGGGATGATAGGTGAGCGGTAGAAAGCAGTAGACCGGGATGATGGGTGAGCCGGGGTGCACGTTTCGGGCTTCACGCGAAGGAGTCCGATGCCTTGGCCCACTCACACGCCCATGTCCCAACGCCTCGAGTTCGTTCACGCCGT
>DASYSU010000432.1:0-11878 GCA_036002925.1 Gemmatimonadaceae bacterium | reverse complement strand
GGCGACGTGTCCGAGGACGCGCCACCGCCGCGATTGCATCGACTCGGCGGTCGGCGATGGGCCCAGCAGCGCGAGCGCACGCGCATCGCCATCCAAGAGATGACGGTCGAGCTGCTCGATCTCTACGCTCGGCGCAAGATCGCCGTGCGTCCGCCGCATGTGCCCGACACGCCGTGGCAGCGGCAGCTCGAGTCGGCGTTTCTGTTCGAGGACACGCCCGATCAGCGCACCGCCACGACGCAGGTGAAAACGGATATGGAAGGCACGCGTCCGATGGATCGTTTGCTGGTCGGCGACGTCGGGTATGGCAAGACGGAGATCGCCGTGCGTGCCGCATTCAAGGCCGTACAATCGGGCCGCCAGGTCGCCGTGCTCGTCCCGACGACCATTCTCGCCGACCAACATCAACGCACGTTCACCGAGCGTCTGGCCGACTTTCCACTTCGCATCGCGGCGTTGAGCCGCTTCCAGACCGCGAAAGAGCAAACGCAAATCATCGCCGAGCTCAAAGAGAAGAAAGTCGACATCGTGATCGGCACGCATCGGTTGCTCAGCCCCGACGTCGAGTTCTCGGAGCTCGGGTTGATCGTCGTCGACGAGGAGCACCGATTCGGCGTGAAGCACAAGGAGCGTCTCAAGCAGCTCAAGCTCCAAACGGACGTGCTGACACTTACGGCGACGCCAATTCCGCGCACGCTGCATTTGTCGTTGGCCGGCTTGCGCGACATGACGCTCATGCAAACGCCGCCGCGCGACCGCTCGCCTGTATTGACATACGTCGAGCCATGGGACGACGGCTTGATCGACGAAGGCATCTCGCGGGAGCTCGATCGCGGCGGGCAAGTGTTCTTCGTCCACAATCGCATCGAGACCATCCAGGCGATTGCCGATCACGTGAAACGCGTCGTGCCGCGCGCACGAATCGCCGTGGCCCACGGGCAGATGCGAGAGAAAGAGCTCGAGGAGGTCATGCACTCGTTCGTGAGCGGCGACGTCGACGTGCTGGTCTCGACCATGATCGTCGAGTCGGGGCTCGACGTGCCGAACGCGAACACGATGTTCGTGAATCGCGCCGACAACTTTGGTCTCGCGCAGCTCTATCAGCTCCGCGGTCGCGTCGGTCGATCGCACCGGCGCGCCTACTGCTATCTGATGGTCCCCGACTCGGTCGACCCCGAGGCCGAGCGCCGGCTCCAGGTGCTCGAGCATCACACCGAACTAGGCGCCGGTTATCGCATCGCGCTCAAGGATCTCGAGATGCGCGGCGCCGGCAACTTACTGGGCGCCGAGCAGTCGGGGTTCGTGCATGCGGTCGGCTTCGACATGTATTTGCGCATGCTCGAGGAAACCGTGACGCGACTCATGTCAGGGGATGCCGCACCGAAGCTCGTCCCGGCCGACGTCACGATCGACACGCCCAACTACCTGCCCGACGATTACGTCGTGGCGCAGGACGCGAAGATCGACATCTACAAGCGATTGGCCCGCTACACGGTGCCGCAGGAGATCGAAGCGTTGCGTACCGAGCTGCGCGATCGCTTCGGGCCGCTTCCGATTCCCGCCGAGGCCATGCTCGCCCTAGCCCAACTGAGGATCATCGGAGGTGCATTGGGGATAGAAGGAATCTTGGTGCGTGGCAATGAGGCTCGTATTACCTTTAGAGATTCTGCCGCGCCCAGAGTCAAGGGATTGTCCGCGGCTTTTCACGACGTGCAGTTCCAAGCAGAAGTCCGGCGGGCTGTTCCGCTGTCACTGAAATTGACCCGTCTCGGCGGCGCCCCACTGCTCGATGGGCTGGTCCGGGCGCTCCGCGGGCTCGTCAGTTGACGTTTTTCTTTCCTCGAACACTTACTTCATCCTGGGTCTCTCAGTCCATGCGCTCTCGCTCACTCATTGCCCTCGCCGCTGCCGGTACGATGTTGACCGCCTGTGACGGGCTCAAAGAAGCCCTCACCGCCCACGTCGATGTCGTCGCGCGCGCCGGATCGCAGGAGCTGTCCGTCACGCGGCTCGGCGATCTTCTCGGCAATGCGAAGATCCAAGTACCGGTGACTCGCGAGAACGCGGCGATCATCGCCGACATCTGGGCGGGCTATCAGCAAATGGGGTATGCCGCGGCCCACGGCGATTCGCTGAACGACAAGAAGGCGATCGACCAGGCGTTGGCGCCGATCTTCAACATGGGTCGCCTCCAGAAGTTCATGGATTCGATCTCAAAGACCTTCAAGGTGGATTCGGCCACGGAGTCCGCGTATAACCAGGCCTCCGGCGGATTGCTCGCTGCCCGCCACATCCTGATCGGTTACAAGAATCCGAGCGTTCCGCCGTCGACGGTGGAGAAGGACTCGCTTCGAAAGAAGGCGACGCAGGTCCGCGCCCAAGTGACGCCGGCGAACTTCGCCGACATGGTCAAGAAGTACAGCAGTGATCCCTCGGCCGCGCAGAACGCAGGATATCTCGGCGTCTTCCCGAAGGGTTCGATGGTCGCTCCGTTCTACACTGCGACGGCCGGGCTCAAACCGGGTGAGATCTCGCAGCCCATCGAGACCCAGTTCGGCTTCCATATCATCCAGCGGTTGCCGTACGCCGACGCGCAGAAGGACTTCGCGGCGCAGTACACGCAAGCTGCGACGCGTGTCGCCGACAGCGCCTACATGGCGCAGACAGAGGCGAGCACCTCGCTCCAGGTGAAGGACAACGCGCCGGCGACGATCAAGACCGCCGCGAAAGATTTCACCAAGCATCGCGGCGACAAGACGACACTCGCGACATTCAAAGGTGGTGAGCTGACCGTCGCCGATTTCCTTGGCTGGATCGAAGCAACCCCGCCGCAGCAACAGATCATGCAGCGGATTCCGCAAGCGCCGGACTCGGTGCTCAAGCCGTTCGTGAAACAGATCGCGTTGCAGCAAATCCTGCTCAAGCGCGCTGACTCGGCGCACATCGACGTGCCGCCGGAGCAGAAGGCGAACATGTACACCGAAATCAGTCAGCTCGTGGGCAACGTGTGGCAGGCGCTTCGCGTCGACCCAAAGATGCTCGCCGACAGCGCGAAGAGCACAGCGGAGAAAGAGCGTCTCGCCGCGGCACGGGTCGACAATGATCTCGATCGCATGCTCGCCGGCCAGACGCAGCCCATGTCGATTCCGCTTCCGCTCAAGAAAATGCTCGACGCGAAGTATGAATCGTCGGTGAATTCGGCCGGCGTCGATCGCGCGCTCGAGCGCGCACAGAAGGTCCGTGCATCGGCCGACTCGGCGCGGGCGGCGAGTCAGCCCAAGTCGCAGATTCCGATTCCGGGCATGGGGGGTCCGACTGGTGCACCGCCGACTGGCGCACAACCGCAGCCCGCGCAGCCGCAGCCCACGCAGCCGCAGCCAACGAAGCCCGCGCCGAAGAAGCCGTAACCGAATCCGTCGTATGAAACACTTGCTCGCTTCCTCATTTCTCGTCGTTGCCGCGGGTACGCTCTCGGCCCAGCAGCCTGCTGCTCCGAGCAGCCCGGCTGCGCTCGACGCGATCGTGGCCGTCGTCGGCGATCAGCCGATCACTCGGTTCGATCTCCAGGAGCGAGTGCTCGGCAAGATTCAACGCAAGGAAGTGAAGGAGCCGACGAGCGACTCGGCGTCTCGCGTGCTCTATCGCGACGTCCTCAGCGATATGGTCGAGGAAGAGCTGCTGATCCAGAAAGCAAAGGAGCTCAAAGTCGAGGCGACCGACGCCGAGATCACGCCGATGGTCGATCGGCAGGTGCGGGAGATCAAGTCGCAGTTTCCGACCGAGACGGAATTCCGCAACGCCCTCGCCAAGTCCTCACTCGGAACGCCCGAGGAGTATCGCAAATTCTTGCTCGAGCAGTATCGCCGGCAGTCCACGCTCGAGAAGACGATCCGCAAGTTGATGCAAGACGGAAAGATCGTTCCGGTCAACGTGGGCGAGGCCGAGATCAACGCGGCCTTCGAGCGCGAGAAGGATTTTCTTCCGCCCAAGCCGGCGTCGGTCACGTTCAAGCAAATCGTCATCGCGCCGAAACCGACCGCCGCGTCGAAGGAAGCCGCGCGCGTGAAGGCCGAGTCGTTGCTCGCGCAATTGAAATCGGGCTCGGATTTCGAGAAGCTCGCCAAACGCGAATCGATGGATCCGCTCACGAGGGAAACCGGCGGAGACCTCGGCTGGGCGCGGCGCGATCAGAACTTGCCGCAATTCGACATCTGGCTGTTCGGCGGCCCGTTCCAAACTGGGCTCCAACCGGGACAGCTCAGCCCCGTCGTCGAGACGCCGTACGGCTATCACATCATTCGCGTCGATCGGCGGCAGACGGGAGAGGTAAAGGCGCACCAAATCCTCATCATGCCGAAGCTCGACTCGACCGACTTTGCGCGAACGCAGAAGTTGGCGGATAGCGTGGCCGCGGCCTGGAAGGCGGGCGCGTCGTTCGATTCGCTCGCGAAGAAATTCCACGACTATGCCGGCAAAGAAGAGACGAGTCTTCTCACGCCGTTCTGGCGCGACAGTCTTCCGGTCTCCTATCAAAAGGCGTTCACGAATCGGAAGGCGGGAGACATCGTCACCTTTCAGATTCCCGGCTCGTCGCAGCGGCCCGACGTGCCGAAGTTCGTCGTCGCGCAGCTGCAGACGGTCGATGAGGGCGGTGCGCAAACACTGGCCGAGCTGCGGCCCGCTGTGCGCGACGAGTTGGCGCGGCGCGGCGGCGTCCGTCGCTACGTCGATGGATTGAAGAAGCAGACGTACGTGTCCATTCGTCTCGATGCTCTCGGTCTCGCCGACGCGACGAAACCCGCGCCATAGGAATTCATCGCTCCAAACGTGGATGCCGACATGAAGGTGCGGCCGCGACTCGCCGTAACGCTTGGCGACGTGCGCGGTATTGGTCCGGAGATCGTGTTGAAGGCGGCGGCGTCGCGCGAGGTGCGCGATTCCGCCGATCTCGTTTTCATTGGGCCCGCCGGCGCCGGCGTTGAGGTCGACGAACAAACCGGTACGTGGCGATCGGGCGACAGCGCGGCCAACGCGGGACGTTTCGCCGGACGCGCCATCGAACGCGCTGTCGCCCTCGCGCTCGAGGAAGCGGTCGACGGAATCGTGACGGCGCCGATCGACAAGGCCGCGCTGCTTGCGGGAGGCTATTCGTACCCAGGCCACACCGAGATGCTCGCGACGCTTACCGGACGGCGCGTCGCGATGATGCTTGCCGCGACCAAGCCAACGGCCGGCGCGATCAACCCGTTGCGCGTCGTGCTGGCGACGACGCACATCCCGCTGCGTGATGTGGTCGACGCCACGACACGTTCGGCGATCGTCGAGGCCGCGACGGTGACGCGGCGTGGACTCCAAGAGTGGTTTGGAATCGACGAGCCGCGCATCGCGCTCTGCGCGCTCAACCCGCACGCTGGAGACAGTGGACGGTTCGGCCGTGAGGACGACGAGATCCTTCGACCCGCCGCGGAAGAAGCTGGAATCGCTGGACCGTTTCCGGCCGATACCGTTTTCGTACGCGCGATGCGCGGTGCATTCGACGCGGTGATCGCACCCTATCACGACGTCGGCATGACGGCGATCAAGGTCGCGTCGTTCGGCAGCGCGGTCAATGTGACGCTCGGCCTCCCGTTCCCTCGCTGCTCACCGGATCACGGAACCGCGCTCGACATCGCGGGCAAGGGAATCGCCGATCCGTCGAGCATGATCGCTTCAATGATTTTATGCGTCGAGATTACGCGCCGTCTCGCGGCGTCGCGCGCAGCGCAGACGGGAGGAGTTGAATGAGTCGTCGAACGTGGCTGAGTCTTGGTCTCGTCGTCGCCACGGCGACGGCGCAATCGCAAACCGTTCCGCCTTCGACGCCCGCTGTCGCGCAACGGGCGGTGGGCGTCCCGTCGAACGACGATCTCGTCGCTCGGATGATCCAGGAGGGAACGCAACGCTCGCACGTCGACGCAGACTTACAATACTTGCTCGACGTCATCGGGCCGCGGCTCACGGGCAGCCCCGAGATGCGTCGCGCGAACGAGTGGACACGGCAGAAGTTTCTCGACTACGGAATGGACAAGGCGGATCTGGAGCCGTGGTCGTTCGGCATCGGGTGGACTCGTGGTCCGATGACCCTTCGCATGCTCGCGCCGCAGCATCGCGAGTTACAAGGTGTGTCGTGGGCATGGTCACCGGGAACGAAGGGTCCGGTGGCGGGCGACGTCGTGTTCATGGATGCGCGCACGCAATCCGACTATGACCATCGCTTCGCCGGCAAGCTGCGCGGGGCGTGGGTCATGCTCGGACCGGCGTACCCCGTTACGAACGCCGCCGCGCCTCCGGCGACGCACGCCGACACGGCGCGACTCGATTCGCTCGCGCGCTCACTCGGTCCGCGCACGAGAGAGGAAGCGGAGTTCTTCAACTCACGCATTTCGCTGCTCGCGCACGAAGGCGCGGCGGGCGCGATTCACGACGGCGGCAAGGAGTTCGGTCTGTTCACGATGGCGGGCTCGCCGGCGTACGTCTCGCCGATTCCGCAAATCGTGATCGGCAACGACAACTACGCGCAGCTGGAGCGACTGGCTCGGCGCGGCGAGCGGGCGCGCATCGAAGTCGACATCACAAACACATTCTCGCGCGACACGCTCGAGGCATGGAACACCGTTGCCGAAATCCGCGGCAGCGAGAAACCAGACGAGGTCGTCCTTCTTGGGGCACATCTCGATTCGTGGGACATCGCGACAGGCGGCACCGACAACGGCACAGGCGCGATCGCCGTGCTCGAGGCCGCGCGCATTCTCAAAGCGTCGGGCGTGCGCCCGAAGCGAACCATTCGCTTCGCGCTATTCAGCGGTGAGGAAGAGGGCCTCTTCGGGTCGCAGGAGTACGCGATGCGACACGAGAAGGAGCTCGACAAGTTTCAGGTGATGATGGATCTCGACAACGGAACCGGTCGCATTACCGCGATGGCGCTCCAGGGACGTGAAGAATTGCGCGACATGTGGAAGGCGATGCTCCAGCCCGTCGCGAGCCTCGGACCGCTCGTCGTTCGGTCGGGCATCAAGACGGGCACCGATCATCTCGCGTTCGCGCCGTACGGCGTTCCGGTGTTCAACTACGACCAGGCCACGCGGGGTTACAACTTCACGCATCACTCGCAGGTAGACGACTACAACTACACGGTTCCCGGCGACATCGCCCAGGCGGCGACGATCATGGCCGTGAACGTGTGGCAGTTCGCCGATCTCGATCAGCTGTTGCCGCGCGGTCCGAAGACGCGTTAACTGCGCTCTCTCCCGCGACGATCGCCAGCCGTGTGTAGATCGACAGCGAGTGAGTCGATGCGTCGGCCGTCCATTTCGCGCACCGTGAACACCGCGCCGCCAGCCGTGATCCGATCGCCGACGACCGGCAGGCGTCCAAGCGCGCCGAAGATGTATCCGCCGATCGTCGTGTAGTCATCGTCGGGAACGTCGAGCCCGAACCGTTCGTTCAGCTCGCCGATGTTCGTGCTCCCGGGGACGATCACCAGGTCGGCGCCCTCGCGCTCGACGTGGTCGGGCGGCTCGTCGTATTCGTCGAGAATCTCGCCGACAATCTCCTCGAGCAAGTCCTCCATCGTCACAAGACCGGCCGTGCCGCCGAATTCATCGAGCACGATCGCCATGTGCACCTTGAGGCGCTTGAAGTCGCTCAACACCTCCTCGACCTCGCGCGAGCCGGGGACCACGTGCACTGGCCGCATGATCGACCGCAGCGAGAAATCCGGAGGTGGCGAGCGGAGAATCGGAATGAGATCCTTGGCCAACACCAGCCCGATGATGCTGTCGATGTTTTCCTCGTACACCGGGTACCGCGACCGACCGCTCTCTTCGACGAGGGCGAGGGTCTCGTCAAGGGTCGAGTCGATGTCGAGCGCGTCGATTTCGGTCCGCGGCGTCATGACTTCGCGTGCATTCTTTTCTGAGAACTCGAATACGCCTTCGAGCATGTCGGCATCTTGCGACTGAAGAACGCCGACTTCCTGGCTCTGCTCCACCAGCATCCGGAGCTCTTCGGCTGAGTGGACGTTCTCCTCGGGATTCGAAGCCTTCTGGCCCATCAGGCGTAAGACGACCTGCGACGATCGGTTGAGCAGGCTCGTAAACGGAGTCGCGAGCCACGCGAACCCGAGCAGCGGCGGAGTCAACCATCGGGCGACGCCTTCGGGATGTGACAATGCCGCGCCGCGCGGCGCGAGCTCGCCAAACACGACGTGGAAGAACGTGACGATGGTGAGCGCGATGGCCGCGCCCAGCCCGACGCGCACGGACAGCTCGATCGCCCACGGCAGCGTCTCCAACCATCGCGCCATCCATCCACCCAGCGAACTTTCGGCAAGCGCGCCGAGCGCGAGACTCGCCAGCGTCACGCCCAACTGGCTCGCCGAGTACACGCGGGCGAGATTTCCGGATGCACGGAGGGCGAGTCGTGCCTTCCAATCACCCGTTCGCGCCATCGACTCGAGGCGAGTCCGGCGCGATCGAACCAGCGCGAACTCAGCGGCAACAAAGAAGCCGTTCACGAGCAGCAGAACGGCAATGGCAATCAAGCGGGCGAGCACGCGCACAATCTACCGTGGGCGGCCAGTAGCGTCGATGCTATGTTCGAGGGGGAATGGCACACCTGCATTCGCACAGTCACTCGCATAATCACGCGCACGGACCGCATCTGCACGGGCCGGGCGACCATCAGCACGCCGCCGCGTCGACGCGAGCGCTGGCGTGGTCGTTGGGCCTCACGGCGGTCATTCTCGTCGCCGAAGGCCTCGGTGGTTGGCTGTCCAATTCGCTCGCCCTGCTCGCCGACGCCGGGCACGTCCTCACGGACGCTGGTGCGCTTGGACTCTCGCTCTTCGTGGCATGGCTCGCTCGGCAACCGGGGTCGGCGGCCAAGACGTACGGCTATCTCCGCTGGGAGATCCTCGCCGCGCTGATCAACGGCGCGACGCTGTTGGTCATCTCGGTGTGGATCGTGATCGAGGCCATCGTACGCTTCAAGCATCCCGAGCCCGTTGCCGGCGGAATCATGCTGTCCGTGGCGGCACTCGGCTTTCTCATCAACGGCGTCGCCGTATGGCTGTTGCACGGCGTCCGCGAGGGAAGCCTCAACGTGCGCGGCGCCTATTTGCACGTGCTCGGGGACATGCTGGCGTCGGGCGGGACAGTCGTGGCGGCAGTGATCATCCGCTACACCGGCTGGCTTCATGCCGACCCGATCGCGTCGCTCGTGACGACGGTGCTCATCGTCACCGGCGCCTGGACGCTCGTTCGCGAATCGGTCGATGTGCTGCTCGAATCAGCGCCGGCCCACATCGCCCTCGACGCAGTTCGAGAGCGCCTAGAGTCGATTCCAGGCGTCGAGTCGATTCACGATTTGCACGTCTGGACGGTGACGTCGGGGATGGTTGCCATGAGCGCGCACGCCATCTGCCGGAACGCGGCCAACCACCAAGCGGTCCTCGAACAAGCGCACGACCGCCTGCTCGCCATGGGCATCCAGCACGTCACGATCCAGCTCGAGTGCGAGGCGATGCCCGAGCGCGAACTGCATTTACATCCCTGAAAAAGCAACAGCGCGCGGACTTCCGCGCGCTGCGAATAGGAAATCAAAAGCGAGTCTCGTCGCTCTCTGAGCCGACTGACTCGCTAAGTTTGCGTTTCCGACTGGGACTGCCCGTCTGCACTCTCACCCGAGCCTTCTTGGGATTCACCTCCGGTGAGCTCGCCGCGGGCCTTGGAGTATTCGTCCCGCTCAGCATAGCCATATCCGCCGAGCACTTCACCACCGCGCATGTAATCGTGTCCGTAGCCGCGCCCATGTGGGTAATTCTCAATCGCGGCTACATCCGCCTGATTCATTGGCCACCTCCTGGCGTATCGGGACCATTTCGGAACGCTCGGTTCCTATGCGGCATTGTGTGTGCCCGGCCTTTGTTACGCAAGGGTTACTTGCCGGACCGAGCCGTCGTCTGACTCCCGCCGTTGTCTTGAGCACGTCCAATCACTTATGTTGTAAGGCTATGGAAATCCGTAACATCGCTATCATTGCGCACGTCGACCACGGCAAGACGACCCTCGTCGACAAGATGCTTCGGCAGGCGGGCGCTTTTCGTGATAATCAGATCGTCCAGGAACGCGTGATGGACTCGAACCCGCTCGAGCGTGAGCGGGGAATCACCATCCTGGCCAAGAACACGGCTGTCCGTTGGCACGGGACCAAGATCAACATCGTCGACACGCCTGGGCACGCCGACTTCGGTGGTGAAGTCGAGCGCATTTTGCGCATGGTCGACGGCGTGCTGCTCGTCGTCGACGCGTTCGACGGACCGATGCCGCAGACCCGCTTTGTGCTGCGGAAAGCGTTGGCGCTCCATCGTACGCCCATCGTGGTCATCAACAAGATCGACCGTCCCGGCGCCGATCCACTCCGCGTCCACGATGAAGTGCTCGATCTCCTGATCGAGCTCGAGGCCAACGAGGCGCAACTCGACGCGCCGGTCGTTTACGTCTCCGCGCGGGATGGCACGTCGACGCTGAGTCTCGATGAGCCGCTGCAAGATCTCACCCCGTTGTTCGAGACGATCGTCGCCAAGGTTCCGCCGCCGCCCCACGACGCGGCGAGCCCGTTCCAAATGCTCATCTCGACGATCGACCATTCGCCCTACCTCGGCCGGCTCGGCATAGGCCGGATCGAGCGTGGAACGGCGCGGGTCGGCGAGGTCGTCGCGCTGCTGCCGCTCGATCCCAATCAGAAGGTGCAGGAAGCCCGCATCACGCGGCTGTTCACCTTCGAGGGACTCGACCGCGTCGAGGTGAAGGACGCGTCGGCCGGTGAGATCGTGGCCCTCGCGGGTCTCGAGGGCGTAGAAATCGGGTTGACCGTCACCAACCACGAGAACCCGGAGCGGCTCGAGGGGATTGCGGTCGAGGAGCCGACGATCTCCGTCGACTTCATCGTCAACAATTCGCCCTTCGCGGGTCGTGACGGAAAATACGTCACGTCGCGTCAGGTTCGAGAGCGCCTCTACCGCGAGCTCGAGCGCAACGTGGCGCTTCGCGTCGAAGACACCGATTCGACCGACACGTGGACCGTGTCGGGCCGCGGCGAGCTGCACCTCACGATCCTCATGGAAACGATGCGTCGCGAGGGATACGAGTTTCAGGTCTCGCGTCCCCGCGTCATCACGCGCGAGGGTCCGAGCGGCGAGCGATTGGAGCCCTACGAGGAGCTGGCGATCGACGTTCCCGAAGAATTTCTCGGAAATGTGATCGAGAAGCTCGGGCCCCGGCGCGGCGAGATGATCGAGATGAAAAACCCCGGGCAGGGCTTGGTGCGATTGTTGTATCGCATCCCGGCGCGCGGGTTGTTCGGCTATCGCTCGGAGTTTCTGACCGATACGCGCGGCACGGGCATCATGCACCACCGGTTCCTCGACTACGGTCCGTGGGCCGGCCCGCTGGCGGGGCGGACGCGCGGCTCCATGGTGTCGATGGAGGGTGGCACGATCGTCGCGTTCGCGCTCTTCAATCTGCAGGAGCGATCGACGCTCTTTGTGCAGCCGGGTGAAGAGGTGTACGAAGGGATGGTGATCGGCGAGAGCGCGCGGCCGGGTGACATGGACGTGAATCCGACCAAGGAAAAGAAGCTGACGAACATGCGCAGCAAGGGCGCCGATGAGCACATCATGCTCGAGCCGCCGCGGGAGTTGACTCTCGAAGCGGCGCTGGAGTATATCGAGGACGACGAGTTGATCGAGGTGACGCCGAAGACGATCCGACTGCGCAAACGGTTTCTCAGCACGTCGGATCGGAAGCGATTGTCGCGCGAGGCGAAGCGGGAGCGGGCG
>DASYSU010000431.1:0-6009 GCA_036002925.1 Gemmatimonadaceae bacterium | reverse complement strand
GAAGGATCTGCAGTCTCGAACCGACAGCAGATCCTTCGTCGTTTCGGTCCGAGTTCGATGGGCGTTCTCGACCCTCAAAACTCACCGCTGGCGACGTATCTCGCCTTGAGCTCGGCCAACGCCTTTCGAGCTTGCTCGGCGGCGGCACTTCCGGGATACCGTTCGATCAACCTCCGCAACTCGCCGAGCGCGCGACCGGGCTCGTTCAGCGGACCCGTGTAGAGATCGACCAGACGGTGACTCACGTACACGTCCTGACCAACCGCGATCGCCGGAACGCGTTGCGCGTCTCGCAAGTGTTCCATTGCTCGATGGTGGTTTCCCTTCTCGCGCGTGTAGAGCTCGGCCGCCCGAATACGCGCGTCGACGGTGTCGGGCTTTTCCTTGATCACCGACTCGAAGGACTCAAGGGCCTCATCAAGCCTGCCCTGCATCACGAGCGCTTGTTGCTGCGAGTATTGTTCGACGTACGGCGTGCTACTGCCGTCGGCCATCAGATGCTTCCACGCTCCTCCCACCCAATGCGCTACGAACAGACCCAAGGCGCCGGCCGCCGCTCCCGCGACGATGCCCACCGGAACGGTCCACCATCTCCAGCCCATTCGTAAGGCGAACGCCGCTACCACGAGCACGAATACCATGGCACCATACGACCAGGCCCGCATGTAATCCCACGCCGCCGGACCGTGACGGTCGAGCAACGTCGGGTTGTATTGGGCGCGCTTCGCCGTAACCATTCCCTTTCCTCCTCCTAGCCCAGGCACGCATGCTCGTCCCCAAGCTGGCGACGACGCTGAAGGACTACAACCGACACCAACTCCTGTCTGACCTCTCTGCCGGCACAATCGTCGGCATCGTCGCCATTCCGCTCGCCATCGCCTTCGCGATCGCCAGCGGCGTGACGCCCCAGCAAGGGCTCTACACCGCGATCGTCGCTGGATTCATCATCTCCGCACTCGGCGGTTCGCGTGTGCAGATCGGCGGGCCGACGGGCGCGTTCGTCGTCATCGTCTACGGCATCGTTCAGAAGTACGGCGTCGATGGCTTGACGGTAGCAACGGTCATGGCGGGCGTGATCCTCGTCGTGCTGGGCGTGGCGCGACTCGGCACGGCCATCAAGTTCATTCCTCATTCGGTGACGATTGGCTTCACCGCCGGTATCGCGATTCTGATCGCGAGCCAACAGATCGACGCCGCCCTAGGACTCAAGACGGGGCCACTCCCGGCCCAGGTTTTCGAGCGGCTCGCCGAGTACGGCCGGCATCTCGACACGATCAACCCGTACGCCATCGGGATTACGGTTGGCACGCTGGCCATTCTCATTCTCTGGCCCAAGATCAGCACGAGGCTGCCGTCGCCCTTTGTGGCACTGATCGCGATGACCGCGCTCGCGCAATTGCTCCATCTTCCGGTCGTCACGATCGGCGATCGATTCGGGATCATTCACGCCGGCCTGCCGTCGCCGGTGCTGCCACACGTGTCATTCACGATGGTGCGCGAGCTCGTGGCGCCGGCGATGACGATTGCCGCGCTCGGGGCAATCGAATCGCTCCTGTCGGCCGTGGTTTCCGATGGAATGATCGGCAGCCGACATCGGTCGAGCATGGAGCTTGTCGCGCAAGGCGTGGCGAATATCATCACGCCAATGTTCGGCGGAATTCCGGCCACCGGCGCGATCGCGCGAACGGCGACCAATGTGAAGGCCGGCGGACGAACGCCGATCGCCGGCATGACGCACGCAGTCGTTCTGCTGCTGATCACGCTCTTCTTTGGCAAGCTCGCCGGCTTGATCCCGTTGTCCGTGCTCGCGGGCATCTTGATACTCGTGGCCTACCGCATGAGCGAGTGGCGCGTCTTCGTCGCCGAGCTGCGCGGACCGAGGAGCGACGCGGCGGTGCTGCTCACGACCTTCTTTCTGACGTTGCTGATCGATCTCACCGTGGGTATCGGCGTGGGGATGGTGCTGGCGTCGTTCCTGTTCATGCGCCGCATGTCGGAAGTGACGGATGTGCGCCACATCACCGATGATCTCGACGACGGTGACGAGCTCGAGGACGTCGATCAGATTTCGACCCGCGCAGTGCCCGCCGGCATCGAGGTTTACGAGATCGACGGTCCGTTTTTCTTTGGCGCGGCCGAGAAGTTCAAGGATGTTCTCGCGGAAGTGTTCAGGAAGCCCAAGGTGCTGATCATCCGGATGCGCCACGTCCCGGCAATCGATTCCACGGGGTTGAACGTGCTGCGTGATCTGATTCGGCGCACGCGACACGATCGGACGCTCGTGTTGATCTCCGAGCTTCAGAGCCAGCCGCTCCTCGCGATGCGACGGTCGGGCCTCCTGGACGAAATCGGTCAGGACAATGTCGTCGGAACGATCGATCTCGCCCTGGCGATTGGTCAGCAGGACTTGGTGGGGCGCCCGACGACGCCGATCAACGCGGCCGGCGTCTGACGTTTTGCGACAGCCGGCAACTTCCGCGGCCTTCGACGTGTTGATGAGTCGTAAGGCGTTTGTTGTCGACTGGGGGCACGGCCGATGTCGGGTGTCTTAAATGCAGTTAGGGCAGTTCGGTGCTATGTTCACTCGAGCGGCATTCGACCGAGCACAACGGCACTTTCGCGATGGGTGAGGGGTACGCGTATCCCTCCGAATACGAGCAGCACCCCGGGGAGATCAGCTCGCGCGATGAGCGAGCGGTGATTGTCTCGGCGGACAGGAAGATTGACTGAATGGGGGCACGTCCCTTGCCCGACGCGAGCAAGCGACGGCTCCCGAGCAGTTCCATCGGCCGGGGTCCGGAACGACTCTTTGCTGCGGACAAGTCCGCGGGGCTTTCATGACCCGACTCCGACTGCGCTGGACGGCGGGAATCACGCCGCTTCTGGTGCTCGCTGTGTCATTTCCTTCCGGCGCCCAGGAGTACTTTGGACGCAACAAGGTCCAATACGAAAATTTCGACTGGAAAATTCTGAAGTCGGAACATTTCGACAACTTCTTCTACGGACCTGAATCGTCGATCGTGCGCGACGCCGGCCGCATGGCCGAGCGTTGGTACGCGCGCCATTCGGACACGTTCCGCCACGCCTTCGATCGCAAGTCGCTGGTTTTCTATGCCGACCATCCGGACTTCGAGCAGACGAACGTCGTCGGCGAGCAGCTCGAGGAAGGAACGGGCGGCGTCACCGAGTCGAATCGGACACGCGTCATCATGCCGTTCACCGGCATCTACGCCGACAACGATCACGTGCTCGGCCACGAGTTGGTGCACGTCTTCCAGTACAACATCGCCGAGGGAACGCCGGGCGGCGGCTTGATGCGCCTCGACGCGCTGCCACTGTGGTTGATCGAGGGCATGGCGGAGTACTTCTCGCTCGGTCGCGAAGATCCGCTCACGGCGATGTGGATGCGAGACGCCGTCATGCGCAACAAGTTCCCGACGATCAAGCAACTGACGACCGATCCGCGCTACTTCCCGTATCGCTACGGGCAAGCGCTGTGGGCGTACGTCGGCGGACGTTGGGGCGATCGGTCGATCATCGAAGTGTACCGCACGGCCCTCCGTTTGGGCTGGGACAACGCGCTCGTCCGCGTCCTCGGCGAGAACCAGGATTCACTGTCAAAGGATTGGGCGGCGGCGAATCGCGAGATGTATTTGCCGCAGCTCGCGGGACGAATGCACCCTGACAGCGTCGGAACGAAGCTTGTCGGCTTGTCGCACACAGGCGACTACAACCTCGCCCCGACCATCAGCCCCGACGGGAAACTGTTCGCCTTCTTCTCGAGCCGGAGCTTGTTCAGCATCGACCTGTTCGTCGGTGACGCCACGACGGGCAAGATCATCAAGAAACTCGGCGGTCCGTCGAGCGATCCGCACTTCGACGCGATCAGCTTCATCAACTCGGCGGGCGATTGGTCGCCCGACGGCAGCGAGTTCGCGTTCATCGTGTACGCCGAAGGGGCGAACGAGATCGCGATTCTCAATACAAAGAGTACGAACGTCGAGCGTCGAATCAAGCTGCCGGGGATCGGTTCGGTCAGTCACGTGTCGTGGTCGCCCGATGGTAAAACACTCGCGTTCTCGGGGCAGGCGGGTGGCTTGAGCGATCTCTATTTGCTCGACTTGAATGCCGGCACCATTCGTCAGCTGACGAACGATAAGTACGCGGACATCCAACCGACGTGGTCGCCAGACGGCAAGACGATCGCGTTCTCGACCGACCGCGGTCCGCAAACGGACTTCAACACGCTCAAATACTCGCCGCTCCAGTTGGCCACGTACGATTTGGAGACGGGTCGTATCAGCGTGTTCTCGCCGTTCGCGCGCGGGAAGCACATCAACCCGCAATTCTCGCCCGACGGGAAGGACATCTTCTTCATCTCCGATCAAGATGGCTTCGCCGACGTCTACCGACTGAACTTGGCGGGCGGACAGGTATACCGCGTCACGCACGTGTCGACCGGCGTGAGCGGAATCACCACCGTGTCGCCGGCGATCTCCGTGTCGCGCCAGACGGGGCGCATGTTGCTCTCGACGTTCTACGATCAGGGCAATGAGATTCGCGGGCTCGACATGTCGCAGACGGTCGGCACGCTCGTCACGCCGTCGAATGTGGCGGAGGGCGACAAGCTTCCGCCGCCGCAGGTCACACGCAGCTTGGTGATGGGGTACCTCGCCGATCCGACGACGGGTCTGCCGTCGGGAACGGAATTCACGGTCGAAGGTTATCACTCGTCGTTCGCGCTCGACGCGATCGGTCAGCCGAGTTTGGGCGTGGTTGCGGGCGGTCCGTTCGGCACCGGCGTCGCCGGCGGCGTATCGATGATCTTCGGCGATCAGCTGAGCGACCGACAGATCTTTGCCGCGATTCAGGCCAACGGAACGGTCAAGGACATCGGCGGCGCGCTACAGTATTACAACTTGAAGCGTCGCTGGAACTGGGGCGCGGGTATCGAACACGTTCCCTACTTGACGGGGCAGGTCTATCTCCAGGACACGACATTGGCCGGTGGCATCCAAGGCTACTCGGTCAACCAGGTATTGCAGCGCATCTACATCGATCAGGCGATGCTGTTCACGCAGTATCCGTTCTCGAGTACACGACGCCTCGAGCTGACCGCGACCGCGACGCACTATGGGTTCGACACGGAGCTGTTCCAAACGGTGTTCGTCGGAAACTCGGTCGTCGATCAGCGCGACACAAATATCGGCTCGCAGTATAAGCCAGTGGTCTTCGCCGAGCCTTCTGTAGCGTACGTCGGCGACAACTCGTTCGCGGCATTTACGTCGCCGGTGCAAGGCGAACGATACCGGTTGCAATACACGCCGACTTTCGGCTCGGTGACGTATCAGTTGGCGATCGCCGATTATCGCCGGTACTTCTTCATGCGACCGTTCACGTTCGCCATTCGCGGGATGTCGCTCGGCCGCTACGGCAGCGGCGCCGAAGATGTGAATACGACGTGGCCGATTTACCTCGGTGAGGAAACGCTCATGCGTGGGTATGGCTACGGCTCCTTCAGCAGCGACGAGTGCGAGGTAACCGGCGCGGCCGCCGGATCGCAAGCTGCCACCGTCGGCTGCCCGGCATTCCAACGGTTGTTCGGAAGCAAGGTTGGCGTCGTGAATGCGGAATTCCGTATTCCGCTGTTCGGCACGGAAGGGTTCGGATTGCTCAACTTCCCCTTCTTGCCGACCGAAGTGTCGCCGTTCTTCGACGCGGGCGTCTCGTACACCAACGCGCAGGGGCCGAACTTCCGACTGACCCGCGAGGCCAACGACATCCCGACCAACTGCGCGCAGCCGAGCAGCAACATTCAGGCGTTGCAGCAGTCGTACTATCCGTGCGCCGATCGCATCCCGGTGTTCAGCGCCGGCGTGTCGTTCCGCTTCAACCTGATGGGGTACGCGATCATGGAAGCGTACGTCGCGCATCCGTTCCAGCGGCCTCGTAAGAACTGGGTGTGGGGGTTCCAGCTGGCGCCAGGCTGGTAAGCGCGAAGCGCTTACC
>DASYSU010000430.1:0-5347 GCA_036002925.1 Gemmatimonadaceae bacterium | reverse complement strand
CTGGACACAGACCGAGAGCGGACACCGCGACTGGCACCGTCTACTTCTTTCAGCTCCGCTGCTCGGTGGCATCCGTGCCGGCACCGGCGCCGCGCGAATGGCGCACTCTCTCTCGGCACTCCTCGAGAGCGGCGTGTCCATCGGCTCCGCGCTCACGCTCGCCGCACGAGCGACGGCAGACGCCGAGCTGGAGGCGCGGCTGACGTTCGCGCGCGCGGCCGTGACAGCCGGTGATCCACTCTCACGGGCGCTCGAGTCGAGTCGCGCGACAACGCCGACCGTCGTGCGGCTCGTTCGTGCCGGCGAGGAATCCGGTCGGTTACCCGCGATGCTCGATCATGCCGCACGGATCGAACAACAGCGAGTCGATCGCATCGTTCGAACGGGGGTTCGCCTGCTCGAGCCAATCCTTTTGCTCACGTTTGCATCCGTCGTCGCGCTCATCGCCGCGGCGCTGCTGCAGGCGATCTACAGCGTGCGGCCAACCGCATGACACGAATTGGTGGAACGCTCGTCGAGATGCTCGTCACGCTGGTCATCCTCGGCGTCATCGCCTCGGTCACGACGCTCGCCATTCGTCGGACGGCACCACCAGACCCGCACGATCCGATGACCGTGATCGCCGACACGATGAACGAAGTGCTCAGATCGGGACGGCCCGCGACGCTCCAATTCATGGTGAACAGCCGCCCGGCACTCGCCACCGTCAAACCAGATGGCGGCATCATCGCCGACACCGCGCTGCACATCGACCAATTCACGGGCAGGAGTACGCGTGCACGTTAATCCGCGTCGCCGCGGAAGCGCCTTGCTCGATGTCGTGATCTCACTCGTCGTGCTCGGGCTCAGCGGTCTGGGACTGATTTCACTCCTCGGGCAAGGCGCCCACAGCGTCCGCTCGGTACGAAATACCGAGCGGGATGTACGTCGGGCATCAGATGAACTCGGCCGATTCGTCATGTACGACCGCGCGCGGCTCATTGCGATGGTTGGACGCTCGTGGTCGAGCGGCTGGCGAATCGAGGTTGTGCAGGCATCGCGCGAGCTGTTCGACGTTTCGGTCGGCCAAAGCGATACCTCGTCCGCGCTGCTGCGCACGACTGTCTATCGACCGGACACGATCGATGCCGCGAGCCCATAGCCGTCGCGGCGTCACGTTGCTCGAGCTGATCATCGCGCTCGCCATTTCCGGGCTGGCGATTCTCGGTTGCGTCATGCTGGTCGATCAACTCAACGACAGCCATGAGCGTATCGTGAAGGATCGTGCGGCCGACGCGAAGGCTGGCAACGGAGATCGCCTATTGCGCCGCCTCCTCGCCGACGCGCGGACGACCACCGACACCGGCGATCGTTTTCGCGGGGACGAGCACAACGCCCGCTACCTGACGCTCTGCGATACACCGTCCGGATGGCCTGAGCCCTGTCGAGTTTCACTATCTATAGATTCGTTGCGCGACTCGAGCGCGTTCGTTGCTGAAACGAAGCGTGAGGATCGACTCGATGAAACAATCGAGGAACGATTCGAGCTCCGGCGTGTCTTCGGCGCAGCGACGTTCCGCTATCTCGACTTGGCTGCCCGCGACTCCTCTTGGGTTGGCCGGTGGGCACCAAGCATCGCGCTGCCCGGCGCCATCGTGATAGTGACCGGCACCGACACGACAGTACTTCCTCTGGGTTCGGCCCGTGACTAGTCCGACTTGTCGCGTCCGACATGGCTTCGTGATGCTCACGACGCTATGGGTCATGAGCATTGCCTCGGTCATCGCAATGGCGGCAGCACTCGTTGCGAGGGACGCCGTGGCGGAAGGCTCCGCTCGGGTCGAACTCGAGCGCGCGCGTTGGATGGCGCTCGCGTGTGAGCACCGCGCGGAAGCCGCGATTGACGTCATCCTGCACGACGCCGGGTCGTTCGATGACGGAAGGCTTGCTTGGCGAACGTTGGAGCGACGGGTGCTTGCGTCGCCACTCATCGCAGGTTGCGATGTGAACCTCGAGGCCGCCGGTACTCGGATCGACATCAACAATGCGTCAAACGAAATGATCGCAAATCTTCTGATCGCGATCGGACTGGGCGACCGGGCGCCCGCTATGTCCGACGCACTCGACGATTGGCGCGACGCCGACGACGATCCGCTTCCACTAGGTGCCGAGCGTGCGTGGTACGAAACGAAGGGTCGTCTCGCGCCGCGAAATGGTCCGCTCGCCGATGTGAGAGAACTGCGCCGAGTGCGCGGCTTCGAAGATGTCGCTGGTCTCGACACCGTCCTGACGGTAGAGGCTGGACGTGTCTCGTTGGCAACCGCGCCCGTGTCCGTACTCATGGCTGTTCCAGGAGTCACTCGAGAGACCGCTGACCAGATCGTCGCCATGCAGGCAGCGGGAACGCCGCTGAATGATCTGCTCTCCGTGACGGGAATGATCTCCCGGACTTCCGCAGAGGATCTCGCGGCGCGTTTCCCAGACGCCGTTCGATTGACGACGCCGGATCCCGACGCGTGGCTGGTTCGCGTGCGCGTGTCGCGCGGTCTGCCGGCGGTGCGAGTGCAACTCGAGTGGCGAGTCATTCGCACGGGACGTCGCTGCGTCGTAGCGACGACAAAGAGCCTTCTATGAGCTCCTCAGTGAACACCGGCCTCGGCATCGCCGTCGGCGCGCGGGAAATCCGCGCAGTATCGGTTCGGCGAGATGCTATTCAATGGCACGGCGTCAGCCCCATATCGGGAGCTCATCACATCGCCATCGCTCTGCGCGATTTGTTGTTGACCGCGCCAAAGCTCGACCGCCGCACTCGTCTCACCGTGGCCGTCTCTCCCGCCTGGGTCCAAGTCAAACCATTGCTCGGACGTCCGGCCGTCAAACCAGCGCGATTGGCTCGGCAGCTGTTGCGAGAGAATCAGCGTGCGTTCTTTCTATGGAAGGGATCGGCGGCGATCATCGTCGAATCGGAACCCTCGAAAGCCGCGGTCTGGGGCGCCGCGTTTGACGAGGACGTCATCGGCCAGGTGACGCAGGCACTCCGAGCGACACGAACTGCAGGAAGACTCGCAGTTCCTGCGGTCGTGGCGATCGTCGCCGCGCTTCCGAACCGGCCGATCGTGTGGAGTGACGACGAGCATTGGTTCGAAATCGAAGGCAATCGCGATGAAATTCGGCGTGTCGAGCGAATATCGAGTCGATCACTTTCAGGTTCGCCAGACTTGCCCGCGGCACTCGGGCGTCTGGGCGAGGATGCAACCCGTTTCGTCGACGCGTATGCTGCCGCGGTGGCACCGCGGCAACTCGTTCTCAGTTGCCAGCTCAGGTCCGATGCATCAGCTGCTCCAATGTGGGTACGAATGCGTGGAGTCGCGGCTGCAATTGCGCTGTCAGCGTCGATCGGGTTCGCTGCATTTGGCCCGGCCTATCGCGCCGCCAGATTCAGTAAGACGGCAGAGCGCGAGCTAGATCGCAATCGTCTCGAGCGGCTGGAGCTCGCGCGCAATGAAAGCGAGCTGCGGCGGGTGACGCAGGTGTTGAATCACATCGAGTCATTTCGTGGTCAGCGTGGGCGAGTCACGCGCGTCCTCGGCGAGCTCGCCGAATCGATCCCTGAGTCGACGGCGATCCTCACATTTCACGTCGACTCTCTCGAAGGCGCATTTACGGCGATCGCCCCACACGTTGCCGACGTTCTGCCCGAGCTTGTGAAGGCTCGCGACATCATCGGACCACGGATCGTCGGCTCAGTCACGCATGAAATGATCGGAGGTGTGGCGGTTGAGCGCGCGAGTTTTCGCTTTCGTCGCTCACTAGCGAGTGTAGGAGCGCCGAGGCGCGCGGCAAAATGATCGCAAGGCTCGGGTTAAGCGAGCGTGACCGTCGGACACTGCTTGTCGGCCTGAGCGTCGTCGCGTCGTTGTTCGTTGTGGCTCGCGGCATCCCCACGCTGCGTTCGTGGGAGGCAAATCAAGAATCCGACGCGAAGTCTGCGGGGCAGCAGTTGGTGGCGTTTCGTGCTGGCCTCCGGACTCTTCCCGCTCTGCGCGACACGACGCGATCGCGTCGCGACCGTCTGGCGAGATTCGACTCCTCGATGCTCCGCGGCGCGTCTCCGCCCGCACTCGTTGCCAGGCTCGCGTCGGCCCTCGAAGACATTGCCGATGACAATTCGATCAAGGTGACAACGATGCAGCTGCGGGCTGACAGTGTAGTGACCGCCGGTCTCGCCCGCGTGGAAGTCCGCATCACTGGCACGACCGACGTGGTGGGGCTCGGCGCATTTCTGCGCGCGGTCGAATCCGACGCTACTCCAATGGTTGTGCGTGACCTCAGTGTGTCTCAGTCCGATCCGACGGCGAGCGATAACAAACCTGAAATGCTCCGGGTCGACGTGCTCGTAGCGACCATCGGTGCGATCACGTCGGGTCGATCCGTGAACCACCCGTGAGTACTCGGCAATACTACGCGTGGGCCGCCGTAGCTTCCGGTTTCCTCGTCGCGGGAGCCGTGCGTTGGCGCGCGTCCGTGCCTGCGGTTCCTTATCAGAGTAAGTCGATGGGCCTGGCAATACCGGTACTCGCCGATTCACTCGAGGCGATACTGGCCGAGGCGGAAGAGGTCACAGTGTCGAACGATCCCTTTCGATTGAGCAACTCGCCACCCGCGGTCCGTTACGATCCGAAAAACGAAAATTCGGGTGTCGCATCACCAGGGATGAGCGTGCCGGTGATTCGTCCGAGTTTGACGCTCAAGGCGATCGTCGGCGGTCCGCCGTGGCAGGCCATCGTCGATGGAATTCCCGGTCAACCGACGAGCACATTCGTCCGCGCCGGGGCAACGTATGACAGGCTGATTGCGCGCGCGGTGACGCGTGACAGCGTCGTCATTCAGGGTCCCGATACCACATGGGTGTTGAGTTTTCGGAGGCGCGAGTGAGACGAGTCGTCCTTCCAGTGGCGAGTCTCTGCATGATGATCGGCCGATCGATCGAGTCCCAGGCTCCGACGAAACCCGCGAGACCCGCCCGCATTACCGCGGCGATCGTCGATAGTGCTCAGCGAACGAGCGACAGCGTGACGTTGCGTATCGTCAACACCGAGCTGCGCACGGCGGTACAGGTCGTTCAGCAGTATCTCGATAAACCCGTGATCTTCACCGGTCCAAGCTCTGGACCGCAGGTTACGCTCGAGCCGCCGCGAGCCGTCGCGCGCGCCGATGTGCCCCGGCTTCTGCGCGGATTGCTCGACTCGCAGGGCTACGAATTCATAGAAGACACGGCGAGCGGGACGTACCGCGCGAGACCCAGGGCGCAGGCGCCGGTACAGCCGACGTTTTCCACCAATCCCGCGCCGCAGAACAGCGAACAAGC
>DASYSU010000429.1:0-5986 GCA_036002925.1 Gemmatimonadaceae bacterium | reverse complement strand
GCCATCCGCTCGGCAGCCGGCTCTTTCGGCAATCCAGGCATCGTCATGATGTCACCGCACTGCGCCACGACGAATCCCGCGCCCGCCGACGGCCGCACCTCGTTCACTGAGATGCGGAATCCGCGCGGTCGACCGAGCTTGGTCGCGTCGTCGGTCAGCGAGTACTGCGTCTTCGCCATGCACACGGGCGTGCCGCCAAGCCCAATCGATTCGAGATATTGAATCGCACGATCGGCCTGCGGACTGTAGTCGGCGCCGTCGCCGCCATAAATCCGCTTGACGATGATGTCGATCTTCTCCTTGATCGGCAGATCCGTCGGGTAGAGCGGACGAAACTCGGCGCCCTTTTTGTCCAGGAGCGAGAGCAGCTCGGCGCCGAGCGACTCGCCGCCGGCCCCGCCCTTCTCCCATACCTCGGTGAGCGCGAGCGGCACGCCGAGTTGGCCGACGAAATCCGCGATCATCTGCAGCTCGCCGTCGGAGTCGGACAGTCTGCGGTTGAGCGCGACAACGCCGGGCACGCCGAAGTGCTTCACGTTCTCGATGTGCTTCTCGAGGTTCGGCAGACCGCGCTCGAGGGCTCGCAGATCCTCGACCCCAAGGTTTTTCTTGTCGCCGCCACCGTGCATCTTGAGCGATCGTACGGTCGCGACGATGACCGCCGCCTCGGGCTGCAGTCCGCCCATGCGACATTTGATATCAAAGAACTTCTCGGCCCCGAGGTCGGAGCCGAATCCGGCTTCGGTGACGACGATGTCGGCCAACGCCAGCGCCGACCGCGTGGCGAGAATGCTGTTGCATCCGTGGGCGATGTTGCCGAACGGTCCCGCGTGCACGAACGCCGGGCCCCCCTCGAGCGTCTGGACGAGGTTGGGTCGGATGGCGTCCTTGAGCAACAGCGCCATCGCACCGGTTGCGCGGAGCTCGCCCGCGGTCACAGGGCGGCGGGCTGCTCCTGCCGTCGCGCCGACAATGATGCGGGCCAGCCGTTCCTCGAGGTCCTGCGGACTCGTCGCAAGCGCGACGATCGCCATGATCTCGCTCGCCGGGATGATGACGAAGTGTTCCTCGCGCGGAATTCCGTCGCCCACGCCGCCGAGTCCGATGATGCAATTGCGCAGCGCGCGATCGTTCATGTCGATCGTGCGGGGCCAGGTGATGCGCCGCGGGTCGATACCGAGCGCGTTTCCCTGTTGGAGATGGTTGTCGAGCATCGCCGCGAGCAGCGCGTGCGCGCTCGAGATCGCGTGGAAGTCACCTGTGAAATGCAGGTTGATGTCGTCCATCGGAACGACCTGCGCGTACCCACCACCCGCCGCGCCACCCTTCACGCCGAACACGGGGCCGAGGCTCGGCTCGCGGATGCAGAGCGCGACCTTATGGCCCATTCGCCGGAGCGCCTGCGCGAGTCCGACCGATACGGTGCTCTTACCTTCGCCGGCCGGTGTCGGGTTCGTCGCCGTGACGACGACGAGCCGTCCGCGGATGGGTCGCTGCGACACCTCGAGCGGAATTTTCGCCTTGTATTTGCCGTAGAAATCGAGCTCGTCGCGCTCGAGTCCAAGTTCGGCGGCCACGTCCTCGATCGGACGCATCTTCACACTTTGCGCAATCTCGATATCGGAAGGTACGACGGAGCTATTCACGACTGTCCTCAGGTGATGCGTTCGGGGTGACTATGGACGTTTGCCGTTCGGCCGCGCAGCAATCCGACGAGCGTGACGCCCGACGCTACGGCGAGCCGAATCGCGAGGCCCGTGGGCCGAGAGATCGCCGCGACGAGCTCGACGCCGCACAACGCGGCCTTTTGAACCATCTCGTAGCTCGCGCGACTCGTGATGATGATGAATCCATCGGCGGCGCGCCGGTTCGTTCGCGCGAGCGCGCCGAGCACTTTGTCGAGCGCGTTGTGCCGGCCGACATCTTCGCGCACGACGCGCAACACGCCGTCGGAGGTTGCCCATCCGGCGGCGTGCGCGGTGTTCGTCTGATTGTTGAGCGTTTGCTCACGCGACAACGCCTCGAGCGCCGACCACATCGCGTCGCGTGTGACGTCGAGCGTCTGCGGGAGACGGGCCGGCATGCGCAGCACGTCGTCGATCGACGCGATGCCACAGA
Organism: Gemmatimonadaceae bacterium; assembly: GCA_036002925.1. Classification (GTDB taxonomy): domain Bacteria; phylum Gemmatimonadota; class Gemmatimonadetes; order Gemmatimonadales; family Gemmatimonadaceae; genus JAQBQB01. Next base: position 3,868 of record DASYSU010000429.1, on the reverse strand, counting down.
GGCCGCATCCTGTGCGCGACGCCATGCTACGAGTGCGCTCGTCGAGTCGTGCCGCATCGTCGTCCGCGATTTCCATCTGGAGCTCGATGCCGTGGCTCGCGCGGACGACGTCGAGCCGGCGAATGTCGCCGGCTGATGCCACAACGCCCTCGGTGAGGCTGAATCCGACGGCGAGATCTTCGAGATCCAACGGGCTGCCCATGACGACGACGTACGGGCGGCCGTTGTAGACCAAGGCGATGGGAACTTCCTCAGCGACAGTCGCCAGAGCTTCCGTCGTATTGTCGTCGGTCAGGCGCGCCAGTGGAACCTCGGCCGACGGCTCCGAGTAGCCCAAACCCATCAACGCGTGATCAGCGACCGTCGCCACTACCAACTCCATTCGCGTCGCCGTTCTGCACAAAGCGCCAACCGAATCGGCCCTTGATGCAGAGATTCCCCTGCGTGATCGAGTTCTCTAATGGCGACGTCGCCTTCACAATCACACCCTCGTCGACATGCAGGCGCAGCGTGCAGCCAACGCCGCAGTAGGGACAGATCGTGTCTGTCGCCGTCATGCGCGTCTCGTCCCACGTTCCCTCGGCGCGCTTCTCGAACTCGGTCGTCGCCATGAGCGCCCCAGTCGGGCAGACGGCGATGCAGTTGCCGCAGTAGACGCACGCGGATTCGGGTAGCGGGACAGCGAACTCCGTCGAGATGTGCGCGTCGAATCCGCGCCCGGCAACAGCGATGGCAAAGGTGTTCTGGTGGTCCGGACCGCACGCCTCGACGCACTTGTAACACAGGATGCATTTCGCGTAGTCGCGCACGTACAGATCGTTGTCGATCTTCGCCGGCTCGGCGACCGTTGCCGCGAAGGCCGGATTCGGCGGCGTGTGATGACCCGCGACCGATGCGTCGCGCGTTCCGGCTGGCGCGGGCGGCGCCGGAGGACCAAACCGCGCCGGCTTCGCTTCGTATTCGTCGATCCACTCGGCGACGTTCGGCGTGGTCGAGAGATCGACCGACGATGCCAGCATCTCGAGCACGAGCTTCCGACTGTGCTTCACGCGCGACGACTGCGTGCGAACGACCATCCCTTCCTCGACCGCGCGCGAGCACGACGGAACGAGCACGCGGGCGCCCTCCACCTCGACGACACAGATGCGGCAGGCATTGACCGGGTGCAGCGTGTCGAGGAAACAGAGCGTGGGAATCTCGATGCCAAGCTCGCGACATGCCGCAAGAATCGTCTCCCCTTCGGTGATCTTAACACGCTGGTCATCGATCGTGAGCGAGACCGTGCGCGTCGACGACCGACGCCGCTGATCGGTGGCGATCGTCGGACGTTGCAGTTGAACGAGCGGACCGGTCGAAACAGCGGTCACGTGCGCATCTCCGATTTTCCGTTCAGCAAACCAACTCGATGAATCGCCGATTCGATCGCCGCGTACGCCGTTTGACCGAGCCCGCAGATCGACGAGTCCTTCATCGCCAGGCCGACTTCGTCCAGCAGAGCAATCTCCTGTGTTACGCCGCCGATCGTCCTTCCGCTGGCAATTCGGTAGAGCGCCTCCTCTTGCCGAACCGTTCCGACGCGACACGGAACGCATTGACCGCATGACTCATCGCGGAAGAACGAAGCGATCCGCAGGAGGATCTGCCGCATGTCGACGCTGTCATCGAACGCGACGATGACGCCGGAGCCGAGCGTTGCCTTCGCGGCGCGGGCACCCTCGAACGTCAGCGGGATGTCGAGGTCGTTGGGACCGATGAACACGCCGGCGGCGCCGCCGAGTAAGATGGCTTGCAGTGTACGGCCATTCGGGATGCCGCCGGCGAGCTCGAGCAAGTCGCGCACGGTCTTGCCGAACTCGACCTCGTAGACGCCAGGGCGGGCAACATTCCCGCTTAGACAGAAGAGCTTCGTTCCCGTCGACTGCTCGGTGCCGCAGCGCGCGTACGCCGCCCCGCCATCGAGTACGATCGACGGAATGTTCGCGAGCGTCTCGACGTTGTTGACGACGGTCGGCAATCCGAACAAACCTGCCTGCACGGGAAATGGCGGTTTATTTCGCGGCTCGCCGCGAAAGCCCTCGATCGAGTTGAAGATCGCCGTTTCCTCACCGCAGATATAGGCGCCCGATCCCCGACGAATCTCGATGTCGAAGTGAACGCCGCGGCCGAGGATGTTTTGCCCGAGGAAGCGGTGTCGTCGCGCTTCGTTGATCGCGTGCTGCACGCGATGCGCGCCGAGCGGGTATTCACCACGGATGTAGAGGAAGCCACGCTCACATCCTGTCGCGAGCCCAGCGATCGTCATCGACTCGACGATTGCGAAGGGATCGCCGTCGAGCAGCACGCGATCCTTGAACGTACCGGGCTCGGATTCGTCGGCGTTGCAGATCAGATAGTGCGGGCGCGCCGACTGCTTGGCGACGGCGTCCCACTTGCGGCCGGTCGGAAAAGCGGCGCCACCGCGCCCCATGAGCTTCGAGTCGATGACCTCGCGAATCACTTCGTCCGGACCGATCTCGATCGCCTTGCGAAGCGCATCGAACCCCCCAGCGTTGCGGTAGGCCGCGATGTCCGCCGGATCGACCACGCCGACACGATCGAGGAGTCCGCGCAGACGAGGCGCGATGTTGTCGTCCTGCGGCAGACGAAGCGTCGACGTCTCCGTCATGAGAGGACTAGTATCTTCAGGAGCGTATCGACGAACGGTCCGTAGCTCGCGCGTCGAGAGGAGGTCCTTGGCTTCGCTCAACGCGATGGGCGCTTCGCGGGTGATGGGAGTCTTGCTTCGAAGGACTTTCATCGCGACGTCCACGGTGAGCTCGCCGATCAGCTCCTCGTGCGGTGCGCCGCCGAATTGCTGAACGAACGCCGCCGGGGCTTGATCGCACAGTCCGAGACAGGGCGATCGCATCCACACCGCGCTCGTCGGATCGATCTCGACATGATCGCCATTCGGCCCGTGCGTGTGCGCCGGACCCACCGTTCGCTCGAGCTGCTCGATCAATTCGACGGCGCCGGTGCAGCGACACGCAACGTCATCGCAGACGTGAAGCACGCGAGGCGCACGCGGCGTCGTCGAGAAGAGGGCATAGAATGTCGCGACACCCCAGGCGTCGGCGGGAGGAACGCCGAGACGCGTGCAGACATACTCGAGCCCCGTCTCGCTGATCCAGCCGACGCGCGACTGCAACGCTTGCAGCGCGGGCAACAGGAGATGTCGCCGCTCTCGCGTTTCGCGTCCACCGTGCGCGACATGCGCGTCGCGAATGTCGCCACGCTCGCCACCATCCCACGACGATTGCGGCGGTCCGAGCAGCGCATCGACCGCGGCACGCTCTTCAGTGGTCGGGGCGGCGTGCCGCAGGTGCAAGTCCATCAATCGTCTCCGGCGGCGGCGAGCGGTTCCGCCCGACGCGCCGCGCACGAAAGCACATTGCCAACCGGTTCGACGCGCACCGCGCAAGCTTTGAATTCCGCCGTGCCCGACTTGGGATCGGTCGCGTTGATCGTCAACAGATTCGTCGCCACGTCATCGGGGAAATGCAGCGTCATGAAGACGACGCCCGCGCGCAAGCCACGATCGATGTGTGCTGGTGCATCGATCGTCCCGCGTCGCGAGGTCACACGCACGATGTCGCCCTGCTCGACGCCGAGCCGTTGGGCATCTTCCGGCGAGATGTCGAGGGATTCGCCACGATGGAGCGGCGAGAGATAGCCACCCGTCTGCACGCCGGTGTTGAACGACTCCAGTCGGCGGCCGGTGCTCAGAATGAGAGGATACTCATCGTCCGGTTGCTCGACCGGACCTTCGTGATGGACGACGGAGAACGGCGCCAAGCGTCCGCGCTTCGCCGCGTCCTCCTCCCACAAA
>DASYSU010000428.1:0-24068 GCA_036002925.1 Gemmatimonadaceae bacterium | reverse complement strand
ATTGATCAGGAACGCCGACGGCTTCATCAGGGCCAGGCGATCCCGACTGAGGAAACCCTTGGTCTCGTCGCTCAGGCGCAAATGAAGGCTCACGACGTCCGAGTCGCGCAGCAGCGTCTCGATCGGTACGTGCCGCGCGCCCAACGCGGCGGCGCGGCCAGCGTCGTCTCCGTGCGTCGACGCGAGCAAGCGCATGCCGAAAGGCGCGGCAAGCGCCGCGACGCGACGACCAACCGCGCCGAGTCCAACGATGCCGAGCGTCTTCCCCTCGAGCTGTGTGAGCGTTCCGCGCGGCCATTCGCCGACACGCACCGCGGCATCCATCGCCGGAAGGCGCCGCGTGACGCCGAGCATCAGCGCCATCGTGTGCTCCGCGACGGCGTGCGCGTTGACGCCGGGCGTGTTGGTCACTGTCACGGCCCGAGCGCGACACGCGGCGAGGTCGATATGATCGGTCCCCGTTCCCCAGACCGAGATTAACCGCACTCGATCGCACGCCGCGAGCACCGCCGCGGTCATGCGCGCGTGGGCGCGGATGTTGACCACTACGTCGGCGTCGCCGATTCTGCGGATTAGCTCTGTCTCATTGTCGGCGCCGCGCTCGTTGTAGACCGTGACGTCGCCGAGCGCGCGAAGTTGTTGCTCGGCCGCGGTGGCGGTGAGCGCGGTCGGGAAGTCATCGGGGACAACGATCCGCGTCACGCGCTCATCCCGAACGATGAGCGAGGCCTCACCGCCGTTCGCTTCGCTCAGGATGACTGCCGGTCATTTACCTGGTTCTTGATAAAGGCCGATCACGTTACCGCCAGGATCTCGGAAGCGCGCGGTGATCTCCGGCGCGTCGCCGCCGATCGGTTGGACGATCTCGCCACCGTGCGCGGGGATGGTGTCGATCGTCGCAGCCACGCTGTCCACCATGATATAGAAGAGCAATCCCGGCGTCTCAGACGGTGGACGGCGCAATACCCAGGAGCCGCTGACCTCACCCGTTGTGTCGTCAAAGGCCGTGGCGCCATCGCCACGCTTCCTGACGTTCCAGCCAAAGACTTTCTCGTAGAAGTCCGCCGACCGAGCGATATCGAGCGCCGGCATTTCGATGTAGCAGATCTTGCCGTTCTTCGAGGGCATTGATTCTCCGTGGTGCGTGCGTGACGTTGACCCGAAACGTGCGCTCGAAGGCGGGTGTCGACTGTCAGAAAGCGATAAGAATGTCTATTGCGGCAATACCTTTGGGGCCGCCTTCGCCTTCCGCGCCGCGACCAGCGAATCGAACTCGGCTTGTTCCAGATACGTGACGTCGATCCAGTTGTGCGCCATCTCGTCGACGGTGCGATCGCCCCAACCAACCCACTGCGTCGGGTCCGGATTGTTCTTGTTCGCGGCGGTGTTGTCGTGCCATGCCGTGAACGCCAGCGTCGTTCCCTTGGGCAACAGCGGCGCCACATCGTCGGCGTACACGTAGTTGATGTGCCAATTCCACTGGAAGTTGCGCACCGCGCTCAGCACTTCCTTACGACCGTCGGGATAGATCGCCTCCAACGACATCGCCGTGCCACGCATATGCATGTGCGGCTGGAAATTATCCAACCGCGCCGGTGCCTGTAGAACGTAGAAGTTCTGCGTTACGGTTTTCTCATTGGGCGGAATGTCCAACTCGGAGTTGCGCGCGACGTTGAACATCGTGAGCACGGTGCGATGCTTGGGCACATACCCCTTGGGGTAGAGATACACGGCGAGCTCCACCTGGCTGTCCTTGTATTCTTGCCCAACGGCGTGCATGTGAACCTCCCACCGAATGCGCGAGCCGGGCAGCATCAACTTGCCGGCATCCTCGGCGAAGATCTGTCCAGTCTTGCCAACCGCCCATTCCATAAACAAGCCGGCGTTACTCTGATGGTCGTGCGCGGTGCTGGCGAGGCCGGTGACCTCGGGCTCGTCTTGCAATAGATACGCGAGCACATGATGCACGATTTTGCGATCGCTCGCGCGCACCGGTTTCACCTCGATCGCGCGCACCCACCGCGGCTCGGTCAGTCCCGTCTCGACGGTCGGACGGAACCATTTGTCCTGCGTGTGTGCCGCGAGCGTGTATGGTGTCGAACGAATGATCAGGTCTGGTTGCACGCCAAGTCTGTCGGCGAGCTGCCAGCGATTGGGGTCGGCGAACTTTCTCGCCGGCGGCATGTCGGCCGCGTTGCCGCGCGGAGTTCCGTCATCGACCCAGTTGACGATCGTTTGAATTTGTTCATCGGTCAGGCTGCGATCGTTCTTGAATTTCTGGATGCCGACGGTCTTGTCGATGTGCCAGGGCGGCATCAGGCGGCCGGCGACTTTCTCTTTGATCAATGGCGCGTTCTCGACCGCATCCTCGTAAGTCAGCAGCGACATCGGAGCGATCGAGCCGGGTTGATGGCATTCCTGACATTTCTGTTGCAAAATAGGCGCGACGTCCTTCGCAAACGTGACCGCCCGATGCGCCTTCGCCGCCGCCGGTGTCGGCCGATAGACGATCGACGGAACCGCAACCGTGACGAACGCCGAAGCCAGGAGGCTCGACGTGTATGCGAACTTCCTCATGGCGTCACCCTCACTTTGACGAACGCATTAGTCCAACAGCATTGCGAATGTCCCGCGGCGACGACGTCCGAATCGTTCGCGCGGACCCGAATGACGTAGTCGCCCGGCTTGCTGAACGTCGCCGTCGTGCTCGACGTTCCGCCGGTTGGCGTCAGCTTCGCCGTCGGTGTTCCGAACACCACGGGCGCCGGTCCCTGGTGCGTGAACCACGTGAGCGTCACCGGATAGCCGGCTTTCGTGACGCTCGCGCCGTCATCCTTGGCGACGACGCTAATCGTGATCGGCTTACCGACGGCAGCCGTACGCTCGACGGTGATCCCTGCGGGTCCGCGACCCATCGTTCCGCCCTCCTCGAATCCGAGCGACGGCGGAGTATTGTTCGAGCCCGCCTCGCCCTCGAGCGCGTCGATCTGCCATTCCTCACGCAGGTTTCCGGAGATGGCGAAGGTCTTTCCTCTGACGTTCACCGTCCAAACAAGCTTCTTGTCACCAAAGTCCGCCGGGACCTTCACCGCGAATACTCCCCAGTGGCGGCGCGGATAGAAATACGACGGCTGCCCCTGATTGGCGTCGCCCGGGCTCACGAAGTTGTCCGGCCCGATTGGAATCGACAGCACTTCGGTCAGATTCCGATTGTAGTAGCCGAACGACAGACTGTACGTGCCATCAGCGTTCTTGTACCAGCCTTCGAATGCCGGCGTGGCAGTCTGGCCGGTCGGCGCAGCGGGCGCGAGCGGCGCCTGCGCCGCATTGGAGGACGGCACACCCGTCATGATGCCCGCGATGAACGCTCCGACCGTTAAGAGTCGCACGCGATGCATTCGGTCTCCGAACCTCAGGGTATCAATCGATCGAAGGCGCTGAACCCCGTGAAATTGCGGCTATCGAGGCGTACGGTGCAAGGCCCGGAGCAGGATCGTATTCCGGTTTGATTCGCGCGTCGCCATCATTCTCGCTCGCCAACCACTCGCGGTCGAGGAAAGAACGTTGCCGAACGCTCTCGGGTCGATTCGTCCATCATCGCTGGCCGTGGTCGCGGTTTTCGCGACGGTCGCCTCCGCCAGCGCACAAACGCCGCGCGCCGGCAAGACTTCGCCAATGCGTGGCGCGCCCGCATTTACGACGAGCCGTGGCGAGTGGCCGAGCTACACGGGCGACACGCGCGGTTCGCGATATTCGCCCCTCGACCAGATCTCTGCCGGCAATTTCAGCTCGCTCGAGGTCGCATGGCGCTTCAAGACGGACTCTTTAGGACCGCGCCCCGAATTCAAGCTCGAGGGCACACCACTCATGGTCGGCGGCGTACTGTACGCGACCGGCGGCACGAACCGCGCCGTCGTTGCCCTCGACGCCGTCACTGGTTCGCAGCGCTGGGTGCATCGTGAGGACGAAGGCGATCGCGGTGCCGCGGCGCCGCGGTCGCTATCAGGTCGCGGCCTGGCGTATTGGACTGACGGCCGCGAGGAACGGATCCTCTACGTGACGCCCGGCTATCGGCTCATCGCGCTCGACGCGAAATCCGGCGCACGGATTCCCAGCTTCGGCACGGACGGGGTCGTCGACCTCAAGACGGACATCGACCAGACGATCTTCCCCGACTTGGTCACCGGAGAAATCGGGTTTCAGGGCGCGCCCGTCGTGGGGCGGGACGTCGTCATCATCGGCGCGTCGTTCAAGGAAGGCACGGCACCCAAGAGTTACAAGAACAATAAAGGCTACGTTCGTGGATTCGACGTTCGCACTGGCAAGCGTCTCTGGACCTTTCACACAATTCCGAAAAAGGACGAGCCGGGCTACGACACTTGGCTGAACGGCTCGGCAGAATACACCGGTAACACGGGCGTGTGGACGCAACTCACGGTCGACGAGGAGCTCGGCCTCGTATACCTGCCGGTCGAGTCACCAACGGGCGATTACTACGGCGGCCACCGACCGGGCAACAACCTCTACGGCGAGAGTCTCGTCTGCCTCGACCTGCGGACCGGTGTAAAGAAGTGGCATTATCAAATCGTTCATCACCCGATCTGGGACTTCGACCTCGCCTCGGCACCGATTCTCGCCGACATCAGCGTCGACGGAACGGCGATCAAGGCGGTCGCGGTCCCGACCAAGCAGGGGATTCTCTACGTGTTCGATCGGGTGACGGGGAAACCCGTGTGGCCGTTCGAAGAAACGCCGGTCGAAAAGGGCGACGTGCCGGGCGAGTGGTATTCTCCGACGCAACCGATTCCGACCAAACCGCGCGCGTACGCGCGCAACGGGACTTCGATCGATGATCTGGTCGACTTTACGCCTGAGCTCAAGGCACAAGCGGTTGCAATCGCGTCTCGCTATAAGCTGGGTCCCGTTTTCACGCCGCCGAGCGTGAGCAAGGTCGACGGCCCAATCGGAACGCTCGCTCGCGGTCCGACAAACGGCGGTTCGAACTGGCCCGGCGGATCGTACGATCCGGAGACGCACATCGTGTACGTCGCATCGTCGAACGCCGCGCCGGCCGTTCTCGGTTTGGTGCACCCGAGCAAGGATCGATCCGACATGGATTGGATCTGGGGTGTCGCGTCGGCGCAGGCTGGTGGAGGCGGCCGAGGTGGCGCGCCGCTTTCGGTGCAGGGGCTGCCGCTGTTCAAACCACCTTACGGGACAATAAGCGCGATCAACCTCGACAACGGCGAAATCGCGTGGCAGGTACCACACGGCGAGACGCCCGACGCGGTGCGCAATCATGAAATGCTCAAGGCCATGACAATCCCGCGCACTGGGCAGCCCGGGTTTCTCGTCGGGACACTTGTTACAAAAACACTCGTCATCGCGGGCGACCCGCAGGTCACTACCCTTCCCACGCGGCCACGCGGCGCGATGCTGCGCGCCTATGACAAGGCGACGGGCGCCGAAGTCGGATCGGTACTGCTGCCGGCACCCATCAGTGGATCGCCGATGACCTATGCTGTGAACGGCAGGCAGTACATCGTGACCGCGGTCAGCGGCGGACCGTATTCGGGCGAATACATCGCGCTGCGTCTGCCTGCCGACGCTCCACGGTGACCACGCCATGATTCACAGCCTATCCCGACGATTCGTCGCGGTGTGCGGTTTGGTTGCCGCGCCGCTGTGGCCGCTGCACCTCGAGCCCCGCGCTACCTCCTCTCATTTGCCCGGGCGAACCGTCTGGGACAGTGTGTACACCGTGTCGCAAGCCGCGACGGGCGAAGCCGCATACGCCAAAACATGCGCCCGGTGCCACGGCGCGTCACTCGGCGGCCACGACGAATCCCCTCCGCTGATCGGGAGTGCTTTTTTAGCGAACTGGAATGGCGTGCCACTGAGCGACCTGCAGACGCGAATCCGTACGACCATGCCCAGTGACAGCGTTGGCGTCTACGAACGGCAACTGGTGACCGACGTAATCGCGTACCTGCTGAAAGCCAACGGCTTCCCCGCCGGCGGTGTCGCCCTGCCGCAGGACGTCGAGCCCTTGAAGGAGATTGTGATCCAAGCGAGCCGCCCGTAGGGGCCGTCGACCTCTCCCATCGTCTATCGATGGGGCTTGACACAGTCGCGACGATCTCCCATCTTCCCATCGTCTATCGATGGGACGATCCGATCCGTGACACGGTCCGACAAAAACCCCGAGCTCCTTCCCGGCACACTCGATCTGCTCATCCTCCGCGCGCTTCGCGGCGGGTCGATGCACGGGTACGGGATCGCCGCGCGGCTCCGCGATGTGTCAAAGGACGTCCTTCAGGTCGGCGAGAGCTCGCTCTACCCCGCCCTGCAGCGCCTTCTGCTCGACGGTTACGTGCGCGCCGAATGGGGCACGTCGGAGAACAATCGTCGCGCGCGCTTTTACGCGCTGACCGCCGCCGGGCGCAAACAGCTCGTCGCTGAACAGGAAGAATTCGAACGCATGATCGGCGCGATCAACGCCGTGTTGCGTTTCGCCTGACGCTCGGGAGGCACATATGCGCTGGGCTCGCCGCTTCACCTACTGGCTTCGCTTTCGCGTACGACAAGACGAGTTGCGCGAAGAGCTCGCGCTGCATCACGATCTACTCGCCGACGAATTCCGGCGCCGAGGACTGGCGCCCGACGCAGCCCGCGACGCCGCGCATCGCGCGATGGGCAACGAGATGTACATGCGCGAGGAGGCGCGCGGCGTGTGGTTGTCGCCGCGGTTGGATGCTGCGCAGCGCGATTGGCGTTATGCCTGGCGCGGTCTCCGTCGCTCGCCGGCGTTCGCGCTCATCGCTGTCCTCTCACTCGCACTCGGGATCGGCGCGAACACGGCGATCTTCGGGCTCATTCACTCGCTTCTGCTCGCCCGCTTGCCCGTTCCCAACGCCGAGGAGCTCGTCGAGGTGCAACGGGACTTCGGCGCGAAGGGCACCGACGAGCGATTCTCGCGAAGTGAGTTTGAGGCACTCGCCACGGGCCCAATTCCGCTGACCATGATCGCGTCGTCCGGTGGTTCGATCGAGATGGATGGCGTGGCGATCAACGCGTCGCTCGACGCTGTCGACGGCGGCTACTTCGATCTCCTCGGCATCCATGCGCAGCGCGGCCGATTGATGGTGCGTAGCGACGACGCGGCGGCCGCTCCGGTTGCGGTCGTGACCGATCGATTCTGGCGCGGACGCATGAATGGCGATCCGGCAGCAATCGGCCGATCAATCAAGGTCAACGGCCAAGTCTTCACCATCGTCGGAATCACGCCGCCAGGGTTTGCCGGGCTGCGCTTCCCCGCTATGACCGACATCGCCGTTCCCTATCGCGCGGCGATCGCGTTCGGCGTCGTTCGCGGGACCGATCCGCGCAGACCGGTGATCTCCATTGTCGGGCGACGGCCAGGATCTCATTCGATCGAGCGCGCGCAGCTCGCGCTCGCTCAAATGTGGAATCGCTGCTGCGCAGCAGGCGAGCTCGTGACGCCTCCGAGAGGGCAGACCACATCGCGCTCGCGACTCTTCCTGGTGGATGTCAGCCGTGGCATTCCGCAGATGAAGCTCAACCTGCGGGGCCAGTATAGTCGAATCCTCATCGCGCTCATGGCGGGGGTGGGCATCCTGTTGCTCGCCGCGTGCGCGAACGTGGCGAACCTGTTGCTCGCACGCAGCAGCGCCCGCACTGGTGAGCTCGCGGTGCGTCTGGCGCTCGGCGCGTCGAGATCGCGTCTGGTCATGTTGCTCGTGATCGAGAGTATCCAACTCTCCCTCCTCGGCGCGATCGTCGGTGTCGTGCTCGCGCGTTGGGGCACCGCGGTGCTCCTGCGCGCGAACATTGGCGACCTCGCGGGCGTGTTCGCCTTCGCGCCAGTGCTCGCTCCCCAGGTGCTCGTGTTCACCGTGATCGTGAGCGTGACCTCGGGACTGATCTTCGGTGTCGTGCCGGCGCTGCGCGTGATGCGTACCGACTTGATCACGCCGCTCAAGCAAGGCGGCCGCCGGTCGGCGCGCGGACGCCGCGCATTGATCGATCGGGGTCTCGTCGCGCTTCAGATGGCATTGGCGCTGTTGCTTGTCACCGGAGCGATGCTGCTCGTGGAGACACTTCGGAATCTCCAACACACCGATCTTGGATTCGATGCGGCGCGACGGTTGGCGATCAACGTCGAGACGCGCCGAACATCGTACGAGAAACAGGGGATGACCGTACAAATGGCCGATGCGATGCTCAGTCGCGTGCGCGCCATTCCCGGCGTGCGCTCAGCGGCGTTTGCGTCGGTCGTGCCGATTTACGGCGGCCGGACGACGTACGACATCGTCACGGTGCGCGGCGAACAGTCGCTGGCCGACGGCGATGACGACACATGGTTCGCCGCCGTCACACCAGAGTACTTCTCATCGCTGGGTATTCCGCTCTTGGCCGGGCGAGACATCGGGCGGTCGACCGCGCCCGCGGGACCTATCACGTCCCGCGAGGTCGTCGTGAACGATCAATTCGCAAAGAAGTTCTTCCCCAATCGCAATCCGATCGGACAGGTGTTCGAGGATCACGATGAGGGCGATACGCTGGCAACCGAGAACCGAGTGATCGGCGTCGTGGGCGGCGTGAAGATGATCGGCCTGCGCGCCCCGGCGAGGCCGATGTACTTCGTGCCCGTCACAGACCACGACTGGCCCTATCTCGTGCTCGTCGTGCGGCCGTACGCGAACGCGGTCGCGGTAGGTTCGGCCGCCGAACGCGCGATTGCGAGCGTGGCGCCGGGAATCGCGCAGGGCGAACCTACGCTCATCACGGCGTCAATCGATGACGCGCTCACGCGCGAGCGTATTTCGGCTGCGTTAGCGACGCTGTTCGGAATCATCGCGCTCAGTCTCGTCGCCGTGGGTCTCTATGGCGTCATGCTGTATCAGGTTGCCGAGCGAACCGCGGAGATCGGCATTCGCATGGCCCTCGGAGCGCAGGCCTCGACCGTCGTCGCGCTCGTTCTCCGCCAGTCGCTCACGATCGTCGCGATTGGCCTCGTCGCGGGTTTTCCACTGGCAATCCTCGCCGGACGCGCGGTAACGTCGCAGCTCTACGGTGTCGCGCCGTATAGCGCGTGGGCCCTGGCTGTCGCCGGTGGAAGTCTCGTCGCCGTAGCGATCGCCGCCAGCTTGGTTCCCGTGCGTCGCGCTATCGCAGTCGATCCTCTGACGGCACTACGCGCGCAATAGCCACGCACGAACGCAGTTAGCAAACAAAGGCGGGAGCACGCGTCGCGCGCTCCCGCCACCTTCCCTCCAACCTCCATGCTCTTGTCTTACGCTTTACGATCCGTGCACCCGCCGAACTTGAAGTTGTTGCGCTCCGCCTGCGGCACGGGAAGGTTCACGTCCGGCCCGTAATTGGAGTTCTTTCTCGGATTGATGCCACCTTCGCCCGGAAATACCTGCGCCGCCGTCTTGTTGTAGACGCGGATCTCCCGACGCAGATCGCCGAGCCGCTGGCCACGACCAAACGTCCAGAACGCCCGCTCGCGGAATAACAAATCCAACCGCGCGCTTGCGTTGCCGGGGTCGGTCAACGGCGCCATCCCCGTGATCGTGATCGCGCCAATGTTCGTCGGGCCGGCGCGCAATGCATTGAGCGTTGCGAGCCAGCCGGCGTCGTTCGCGGCAAGCTGCGATTCGGCCAGAATGAGCTGCGCGTCGACGTAATTGGCGACCGGCACCGGCGAGTTGAACGCCGGGAACACGAGCTGTCCGTCGTACGGCGTCGAGCCATCGAAGCCGAACTTCGGCGCTTGCACGTTCGGCACGCGCGGATCCTTCGCAGAAACGAACGGCATCGCATTCGGGATGCGTCCGCCCTGACGGTCCGCGGAATCCTCCATCGTGTATCGACGTGCGCTCGTCGCGAGTCCCCAGATCAAATTGTCCTCTTTGCCCTGCGTCGTTGGCCACGTGAGGTTGAACGAAAAGGTTTTCGGAACTCCTGCCACAGCCGTGCCGGCCTGCGCGATTTGTCCGAGACCGAGCAGTGCGCGTCCGCGTCCCACCTGAGCTGAGAACTTCACACGCAAGCTGATGCTGTCCGTGGCGGAACCAATGATCGACAGCGCCGTGTCGAACGAAGCAAGCGCCAGCTTGAACGCGTCGGCACCGGACAGCGGAGTACCGAGGTCCGGACTGCCGGACGACAGGTCGGCAAACGGTTGGCCGTTGCAGAAATCCAGCGCGGACTGAAGCTCGGCGTAGCCTCTGACGAACCACATCTCGCCGATTTCGCCCGTGGCCGCCGGCTTGTAGGTATCCAACGCGATTGCGGCTTGGAATGCACTAATGCGCGCGCGATGGATGTCGCGGTACGCCACCGTCACGAGGCTGTTGTCCTCGCGCACAGTCCGCTGATCGGTCTCGTCGCGCTGGATGAACGTGTCGGCCGATTTCCATTCGTCGACCAGCATCCCGCCGTAAAACCAGCTGCTCTCGTCGAGCGCCGTCATCAGCTTGAAGTTTTTAATGGTGCCGACGCGCAAGCCTTCGGCGCCGTCGGCCGAATTGAGATTATTCAGCGTGATGGCGTCGGGCGTCGACACCCCAAGTAGATCGCTGCGGGCGCAGCTTAGCGTCGTGGCGATCGCCACAGCAAGCGCGCCGCTATATATGCGTCTCATAATAGTAGAGTCCTAGGTCGCGGTCAGAAGGTGACGTTGAGCCGGAAGATGAAGTACGTCGGGGGTGGAGCGGCCTGGAAGTCGGTCTGCGTGCTGATCGTCGATCCAGCGTCCGAATCGCTCTCCGGATCGATGCCCGAGTACTTCGTCCACTTGTGGAGATTGCGCGCCGAGAAGATGATGTTGGCGTCGCGCGCGCCGGTCTTGGCGACCAACCGTTGCGGCAGAGCAAGCGTCGCGGTCAGCTCACGGAACCGCGTGAAGGTTCCGTTCTCCATGAACCCAAACTGCGTGTTGCCGCTCGTCTCACGCACGGCGACGGCGCGGGCTTGCATCCACAGGGGCGCATCCTTCGAGTAGGTGCCGAAGCAGTTGTTGCGGCTCTGGCAGCGAATGCGCTCGGTTCCGTTGAGGAGACTGTAGCCGCCCTTGTGATCGAACAGACCGGAGATGCGCAGCTTGTGCTGGAAGAAGTCGACTCCGGTCTGCAACGACGTCTCGAAGCGCGGCGCCGAGTACGCGATGAAGGTCGCCGAATCGGCGACCGTGATCTCCGTGGCCGTGATCATGCCGTCGTTGTTGGCGTCGGCATACGTGTAGCGGCGCTGCCAGTATCCGAACAACGGATACCCCGGCTGGTTGCGTGTCGTCGAGCCAACTTGTGGCGGCAGCGGCCTTCCTTGCGCGTCGACGCCGAGCGTGAGGAGCTTGTTCGCGTTCGACGAACCTGACAGCGTCATGTCCCACCCAAAGCTCCGACGATCGACGAGCTGCGCCGAAAGCAAGCCTTCGAGACCGGCATTCTTCACCGAGCCAAGGTTGGTGCGTTGCGTCGTGTTCAATGTTCCCAAGTCCGGCGGAATGACGGCGCCGACAAGGGCATCCTTGGTGATCTTGCTGTAGTACGTGAGATCGAGACTCAGGCGACTACCGAACCAGCGTGTATCGAAGCCGCCCTCGAATTCGGTGGCTCGTTCAGGGCGCAGATCCTGGTTGCCGAGCGACGCGAGCACGACTCCGGGCTGGTCGACCTGTGCGACGTTCGTTGACGTCGCGGAAAGGAACTGGATGGCGTCGGTCGGTCCCGGTTGCACACCCGACGCGCCATACGCGAGACGGCTCCGGAACTGGTCGAGGAAGGCGATGTGCGGGAACCACGGCTCCGCGGACAGAATGTGCGAGACGCTGATCTTCGGATAGAGGACGCTTTGGAACTTCGTCCCGAATGCGCTGTTCTGATCGGACCGCAAGCCGCCAGTGACGAACAAGCGATCGTTGAAGCCGAGTTGCTCTTCCATGAAGAGGCCAAGCGTCTTGGAGTCGCTCGTGGAATTGTCGGCGAACAGCGTGGCGCCCGCATTGTTGGTCACGCCGCCAGGCGTCAGGTTCACCGAGCCCGCGCCGTTGCGATCGAACGTACTCGCCACCCACTGCACACCGCCCGTCGTCTTCGAGTTGAGCCAGACCTTCGGTTGGAACGTCGCCATCGATTGGCCGTTCACGGTGAGCGTGCGGAGCGACGCGCGATCGTCTTCATACGCGCCCTGACGGCGCGTGCCGACGTCGGCGCACGTTCCCCGCGCGCAGAGTTGCTGATCCGCTCTCGCCGTATAGTCGACGCCGGATTCCAATCGCGCCGCGAGCCACGACGTCGGCCGATAGTTCAGGCTCGACGACCCGATGAAACGATTGATGTATTGGGAGATGATGTCCTGGAACGATTCACCCGGAGTCGTGGCGCGATATCCGTGCAGCTCGTAGCCGAGGCTACTTAGCGCGCGACCATGTCCGAGCTCGTATCCGGGACCGCCGAATCCATTTGACCCGATGCCGTACGCATTGTTGTCGATCGTCGGCAAGCGATTGCGGGATGCAATGAAACCGGTCGAGAACGAGGCGTCGAACTTGGGCGAAAGGTTCGCGTCGATGTTTGCTCGCGCGGTTCCACGCGCAAGCTCGCTGGGTTTCGCCCACTCCTCGCGAATCGGAATGCCGAGCGTGTCGAAGCGCTGGACGTCGAAGTCCGGAATCTTGTAGATGCCAAACTCGTGTTCGTACTCGCCGCTGGTGAAAAAGCGCAGCGACTGCTGGCCGCCGGAGATCTGCGTGCCGGCCTTCGCGCGTCGGCCCGTCCCGAGAGGCGTCGTGTTCTTCGTCGACCACAGGTTGAAGCTCGTGAGGCTGTCGGACACGCAGAGTCCGGACGAGACCTGCGACAGCAATGGATTCAGACAGTTGCGTGTCGATCCCGCCGGCGCGTGACCCCACAGCGTGTAGGCGGTGGGATACGTGTTGATGTCCTTGATGATCCCGGACTCGGCGTTGACCTGATATCTCGTATCGCCGGCGCGACCTCGCTTGGTCGTGATCACCACGACACCGTTTGCCGCGTCCGTTCCATAGAGAGTCGCCGCCGAGGGTCCCTTGACGATTTCGATGTTTTCGATCTCGTCGGGATTGATATCTTCGGCTCGACTCTGGATCGCGCCGCCGGTGAAGATGTTGCCGCTTTGCGAGCCGTTGGAGCTTGTCATGCGCACGCCATCGATGATGTAGATCGGATCGTTGGCGAGGGTGATGGAGTTGACACCGCGGATACGAATGCGCGCCCCCGTCCCCGTCTCGTTGCCGGGCAGCACTTGGACTCCGGGCGCCTGCGCGACGAGCAGCGTCGCCATGTTCGTTGTCGGTGCCGTCTTCGCGCGGCTCGATGCCTCGATGGTCGAGACCGAGTTGCCCAACTCGACTCGGCGTTGCGGGCCCGTCGCCGTCGTCACGACCTCGGTCAACTTCACAATGGCCTGTTCGAGCGCGAAGTCCAGCACCTCGTTCTGGCCGGATGTCATCGTTACTGATTTCTTTTGTTCCTGATAGCCGACGCGGAGCACGCGCACGGTCCACGCTCCGGCGGGTACGTTGCGGATGCTGTACCGGCCGTCAGCCGCCGTCGAGCCGACGAGGTTCGTGCCGACGACGGCAACGCGTGACTCCGGCAGTGGGTCGCCGCTTCCTTGCGCGGTGACGCGACCGCTGATCGTGCCTTGGGCAATTGCACCGGAGATTGCGACGAGCATCGGTGCGGAAGCGAGCATAATGCCGCGGCGCGGCAAAAGCCGACCGAGATTCATAAAGTCCGTCCTTCCGTGATGGTGAGTGGCGGGAATAGTGACACCGCGCGACGTCATCATCAAGTCGTGAGGATCGTCGTCTCCGCCGACTTGTCCCAAAGACATGCCATGTCATCCCGAGACGACGGCATTCGATGCACGCGATGACGCGACAAACCTTACGAGAAATTGTGTGCGCGGACGTGACTACAAACACACATGAGCAAGTTGTCATTTCGTGGCACCATGCCAACGATTGCAATTTGTCGGTCACGTCTCCGCAATTGGAGGAGCACGCAATGAGTAGTGGATTACGTCAATTTTTGATCGGTGCGATGGTCGTGGCTCTCGCAGCACCGGCTCTCGCGCAGAACACCGGCACCATCAGCGGACGCATCACCGAGCGGCAAACGCAACAACCGCTCGGCAACGTCCAGGTTCGTGTCGTCGGGACGAGTCGCGGATCGGTGACAACCGATTCCGGTACGTATCGCATCGTGAATGTACCGGCTGGTACCGCGCAACTCGCCGTACAACGTCTGGGCTATGGGCCGCAGACACGAAGCGTGTCGGTCACGGGCGGGGGCACGATGACCGCCGACTTTGTCATGTCGCCCGCGGTGACGACGCTCGACGCGATCACCGTCACCGCGACCGGACAGACCGAACGCAAACGAGAGAACGGAGCGCCGACGGCGACCGTCGATAGCTCATCATTGAACAAAGCCGCGATCAGTACGCTCTCCGATGCATTGAGCTCGCGGGTCGCCGGCGTTGTAGTGCAAACCGCGGCCGGCGAGACAGGCGCTGGATCGCGTATTCGCATCCGCGGCTCCAACTCCATCTCATTGTCGAACGATCCGTTACTCATCATCGACGGCATTCGCGCCGACAATTCGTCGCAATCATCGGCGCAGGGGACCGGAGGCCAGCTCCCGTCGCGGTTCAACGATATCAACCCGGAAGAGATCGAGGACATCGAGATCATCAAGGGCCCCGCGGCCGCGGCGCTCTACGGCACCGCCGCGGCGAACGGCGTCATCCAGGTCACGACCAAGAAAGGACGCGCCGGCGCCACGAGGTGGGATGCATTCGCCGAAACGGGAAACCTGAAAGACATCAACGACTACCCGCTCAACACGCGCTCGTATGGACACACGGCAGCGGGCGGCCTGGTCACGAACTGCAACTTGTTCCGGCGCACTTCGGGTTTGTCGAGCGCATGCGTCGCGGTCGACTCTTCGGTATCGAATAATCCGCTGAAGTCATCCGGCATCGAAGGAACCGGCAATCGCGCGCTGACTGGTCTCAGCCTCACCGGCGGATCCGATCTCGCCGCGTACTTCGTGTCGGGCGAATACCAGCGAGAGCAGAACGTCATCGCCATCAACCATCAGCAGCGGCTCAACCTTCGCAGCAATCTTCGCAGCCAACTCACGAAGTCGATCGACCTCCAGCTCAACGTCGGATACGTCAACAGCGACCTCCGACGTCCGCAGAACGACAATAATTCCTTCGGCGTCGTGTCAGGTTCGCTGCTCGGAAAGGCCGCCGACTGCAGCCCAACCGGCGCCAAGCTCCATCCGGGACTGTGTTCGGGCGGCGCGGATACGCTGAGTCACGGCTACTTCAATCCAGGGATCGATCCGAACGCGTTCTTCAATATCAATACGCGACAGGAGGTGCAGCGTCTCATCGGTGGCCTCACGAGCAATTGGACGCCGGCGAGTTGGCTTGCCGTCAACGGAACGGTCGGCGCGGATATCAACCATCGCAACGACAATGAGACCCTTCCGCCGGCAGTGCTTCCGGTCGATCAAGATCGCTTGGACGGATACCGCAGCATCGATCGAGCGATCATAAACAACTACACGTCTGCCGTGAGCGCCGCGGCGACATACAACTATTCAGTGTTCAGGCTCGTGTCGACCCTGGGTGCGCAGTATGAGGATGTCGGCTTCACGCGCACCGATGCGTTCGGCGCCAAGCTCCTTGCCGGCACAGGCTCGCTGGCCGGGACGACAGCCCGCTTCGCGGTCAGCGAGACCAACTCCGACGTGCGAACGCTCGGATTTCTCGGACGACAACAAGTTGGCTGGGCCGACAAGCTGTTCCTTACCGGTGGCATCCGCACGGATCGCAATAGTGCCTTCGGCGCGAACTTCCAGCGCGTCTACTATCCGTCCGTGAGCCTGTCCTGGGTCGTAAGCGACGGCGGTGGATTCACCAGAGTTCCGGGAGTCTCCTCGCTGCGCCTTCGTGCGGCGTCGGGATCGTCAGGCCAGAACCCTGGATACCTGGCCGCCGAGCAGTTCTACACTCCCGTCGCTGTCGCGATCAACGGCACGGACGTGCCGGCATTTACCGTCGGCGGCGCGGGCAACCCCAACCTCAAGCCCGAAAAATCGAACGAGACCGAGGCAGGTTTCGACCTTGGACTCTTCCGCGATCGGCTGAACGTCGAATACACACACTACAACAAGATCACGCGTGATGCGCTGGTCAACGTGAATCTCGCGCCGTCGCTCGGCACGAGCACGAATCGCTTCCAGAATCTTGGCCGTGTGAAGAACTACGGGGACGAAGCGGTCCTTCGTGCCGATCTCTTGAACCGCGAGCAGTTCAAGCTCGGACTCACCGTCAACGGCTCGTGGACGCACAACCGCCTCGTTGAGCTGGGCGTGGACGAGAACGGCGTTCCGATTCCGCAATTCACCGGCGGGTTCGATGACACGCAGATCTTCAAGGCGGGGCTGCCGCTCGGGGCCTACTACATTCGTGGCGTCACGTCAGTGAACGACGCGAACAAGGACGGCATGATCTCGTGCCCCGAGGGTCCGGGGAGCACGGGCTGCGAGTTCACGCTCGCCGACTCGGCCTCGTATCAGGGCACGCCGTTCCCGCAGGTGGAGCTCAACATCACGCCGACACTCGGTCTCGGCAAATTCGTGCGCGTGACCGCGACGTTTGATCACCGCGGCGGACAGAAAATCTACAATCTGACCGGCGTGTATCGAAACGCGATCTTCCTGAATGGCGCAGCCGTCCAGTCGCCGTCGTCGGACAACCTTGCCCAGCAGGCGGCGGCTCAGGCCGCGGCAAACGGATTCAACGGCGGCTACATCGAAGACGCGTCGTTCACGAAGCTGCGCGAAGTCACAGTCGCGTTCACGCTGCCGCAGCGGTTCGCGGCGCGCGCTCACGCGAGCTCGGCGACGCTGACGCTCGCCGGTCGGAACCTCCACACCTGGACGAACTACACCGGGCTGGATCCCGAGGTCAATGCCGGCGCGCAGTCGAATTTCACGACGGCCGATTTCCTCACCGCACCCCAAGTCCGCTACTTCACTCTCCGCCTCGCACTCGGCTTCTAACGGAAGTTATATAAGATGACTCACATATACTATTTTAAATGTCTGGGACGAGCCGCCCTCGTCGTTGCACTGTCGAGTGTGGCCACACTGGCCGGGTGTGACCAAGACAAGCTGTTAGTCGCGCCGACGCCGGACGTCGTCCTCCCCAAGGACATCAGCGGCGCCGCCGCGCTGCCAAACGCGTATGCCGCGGCGATCGGCGACTTCCAGGTGGCGTACGCCGGCGGCTACGGCACGGGCCTCGATCTCAACGAAGGCCTCGCACAGATGTCCGGGCTCTTGGCAGATGAGCTGGTAAACGCCGAGACGTTCAATACGCGCATCGAGGTCGACCGGCGGGCGACGAAGGCGATCAATAGTACGACCCTGCAAACCTTCCAGGACATTCAGCGCGCGCGCGCCACGGCCGACCTCGTCGCAAGCCGGTTCCGTGAATTCGCGCCGACCGATCCGAGAGGTGCCGAGATTCAGGCTCTCGCGGCATTCACATACGTCTTGCTGGCCGAGGATTACTGCAATGGCGTGCCCACGAGCAAAGTGAACGACGATGGAACGTTCACGTTCGGCGAACCCCAGACGGGCCAGCAACTTCTCACGGCGGCTGTCGCCAAGTTCGACTCGGCGATTGCTACCGCGTCGGCCAATAACGGCGCGACGGCGCTGAACCTAGCTCGCATCGGCAAGGGGCGCGCGTTGCTCGATTTGAACCAGCCGGCAGGAGCGGCGGCGGCCGTGGCCGCGGTGCCGTCGTCGTTCAATTACAGCATCGAGCATGATGAGAATACGGGTCGCCAGAACAACGCCATCTTCAGTTTCAACTACCTCGAGTCACGCTTCGCCGTCGGCGATCGTGAAGGCACAAACGGCTTGCCCTTTGTCACGCTCGACGATCCGCGCCTGCCAATTATCGACGCCGGCGTGGGATTCGATGGCGAGACCGAGTTGTTCCTCACGACGAAGTACGCCGATCGCAGCTCGCCGACGCCGCTGGCGCTCGGAACCGAGGCGCGTCTCATCCAGGCCGAGGCGGCGCTGCGGACCAACGATGTGACGACGTTTCGCAACATGATCAACGACGCTCGTACGAACGCGCTGACGTATTCCGCGGACGGCGCTCCGACCAGCCCACCGCGTCCGTCGCCGTCACCGATCGCTCAGAGCGCTATTCCGACAACGGCAGCGGGCCAGCAGAATTTGCTGTTCCAGGAACGGGCGATCGATCTATTCCTTACGTCGCACCGGCTTGGCGACATGCGACGCTTGATCTGGCAGTACAATCGGAGCGAGGACGCAGTCTTCCCGAAAGGACCGTACGAGCCCGATAACACGTCGAAGGCTGGCACCAACTTCGGAACCGACGTAAATCTCCCGATCCCGTCGGAAGAGTCGAACAATCCGTTGTTCTTGAAGGCCAACGGTTCCTGCATCAATCGATCAGCGGGAATCAGCTGATCTTCGGGCAAACGCGAGGGAAGTAAGAGCAAAGTCGCTGCGCTTCCCTCGCCTTCGCCGACTCCGACCGTTGTCGCGCTGCAGCCCACCGACGGGCAACGTGCCGGAGACGACGAATGGCCGACGATGAGGCGGATCGCGATTCACAAGGAACGGCATCGCCGAGCGCGAGCGGATCGCCGAACAGCGAGCGGCGCAGGACGGGACTCGATGATCCGCGAACCCTCGACATTCTGACGACCGAGCACTGGAGTCTCCTGTCCAGTCGCGCACTCGGCTACCAAGAGATGTTCGGCCGGGCTACGACGTTCGTGGCGATACTCTCAGGGACTCTCGTCGCCTTGGCCCTGCTCGCCCAGGCAATGCGGTTCGGCGGGGAGACGTTGTTGTTCGCCCTGGTGTTATTCGCAGTCTGCCTGTTCGTCGGCCTCGCAACATTCGTTCGATGCGTGGAGATCAATTACGAGGATGCTCGGTGGGTCGCGGGAATGAATCTTTTGCGGCACGCCTACCTCGAGATCGTCCCGGACCTTGAACCGTTCTTTGTGACGGATCACGAGCCGGCGCCCGACCGGTTATCCCTCGCGCACGGTTCGCCGCAACACCTCCGCAATTTGGGCAGCAGCTTGACGACGACGTCGTCTGTCGTCGCTGCGTTGAACTCGGCGCTTGCCGGCGCGCTGTCGAGTGACGTGGGCGCGCTGCTCGGCGTGAGACTCGTTCCTGATCTGGCGCTTGGGGCAGGCGTTTCGCTCATTTCTGCCGCATTGCATGTCCGTTACGCGGCCCGATTTCGCCGGCGTCACGCTCCTGTGGCGAAGGCGGCGCAATAGCGCCGCTTCGCTTGACCAGCGAACAAGCTTGGCCTTGCCGCGAGAGCTCGGATGTACTACGATCATAGTAGTATGAAGCGTTTCATGATGTGTCTCGCGAGCGCGTGTGCCGCCGCCGCGTTCTCAGCCGGCAACGCCGACGCGCAAACCGCTCCCGGGCGTGTCCCTTGGCGCGAGGAGTTCGCCGCCGTCGGTACGACGGCGCGCGTACTCATCATCGGAGCGCATCCCGACGACGAGGATAACGCGCTCATTGCATGGCTGTCGCTCGGACGGCATGTCGAGACGGCGTATCTTTCGCTCACGCGCGGTGAGAACGGTGTGAACTTGCCGGGTCGAGAGCGCGAGGCTCTTCTCGGAATGGTTCGCACCGCCGAGCTGTTGGCCGAACGCAAGCGCGACGGAGCGCACCAGTATTTCACTCGAGCCTACGATTTCGGGCGAGCCAAGAACGACTCCGTCGTGTACGCCGCTTGGCCGCGCGATTCATTGTTGGAAGACATCGTCACCGTGCTGCGTGCATTCCGACCGCACGTCGTGATCTCGTTGTTTGCCGGCGACAGTACAGATCGAGACGGTCAGCATCAGGTCGCGGGTCGACTCGCGCGCGAAGCGTTCATGCTCGCCGGCGATACGCTGCGATTTCCCGCGGCGCGATCGTCGCAGTTGGGCGCGTGGAGCGTGGGATCGCTGTACCAACCGGTCGACAGCTCGACCACCGGGGCGCTGCGCATCAACGTCGGCGAGCTCGATCGAGAGCGTGGACGTTCGTACGCTGAGATCGGCTCCGAGATTCGAACCCTGCAACGAAGCCAACCAGTTCTGGCGGCGCCGCGGATCGGCGCCGTGTATCGCTTTCTTCGGCGCGACTCGGTGCACCTCGGGTCGGCGCAACGGGAGTCGGGGACTTCTTCGCTGTTCGGCGGAGCCGACAGCGGGTGGACGCGGTTCGCCGGACTGCCGCTCACGGATTCGGCCCGTGTGGCGTTCGATTCGATGGTAGCGACAATTCGTACGCTGACTGCGGATCCGGCTCGGAATCCCGCGGACAGCGTGAGCGTGTTGCTCGGGCGCATCGTGGGCTTGGCAACACGCGCCCGCAGCGGGCTCGGTTGCAGTGAACCGGCCGCGCTCAATTGCAGCGGCGGAATGGGTGACTTCGCCATGTCGCTCACAACTGTGCGGGATCGTGCGTCGCGCGCGCTGCTCGACGCGCACGGTATCGTGATCGACGTGACGGCCGATCGCGAGACTGTCGCCACGGGCGACAGCGTCGGCGTTACAGCGGTGGTGTACAATGGCGGCCGGTCTCCCGTCCTAGTAAAACGCGTCTCCGTCGAGGGAACGGGCAGTATTGGATTCGAGGCCCCGGACGCCGTGACTATCGCGCCGGATAGCGTCGATCGACGGACCGGCGTCATTAAAATGGCGGCCGTGAGCTATCCATGGTGGCTTCGGACCGGCGTGGTGTCGGGCACGTGGATCTACGGCCTTCAGCTTCCCCACAACGGCACCGTCAACGAGCAGCTCATCGCCGGCGAAGATCGCATTCTGTCCACGAGCGCTGTGGTGAGTCTTCGCGTCGGCAACACCGACGTCGCGACGAGGGTTGGCCCAGTGGTCGCACGACGCGAAACGAACCTGCGCGGCGACGAGCGGCATCCGGTCGCCGGAGTTCCGCGGATCTCCGTCTTGCTCGAGCGCGGGAAGGAATACGCCGCCGCGGGCGTTTCATTCGAGCGCCTGTACAGGGTGTGGGTGGGCTCGTCACTCAGCTACGCCGACACGGTCAGCGTGACAATGGATCTTCTCCCCGGACTCCGAACCGATTCGGCCACGCGCTCAATCGCGCTGCCGGCGTTCGGCGGACGCACGATCTTCTTTCGCGTTCGAGGTCGTTGGCCGATCGGAGAATTTCCAATCAGCGTGTCGGTCGCGGAACGAACCGGCCGCGTCGTGGCGAATCGCAGGCCGGGCGTCAACGTCGTCGGGAACAGCCCGGTGCGCGTGAATCGCAACGCGGTGACGGTTACCACGGGTCTGATCTCATTCGAGTATCCTCACATTCCCACGCAGCGGTATCCGCGCACCTCCACGGATAGCGTTCAAGCGGTCGATCTGCGTCTGCCGTCGAAGTTCCGCGTTGCGATCGTGCGAAGCACTCGCGACGTGGAGCTCGAATCGCGGATCGTGGAGCTCGGCATTCAGGCGTACACGATCGACGCCTCTACGCTGGGGATCGCTGATCTGTCGTTCTACACGACGATCTTGATTGCGCCACGCGCGTACGCTGAGGTCGAGGCGTTGTTGGCCAACGCGGCAGCGGTGCGACGATTCGCCGAGCGCGGCGGAACGGTGGTCGTTCTCGCTGGTGGCGGCGAGCTGCTCGAACCGGGCGTACTTCCCTATCCAGTCTCGTTCGCAGCGAAGCCAATCACCGTGCTTGATCCGCGGACTCCCGTTCACATACCGTTTCCGCGACCATCGGCGCTCGACTGGCCGAATCGGATTACGTCGTCCGACTTCGATGATTGGATTGGCACGCGCGCGCGCGAGCTCCCGGCTTCGGTCGATGCACGCTACCGCCGCGTGGTCGAGATGAACGACGACGGTGATCAGCCGACCGACTTCGCGATCCTTTCCGCACGCGTCGGCAAAGGCGTCTTCATCTACACGGGGTTGTCGTTCGACGAACAACTGTCGGGGGCGCACCCCGGCGCGGCGCGGCTGCTTGTCAACTTGCTCTCGGCGGCGAGTCGCGCGCCGTAAGGCCATCTGCTCGCATCGGAAATGACGAAGGCCATCTCTAGACGAGATGGCCTTCATTTCAGATCGAGAAGCGTTTCGGACGTGTGCGCTACAGTTCAGTACGGCTGCCGTTGAACCTTGCGGCGGCGGGCCGCCTTGGCCTTGAGCTGACGAGCCTCACTCGGCTTGACGTGATGCCGTCGGCGGCGAAGCTCCCGGAGGATCCCGGACTTCTGAACCTGCTTCTTGAACGTCTTGAGCGCCCACTCGATGCGATCGGTGTCGCTGAGCTGAACTTGTACCATGCATCCTCTGACGACAGAATAAAAAGGGGGCCCGCTCGCTAGTCGGCAGGCCCCTGGTCATCCGGAACGTGTCCACGCGTTCGCGTGCGTCGCTCCTTGAACATAGCGCGTGGACGTCCCGTTGGCAATCTCACGCTGCGGCGAGCGGCGGAAGAGCGGCCGATGGGATTCCAAAACTGGAATTCGGTTGACGCCGCTCCCCAACGCCGGACGCTCTGAACAGTTACATGATCTTGAACATGAGTCCGAGGTTCAACACACCGCCGCCGGCACCCACGTCGGCATAAGCGGCCATGTTCGGACTGAAGAAGTACCGGCCCCCGGCACGCGCGATGAGATAGATGCCGCTGCTGTAACCGCAGTTGCCAGTGAACGCACCACCAAAAGAGCTCGAGTAGCTGCAGGAGACGAGGTTGTAGCCGAGTCCGAGGCCAACGAACGGGTCGAACTTCGGCTGGTCCTCGATTCTAAAATGGTAGTTGGCCGTCGCGCCAATCGGGATGTACTTGATGCTCGAGCTGTACGTATAGCCGGGGCCAGACCCTCCAGCAGACCACGAGTAGTACTCGGCGGCGACCTGAATTCCGAGCATGCCATTTCCCATGTCAGGTAACGGCTTGATCGCGTGCTCGAAACGTCCGCCGAACGCCGCGCTTGCGCCGTTGAGACCACCTAACCCGATGGTTGGCCCTATGTCGGTGTATCCCATGCCAAACGCGGGAGCGGAGGCGGCAGCCTTCTTCGCCTGCGCAACAGCTGATTGCGCGGTTACGACGAGACACGCGATTGCGACCACGGCCTTTGAGACGTTACCACTCAGCAAACGATGCATCGTGATTCTCCTGGCGAGGGGAAGGAAGGGGGGCGTTCAGACTGCTCGTGCCAAGGCAGGGCAATACTGCAAGCGAGGCGCAACGAGGGTGGGTGGTGAGCCAGGCCGCCCGATAATAAATACAATTCGCGGCAGGGACCAGAGGCGGCCGCGGTTGAATTTGTTTGGGCAAGCCAGCATTTGCTAACTCCCTGTCGCAAGTGATAGGCTTTACGCGCGCGCGTGGGCCTTCTCGATCTTCCTTACGCGCGCCCGCCGCAAAAACCGTCACGCCGCTGGAGATTGCGTTGTCACACGGCCTGGATCTTGGCGAATTCGCCGCACAATTCGACGACGTCCAGGCGCTCAACGACGTGTTCAGCGCCGCGTATGAGGAGTTGCGGCGGCTCGCGGCCAGCGTACGTCGTAACGATCCGAGTGCCACGTTGAGCCCAACGGCGCTCGTCAACGAAGCGTGGCTCAAGTTGGCCGATTCGCCGTGGGTGGCGCGCACGTCGCGAGTGCACTTCAAGCGGATCGCCGCGCGGGCGATGCGCCAGGTTCTCATTGAAGCGGCGCGGCGCCGGCGCGCCGAGAAGCGCGGCGGCGGCGCGGCGATCGTCACGTTCGACGAATCACTGGGCACTCCGGACAGCGGCGCCGACGACTTACTTGCGCTCGACGAAGCACTGACCGACCTTGCGCGAATCCAGCCTCGGCAAGCCACGCTCGTGGAGAGCAGATTCTTCGGCGGCCTCGATGTCAC
>DASYSU010000427.1:0-3565 GCA_036002925.1 Gemmatimonadaceae bacterium | reverse complement strand
CGAACAACGAAAACAGCTGATCGAATGTGCTGGCCCCGGTGTGTGTGGAGTCGGGCCGCATCGTACTGCCGCGGAACAATGCATCGAGGGACTGGCTTGCGACGTCTTGCGATTGTGGCGCGGGACTGTAGACCGTCCGCGCAAACCCGACGGAGAAATTCGGCTCGATACGCGGTGTGAACGTCGCGACGACTCCGCTGATCGAGCGGCGATCATTACTCGAATCGCTGTCAAAATACAGTGATTCCGTGAGTGCGCCGGCGATCAACTTCGCCTCGAAGTCTCCGAACCCGGCGGATAGCGGACGATTCGTGCGCACGAACGCGTGCGGGATGCCGGGCGCATTGTTGCTCATGACCAGCGCGTTTTGAATTCCCGGTCCCCACCATTGGTTCTCCGTCGCGACGCCGACGTCGATCATCTGGAGCGACGCCCAGACGGCGGATTGTCCGAGATCGAAAACAGTGAAGTGGTCCGAGCCGAATCGCACCGGCAGGTCGATCGACACAGGACCACTGTGGTACGGGGCCGCGAAGTCGCTGCGTCCGGCGATGCGGGATGGCGGCAACGGGAACGCCTGGTTCTCGGAATACATGAACTCCGGCGCAACCTGAACGCGCAACGGTCCAAGGTTTGCCCGAACTCCCGCGGTCACCAGGGAATTGATGCCGCGACCTGCCCACAGGCTGCCGTCATCTATGGAAAACGGAATTTGCGAGTTCCATGTCGCGTCGATGACGGGGTTGATGATCGACCAGTGAAATCCGACGGTCGATGAATCACCAAAAACATTCGATGCCGAGGCGGAGCGGATGAGACTGCCGGACAGTTTGCGGTGGCCGAGTAGTTGTTCGATGCGGAGCCGGTCCTCTTCTGGACTGCCGAGCAGAACGGTGCGCGTCGTTTTCGAAGTCGAGGTCGTTGCGCTGTCTTGCGCGCGAATAGGAACAGCGGCGGCAATGAGCAATGCGGTGATGGCGCGGTGCGAGCGGGGCATGATGAGCGGTATTTCCTTTGCGGCCGAGGCTGTTCCGGGCTTTAGGATTCAATGAACGGTCAACCACGCGTACACGTCCTGCTCGTCAACTACAACGGCTGGCGCGACACGCTCGAGTGTCTCGAGAGCGTCTTTCGCCTCGACTATCCGGATTTTCGAGTCGTCGTCTGCGACAACGGTTCGACCGACGGCTCCGTCGAGCGGATCCAAGCGTGGGCGGAGGGAGCGCAGCCGGCGACACCTTCGCACGTCGCCGCGCCAGCTCTCCGCGACACACCGCTCACCAAGCCGATTCCGTATGTGCTGTGTGAGCGGGCACAAGCGGAACGCGGCTGGTCGCCCGATCCCGATGCACGGCTCGTGCTCGTGCGTCTCAGCGAGAACCTGGGCTTCACCGGCGGCAACAATGTCGGGATGCGATATCTGCAGGCACGCGGGGATCAGGGTCTCGTATGGATCCTCAATAACGACACGGTTGTCGAGTCGAGCTCGCTGCGTGAGATGGTCGCTCGCTTGAGCGACGATTCAGGTCTCGGGGCGGTCGGTGCGACCGTCTTCTGGTACGACCAGCCCGAGCGCATTCAAGTGGCCGGCGGCGGGCGACTCTCGCGATGGAGCGGATTCACTACGGTGGACCGTGTCGCGAGCACTACGCGCTCGTCGGCGCCGCGCTTGGACTTCATCTCAGGCGCCTGCATGCTGGTCAAGCTCGACGTCTTGCGAGACGTCGGTCTTCTCGATGAACGCTATTTCATGTATTCGGAAGAGGTCGATTGGTGCCTTCGGATGCGCCAGGCCGGAATACACCTCGGCTACGCTCCACGGGCGCGCGTATGGCATAAGGGAGAAGGATCGTGGGCCCCGCGCCACAGCGACCGCCGGGACTATCACACGGTGCGGAGCGCGCTGTTGCTGATTCACAAGTTCGCGCCGAACCGACTCCCGGTGGCCGTGGCGTGGTCGATTTCAAGATGTCTCATCCCTAAGCTCGTACGCCGCCAGTGGCGGCGCGCTCGACCGGTCATGACCGCGTATCAAGATTTCTTTAGCGCGGTCTCGGCGGGACGCACGGGCGACCCTGGCCGCAGTATGACGTCGTGACCGACTCGAAAGTGCTCGCCCGGAACACGGCGCTGAATCTCGCCGGCCAAGCGGTGCCGCTTGTGGCCGCGCTCGTCGCGATCCCCTGGCTGATTCGAGGGCTCGGGGCCGATCGATTCGGAGTCTTGACGCTGGCGTGGGCGACGATCGGATACTTCAGCCTCGTCGATCTCGGCTTGGGACGCGCGCTCACGCATGCTGTCGCGACTCGACTTGGATCGAGCCGCGAGGACGAGCTGGTCGCGCTCGGCTGGACCGCACTCGCGCTGATGTTTCTTCTCGGCGCGCTCGGGGCGGTGGCGCTTGCGGCCGCGACACCGTGGCTGGTGACCGATCTGCTCAAGATTCCTCCGACGCTCCAGGCCGAGAGCGCGCGATCGTTCTATCTGCTCGCGTTGGCCCTTCCCATCGTCGTCTCCACCGCGGGACTTCGCGGGATCATCGAAGCACACCAACACTTCGGACTTGCGACGGCGCTCCGGATACCTCTCGCGATTCTTTCGTACGCCGGACCGCTCATCGTCCTGCCGTTCACCAATCGGCTCGATGTCATCGTCGCCGCGCTTGTCGCGGGGCGCGTCGTCACGTGGGCGGCGCACTTCGCCTTCTGCGTGAAGCGCTACGCGTTCTTGCGCCATGGTATCGCGATTCGGCGACACGTGATCTGGCCGCTGCTACGTGTGGGAGGATGGATGTCGCTGAGCAACATCGTCAGCCCGCTCATGACCTACTTCGATCGGTTCTTCATTGGCGCATTGTTGCCGGTGGCGGCGGTCGCGTACTACGTGACGCCATTCGAGGCGGTCATGAAGCTGCTGCTCTTTCCGTCGGCGCTGATGGGCGTGTTGTTCCCGGCGTTCGCAGAGTCGTTCGCACGTGATCGCGCGCGAACCGCGCAGCTTTTCGATAAAGGCGTGCGGGCGGTCGTGCTCGTCATCTTCCCCGTGAGCCTGGTGTTGGTGACGCTCGCGTCGGAGATCCTGCGCGTATGGGTCGGCGCGGAGTTCTCACACGCCGGCGCCGCGGTGCTTCAATGGCTGGCGGTCGGCGCACTCATCAACAGTGTGGGGTTCGTCGGCTTTGCGGTTCTGCAGGGCGTTGGACGCGCGGATCTCACCGGGAAGCTGAATCTGGTCGAGCTACCGTTGTATGTCGTCGCGATTTGGATTCTAGCGACACGGTTCGGACTCGCCGGCGTGGCGATGGCGTGGACGCTTCGCGTCTCGGTCGATACCCTCGCGCTGTGGATCATGGCGCGGCAGCGCCTCGGGACGAATCGGAGTTCATTGCACGCGCCGGCGACGGCCTGGCTCGTCATGGGAATGACGCTCCTCGGGGGCGCGCTGCTTCCCGGTACCGTCGCGAGGGTGGCGTATCTCTTCGCGTGCGCCGCCGCCTATTTGCCCATCGCCTGGTTCGGCCTTGTCACGGCGACCGAGCGGCAGGCGGTGCGCCGAATCATTCGCC
>DASYSU010000426.1:0-16540 GCA_036002925.1 Gemmatimonadaceae bacterium | reverse complement strand
GCGCCAAGCCGGGCGCGTCAACACGAAGGCCCGAAGAAGAACCTCGCATTGAAGTTTGGCGACGTCGTCGTGACCATGTTCAGGATCGGCGCCGGCAACAGCCGAATCTGTCCGGGCGTGAGCAGCTCTTTCAGGAACGCCGATTCGCCGTAGATCAGCTTCCACATGTCGGTGTCGGTGTCGGTGACGTGCTTGGCGGCGGACTTCGTATCGAAGTCCAGCGGCAACGGCTGCAGATAGTCCGCCAGCGCGCCGTACACGCTGTCAGCCTTGGCCCGCATGTAGCGCTGGCGCGACTGAACCTTCTCGACCTGGTCGCGCGACAGCGCCAGCGAGTCCGAGAGTCGCAGCAGGAAACGGTAGATGTCCGAGTAGCCGTTCGTCCCCGACGCGCCGCCGCAGACGTACCGGCGCTGAATGGTGTCACGCGGAGCGCGCGTTCCCTCGAGCCGGGGCTGCTCTCGGAGCGCGAGCACGACCGCCTGCTCCTGGCGGTTCGGCCCGTAGTCATACCGCACGTCGAGGGTGAGACGGAACGGCGTGCGGAATGTCGTGAGTGCGGGATTGGTGTTGCCGAAGCGCGGGTTCACCTGATAGACGTACCGCTGCGCCGCCGGATCGAAGCCGCGTATCTGATAAAGCGTGCCGTCTGGGAACGGCGTCATTCCCCAGCCATGCAGATGATCGCTGCCGTGGAGCAGCTGGTCGAGCCCGCCGAGCGGGTTGGCGAGATTGAGCGTGACATTGAGGCGGTTGTCGGTCTTCGGAATGTTCTGTGCGAAAATGCTGGCGTTCATCGTCGCGCTCCACGGACCGACGCAGCTGTTTCGCCCGGCGAGTGCACCCATCTGCGCGTTGAGACAGTCGCGCGCCGACTTCGAGCCGGAGGCCAGCAGATCGCGCAATCCGTGCGCGACCCCCGTATCGCTGCTCGTCGCCGGATTGAAGATGAACGCGCGGTCGTTGAACCAGCCGTCCCCGTTCACGTCACCGGCCACGACGGGAGTGTATCGGAGGCCCGACGAGATCTTCATCGCCGTCGAGACGTAGAAGAACCGATAGAGCGGCCGCGCCGCCTGGACGACGAGCTGATGGCGCGGCTGCGTGGCGACCGTCGCCCACTCGATGGCCCGCGGGTCCGTCGCCGTGCTCTGGTCGAACCCGCGGACCTGTGACCGCGCGTCCGACCACGTATAACCGAGCGTGACGAGGCCAAAGCGAAAGGGAATGTTGGGAATGACATACGCCACGATCTGTCGCGTATCCCCCTTGAGATCGGACACCCGGTCGCTCACTCGGCTGAATTCCGCCGAGCGGCGCGATTCGACGGCGGACGCTACACCGGTGGAGGGTACGATGCTCGCCGCCGACACGAACACGGGTCGGTTCCCTTCACTCGGCAGCGTCAACTTCGGCGTCCCGGCGAAGTTGAGATCGACCGCGCCCGGCTGATTCAGATTCAGCGAATACGTGCCGTCGATCGCGACATAGTTGCCGAGGACCGTGTTGGTCCATCCGAGCGTGCCGCGCCACGAGCGCATCGGAGTGAACGACGGATCCACGAGAACGGCGGTCCGCGCCGTGTCGGCGAAGTTCGGCGAGCCGCCCGCGCACGCCGACGGAATGGCCGATGGATCACTCAGATAGGCTTGCCAGTCGGGAATCGGCGCGGCGGGTCCGGTGCAGACGAGCTGCTCGGTGCTGCCCGGCAGGCCGGTCGAGCCGATGGCATCGGACAGAAGATTGCTTCGCAAGAAATTGCGAAACTCGCCGACACCGCCACGAATGGTCGGTCCGCCGCGGCCGATGAGCGACCAGGGCGACAGCGTGAGAGAGTTCTGCGGCGCGTGGGTCTTGTAGTACCAGCTGAAGCCGACCCGCGGGCTCAACGCGACAGAGTTCGGCGCCTGGTCGTTGCGGATGCCGAACGTCTTCTCGATCGCCGGATTGAACGCGGGCACGCCGACGAACGCATTCGCGTCGGCGCGAACGCCGCCCGTCAGCACGAACGGCTGCGTGACATAGTTGGCGCCGATCGCGGCGGCGCCGATCCATTCCCCGCCCGCTCGGTCGGGCGTGTTGAGCGTTCGCGCAAAGCCGCTCGGTTGATTGGCCGCGAGGTCGGCCAACGACGTGTAGCTGAACGATCCGAGCCGGTTGGCGCTGAGTGATTGGTCGAAGTGCTCGTACCGCGACTGGAAGTACAGCGTCGTCGGCAACGACGGATGGTCGTTGATCAAGAACGTCGTCTGATTGTTCGCCTCGAGCGCAACCACGCGATTGTCGCGAGCGAATCCGCTGTTGCCGCCAAAGTTGAGCGAGCCGATGGTCGGCCCGCCGGCGGCGAGCGCCGACGCGATGAGCACGTTGCCGCTCGGCAACGTGAGATACGGCGTCCCCTTCTGCTCGTTGAACGAAACGCCGGCCATCGTCTCGCTCACGTAGTCGCCGAACCTGCCGAAGTAGCGCGAGTAGAGACCCTGCACCTGGGCGCCGCCCTGCTGCACCTTGCCGGTCGTCGCCGGCAGGGCCGTCGGTCCGAGGTTCGACGCCCGGGTCTCGGCGTAGTTCCCGAGCATGACGACGCTCCATTGCGGCAGCGGCGTCTGCCCGGGCGGAGGATTTGGCCGCGCAAAGTCGATGCGCTCGCCGAAATTGCCGCTGAACGTGGTCCGCTCGTCGGGAATGCCGGCGCGGGTGAGCGGCACGTGGGTCCCGGCGAGAATCTGCGTCAGACGCGCGGCCGAGTCGGGGGAGATGCCGGCGTGAAGCAGCGCGTCGGAATCCAGATCGAGCAGCGACGAGACCGGCGCCCGGTTGAGCGACGCCGAGTAGCCGGCGTTGTAGAAGAAGCGATCGAGCGACAGCGCGGCACTGCGGCTGCCGCCGAGCTGCAGATTGGTGTACCGCTGGCCGAAGCGCTCCGCGATGGGGTCGTCGAACTGAAGCGACGGCGCGTCGAGCGTGACACGCGCGCGGCTCTGGAGAATGTTCGAACCGCGGTTGATCGTCGTCTGCGCCAACGCACCGCTGAACCCTCCACGCGTCGGATCCCAGGGTGAAGCCACGAAGCGCGTCGTCGTGTTGAGATCGCGGGGCACCGCGTCGCCGGAGAACGACATACCGTTCACCGTTTTCATGTTCGCGTCGGCGCTCAACCCGAACGCCGAAAACCCCCCGCCCGACAGGCCGGTGTAGCCCGGGGTCATGGCCGCCATGGCGTCGAAATTTCCCTGAAGCTCCGGCGGAAGCGCATTCGTCACCCCATCGAACGTCTTGCTCGACGGGTCGCCGCCAAACCCGTTGTCCACGCCGGCCGTGCGCTGCGGCCGCGGCCGCGTCGCCTGCACCCGGACGCCCGCCACCTGCTGCACGTTGGGGGCGAGGTGCGCGTTCACCACGGCGACGGAATCTCCGGGCGCGATGGTCACGCGCTGGCGGAAGGGGCGAAACCCGAGTGCCGACACGTTGAGGATGTATTCTCCGGTGGCGTTGGCGATCGCCACCCGATAGGCGCCGGCGCTATCCGTCTTCGCCGTGATCGTCTCGGCCGTGGGCGCTACGGTGACGATGACGTCCGCGGCGGGGATCGGCTTCCCGCCGCTGTCGCTCGTGATGCGCCCCTGAATCGTGTGCGGTCGGGTTTGCGCGGCGACGAGGGCGGGGACGCCGAGCGTCAGGCAGCACGCTGATACAAATGGCAGCAGGCTAAAAGGCAAACGCACGGGGAGCCCTAGGAAAGGAAGGAGACCGGACCGCTGGGAACACTACGGAAGTTTCCGTAGTATGGCACGTCACTCTTCGTTCATCAACCGGTTTCTTTGGTGCCCGACTCGCCGCGTTGGCACAATCTATAGATACGAAGGGCAAGAGATACGAAGGGCAAGCAAAGTAGTACTGACGCTGCGTTTTACCGATGCCGAACGATCACGAAAGCGGTGACCGTCTCCGGCCACCGGAAATACCGCGAACGCGGCGCACACCGGGAGCGCAAAACGTCGTGGCCGGACGCTCGGACGAACAGACGAGCGTGGCGGCGACCCGCCGCCCGCCGCGCCCATCCGCCGGACCGGTCACTTGTCCTGCAACACGAACGAGACCTTGAGCAACACGCGATACTCCGAAATCCTTCCCTTCTCGATGACCACGTTCTGGCTCTTCACCCAGGCACCGCTGATGTTGCGCAGCGTCTCGCTGGCCCTCTCGATGCCGGCCCGAAGGGCGTCATCAAAACTCTTCGTTGAGGATGCTTGGATCTCGGTGATCTTGGCGACTGACATGGGCGCGCTCCGCGTGAAGGGCCGACGAGGCAATGGTCGACCAACGGTACGCACACACATGAAACGAGGCGAGCCCATCAGCCGCTCGACGAGCTCGCACATGTCAAACGCGACTCGCCTGTCGCGGTGCGGTCGTCGTCAGGGACCGGCCTATGCGTTTGAAACTGGGAGCCGGCCCGGACCGCGCCGGCGTCGCGAATAGGGACCCGACGAAGGCCGGGCTGCCCCCGCTTGATGACGAGGTTCCGATGACCACAAGTCAATCGCTCACGACGATCGCCGCGCTCGCGTTCGGCGTCATCGTCGTTCTCATTCTCTTATCGCGGTGTATCAACATCTTGCGGCAATACGAGCGCGGTGTCGTGTTTCGACTTGGCCGGGCGATGAAGGAGGAGAGGGGTCCGGGGTTCGTGTTCATCTTCTGGCCGGTCGACAAGCTCGTGAAGATCTCGCTCCGCATCGTCACCTGGGACGTGCCCACACAGGACGTCATCACGCGCGACAACGTCTCGCTCAGAGTGAACGCGGTCGTCTACTTTCTCGTCACGGATCCGAACAAGGCAATCATCGCCGTCGAGAACTATCGGTATGCCGTGGAGCAGGCGGCGCAGACCGGACTACGCTCGGTACTCGGCGAAGTGGAGTTGGACGACCTTCTCGCGGAGCGCGCCAAGCTGAATGCGCGACTGCAAGTGACCCTCGACGAACAGACCGAGGTGTGGGGCATCAAGGTGACGCAGGTCCAGGTCAAGCAGGTGGAATTGCCGCAGGAGATGCAGCGCGCCATCGCGGCGCAGGCGGAGGCCGAGCGTACTCGCCGAGCCAAGGTCATCGCCGCGCAGGGAGAGTTTCAAGCGGCGACGAAACTGGCCGAGGCCGCGGCCGTGCTGAACCGCGAGCCAATCTCCGTGACGTTGCGCTATCTGCAAACGCTCATCGAGATCGGTACCGAGCAAAACACGACGATCGTGTTCCCACTACCGTTGGAACTCCTGGGTCCGAATCGGGCCGCGGTTCCACTCGAGCGAGGCCGACCATCCGCGAGCCAGGCGTCCGGTGCCGGTGCTGGGCGATTGGGAGGAGCGGACGGTGATGGATCGGGTGCGGACGGCACAGCGTGAACGAAGCCGCGGGAGGAGGTCCATCCCAGCTTGACGATCAGCCTCCTCGAACGAAGGCAACAGACCCCCGTCGACCTCTCGTACGACCGTTCTCAATGGTGGTGCCGCGACATCACGGTTTGTACGTCTGCTCGCGCCCATCCTTGTTGGAGAGCTTGATGGACGTGGTCGTTCCCCGAGCCAACATCGAGATCCCGGTGGGGTCCGACTCTCCGCCGAGGCCCAACGCTGACCCATCCTCGGTGGCGGCGATCTTGACGTTTGGCGCCCCCTTTGAGTCGATGAGACGTAACAACACCGTCTCAGGGTAGCCTGTCCTGGGGTCCGCCGGGATGACGGTCAGGGTCGACCGAACACGGCCCTGTTCATCGACAATTTCGAGGGCGCGCCCTCGAAGGACGGGTGCTTGAGCGCTCGCGGCGGCGGCAACGCGAGTCTGGGCCAGCGAGAACACCAATAGGGCCAAGTTCGCGACCGTCAGGACAAGAAGAAGCTTTGCTTTCATCGTGACCACCGGGCTCGAGTAAGCATTCAACAGCTTAGACCCCGTAATCAGTCCTCACGCCACGTTCGACTCGTTGAGCACCGCCGCAAGCACGCCGCGTGGCTCGTGCTGCGGGTATGAGAGCCACTAGAGAGTCGACGAGCTGTTCACGCCACTAATCGGCGCGCAACGTGATCGACGGCTCGATGCGCGCCGCGCCGGCGAGCTCCCACATCCCCGACGACGGGGCAAACCAGACGCTATAGCTCCTGTTTCTCGAATACCCACACCGCTCCCCACGCGCACAGGACACCCGCGCCCAACGCCGTCGCCACTGGCCAGAGTACACCCGTCGGCTGCTGCATGAGCGCCTTCCCGCTCGCCGACATCAGCCCCACGAACGTGTATCGGTTCGCCGGCGGCCAGATCGAGATCAACAAGGTGAGGAAGAAGAACCCCAGCCCCGCCCCAGCGGACGCCCCGCGTGCCGCGAACGCGGCCGAAAAGAGTGTCATGACCACGATCATCAGCAGCGCATCAATGGCCCAGATCGACACCGACGCCATCAACGGCCCGACTGGTGAAGGCCCGAAGATCACGACAGTCAGCACCACACACACCGCGGTGCTCACCACCGTGGCACCGATGAGCAGCCCGGCTTGCGAGACAATCTTCGCCAGAATGAATGAGCGGCGCGAGACCGGCTTGGTCAGCGTGAGAACCGCCGTGCCCGAGCTACGCTCCCCCGAGACCGCGCCCGCTCCGGTGATCACCACAGCGATCAGCACCATCTGGCTCAGACTCTTGAGAAACTGAGCGTACGAGTCGCGCCACGTCGGCGGAGGCATCTTCACCACGACGCCCGGCTGCGACTTCGCGATCGACGCCATGAGCGCCGGCGTGACGTCGGCGATGATCGGGCTCGTGATAGCGAAAAACAGCAGCATCCCCGGGACCACGAAGATGCGCCACGTCTTCCGGATCTCGGTGAACTCCTTCGCGAGGAACGTCGAGAAGCCGCTCATTGCTGCGCGTGCCTCACCAGCTCGACGAACATGTCCTCGAGACTCTTCTCGGCCCCCTCGAGTCGCTTGAGCCCGAGCCCCGCCGCCGCGATCGCGGCCGGCAGCTCGCGCTGCGCCGACTTGAGATCCGTCACGCCGAGCTGGATTTGCTCCCCCATCCGTTCTATGGAACGAACCCAGGACCGCTTTTCGATTTCGCCAATCAGCATCGTCGGATCGCCGTCCACGTCGATCACAACGCGGTCAACGGCGGCCCGGCGTTTGAGCTCGGCGATCGGCGCATTGGCCACCACTCGACCTCGATCGAGAATCGCCACCATGTCGCACACTCGCTCCACATCGGCGAGGATGTGCGTCGAGAAGAAGACGGTCGTTCGTCCGCGAAGCGACGCGATCATCTCCAACACGTCGCGCCGGCCAATCGGATCGAGGGCGCTCGTCGGCTCGTCGAGCAGCAGGACCTTCGGCCCATTGATCAACGCCTGCGCGATTCCCAACCGCTGCTTCATTCCTCGGGACAATCCTCCCACCTTGGTCCGAATGCCGGAGAGGCCCGCCATCTCGAGCAGCGACTCGGCGCGCCCGCGCAGCGCTCGGCGCTCGATGCCGAAAAGTCGTCCCGTGTACTCCACCAGCTCGAGCGCCGTCATCCACGGATAGAACCCGGGCACGTCGGGGAGGTAGCCGATCTGAGCACGAACGTCGTTGCCGGCCGTCGACACATCAGACCCAAGGATGCGCGCCGCGCCCGCCGTCGGCCGCGCCAGCCCAGTCAGAATACGCAGCGCCGTCGTCTTTCCGGCGCCGTTCGGGCCAAGGAACCCAAACACCGATCCTTGCGGCACTGCCAGCTCGATTCCATCCAGTGCCACCGCGTCGCCGAAGTGCTTTACGAGCCGAGTGATCTCGATCGCCGGCGCGTCGGTCATTTCCGTTGATCCGGGCCGTAGAGCTGGTCGAGCGCGCGCTGTCTCGCGGCTTCGTTGCCACTTTCCGCGCTCGCTTCGTGCCCGTCGGCCTCCAACATCGGCCGCCCTACGGCGAGATACGCGAGTGCGCCGACAAGCCCGCCCAGGACGATCACCGCGGCAAAGACCACCTTGCGTTGCGCGGGCGCCGGCCGCCAAATGAGATCGACGAGCGCCCAAATCTGAAGCGTGAGTTGGATGACGCCCAACGCGACGATCGCGATGGCGAGCGGCGTGGAGATGCCACGGGAGGTGAGCCAGAGCAACATGGTCCTAGAACTTGCGCGTTCACAGGCCGCCCGGAAACCTCCGGCCTCGCGCTGCGTGCGGCGCTCGAGGATCCGCCTATGAAACGCGTATCGCGCCGTGGCTCAAACGCAATGCAACCCTCGTCGTCGCCAACGAGCGGTCATCGGCGGATGCAACGTGACGGACGGATGGGGTGGGATTCGAACCCACGTTACGGTTTTGCCGTAAACACACTTTCCAAGCGAGCCACCTGTGACCCTGAGCTCAGACAAGCCGTAATAGTGCGACCCGCGGTTGTGGTCACGACGAGGCGACCATTGCGGATGAGGCCCTTCTCTAGGCATCGTGTATCAGGCAACGCGCCGATGCGCTGACCGTTCGATGGTGCGGACGCTGTCTTCGCACCGCCCCGGCCTTGATGCGTTGGGGATGGAGCCTTGCGGCGGGGTGTGCACATGGCCGACACGAAAGCGTTGTTTACCCAACGTTTCGATGCAGCGCGCACAGCACTCGCCGCGGGGGACGAACCCGGTGCGGCCGCAGCGCTCCACTCGGCAATAGTCGCGGCGCGGACCGATTCCAGTCTCCGGCCGGAACTCGTTTCCGCCCTCCTCCAGCTTGGAAAACTCTCGCGGAAGTTCGGCGCGGCAGGCGAATCAGAAGCGGATGCGCTCCTCACGGAAGCGCTCCTTATCGGCGAAAGGCTCTACGGACGCGAACATCGCGGAATCGCCCCGCTGCTGAACGAATTGAGCCGGCTCCACATTCAGCGCTCGCAGCACACGCGCGCCGAGGAGGCCCTCAAACGCTTGCTCGCGATCGCACGGGCGCAGGGCGAGGAGAATGCCGACGCCGCCACCGCGCTCGCCGGCCTCGCCCAAGTGAAACGCAAGCTCGGGGATGAAGGCTCGGCGGAAGCGTTGTACAGACAGGCATTGCGGATTCGAGAGAAGGTGCTCGAGCCGAATAACATGGTCACCGTCGTCACGCTCGAGCAACTCGCGGAAGCATGCGTGGCACGCGGCAACGCCGCCGAAGCGGTGAAACTGCTCCGGCGCGCGCTGTCAACGCGTGAAGTCGCACTGGGCCCTGGCCATGCAAGCGTGCAGGCCGCGCGGTCTCGCGTGACCGAGCTCGAAGCGAAGACGACCGTCACCTCCGAGCCGGCGCGCAAGAGGCGAACGCTCCTGTATTCATCCGCTGGGGTTGCCTCGGTCGCGATGGCCGGCCTGCTGATGTTGCGCCCGGGCGCTCGCGACGGCAGCGACCACGCGTCCGGGGAGCTCAGCGCCGCGCGGCGCGACCCCGCCGCCGCTCCGACTCCGTCGACCATGATCGGATCGACCGTAGCCGGCGCAACGCGCGGCACCTCTTTCGGCTCGAGGAGCGCAGGGACCGCGACCGGCGCCCCGGTTACGCAGGCGGGGCGTCGTGCGTCGGCGGCCGCTGCATCGCAGCTCCGTTTGCCCCGCATGGATGTTGACGTGTCCCCGGTAAATGTCCCGACGATCGCCATTCCGAGCATCTCGGCAACTCCGAGCATGGACTCCTTTGCTCGCTTGGCAACGGAGAGACCGCGAGCGTCCGATACCGATAGGACTGCAACGGGGGAGAAAGTCTCACCTCCGGCGTCGGCGGACGCCGGGGACGCGGTCACCCCACCGATCATCATCGGCCGCCCGCCGGCGCCGCGCTTCCCCGAGCCACTGCTTCGCTCCGGAGTCCGCGAAGGACAGGTGGTCGTCCGAGTCATGGTGAACGAGCTCGGGAATGTCGACGTCGCGAGCATGGTCGTGGAGCAATCGGATTACGAACTGCTCACGTCCGCCGTGCGTGACATCCTGCCGCGCCTTCGCTTCGAGCCCGCCCGTACGCGCGCACCGGAATCGAAGCCTGTTGCGGCGTGGGTGACCGTGCCGTTTCGGTTCACGACGAAGAGATGAGCGGCGAACGGCAGCTGTAGCGCGGTTCATTCGACGCGGTTCGAACGCGTTGCACCGCTGAGAGCATAGCGCTCCTCACCCGCAACCGCTTGAAGATCGGCCGCTCAGCCGCCCACGTCATACGTCCGTCGGGGCAGGCTGTCGACAGGAACCGCGCGCAAGCTGGCGATTCTGCAGGCAGACTAAAGGCAGAGCCGACGAGTAAATTCTAACGGCGCCCGAACCGCCGACTCTCGTAAGTCGTTGCGCCGCAACGGATGGGGTGGGATTCGAACCCACGTTACGGTTTTGCCGTAAACACACTTTCCAGACGATTTCAATCAAGTAGGAGAACCGACGCGCCGTCTTTTTTCACTCTGACAGCGAGCGCGACCTGCCGGTTCTCCAACTGCTGGATGCCGGTTCCTGCCGGACCTAACAGACACCGGAACAGACACCAAGACGCTGGTCTACCGGGCTGGCGGCTTCCCCGTGGCAGTGGTCGTGTCCTTCGGGTGAAACCGGATCGTGTGAATGACGAGCACCCCGCACTGCGAATTGAGCGATGCGTACCTCATCGGCGTCTGGGCCGCCGTCGCGTAGTACTCGATGGCCTCGATGTTCGCGACCGGAATGGAATTGATATCGAAGAGTGGCTCCCACTGATCCTCCACCCCCACTCGGAACTTCTGTCCGCGAAAGACGAGATGGTCATCAACGTACACCAGCGCATAACAATCCCAGAGCGGCGCACGTTTCAAAACGTCCGACGGGTCCAGATGCAGGTTCAAGGCACCACCGTTCATCAAGGAGGTGATGTTCTTCCGCCCCGACCCGACCCACGCATACGGCCCAATCGCGAAGACCTTTGCCCCCGGCACCGTCGTCAACACCGCGCTCGTTGATCGCCCTTCCTGCGGTGCCAACTCGGCACGCGTGAGAAAGTGGCCGAGACCAAGCTTCCGGTTGACCTCGAACTCATCGAGCTGGTGATCCACCGACTTCTCGGTGACGACCATCGAATCGAGCGTCGTGCTGCGCGTCATCGTGATGTGACGCTGCGTCGTTTGATTCGCCACGAACGTCAACTGCGCCTCGACCGGACCGTAGCCGATATGGCGCACGACCACGTGCTGGCTTCCGATTGGAACGTCGCGCAGCACGAACGCACCCTGTTCGTTGGTCGATGTCCCCTTGCCGACGTCCGGCACGGTGACCTCGGCGCTGGTGATCGGCTTGCCGGTCGAATCGGTTACGAGGCCAGCGAAGGTGCCGGTGGTCGCACGTTCCCGATGCAGTACGACCTCGACCCGTCCGAACCTCGCCTTCGAGACCACGCGAATCTTGTCGGCTTGTCCACTCGCCCCGTCCGTCAGAGCCGCGAGCGTCAACGCGGTGTCGAGCGGCACACCGCAGAGCGCGAAACGCCCGCGCGAATCCGCCACCGCCGAGATCCACTTGGGCGCAGTGGCGCTTGCCGTGGCCCATTCCGCTCTCACAGTTCCGGTCAGCGCGGCGCTCGAATCGTCGGGTTCGCGAAGCCTGCCAAGTACAATGCCGCCGTTTCCGTATCCCCGGTCGCCACACGCGGTAGCGGCGATTTGCAGCGCGTTCGGCACGCGTACCGCGACCTCCGCTGCTCCGTTCACTACGGTCACGGTCGCTGAGTATCCGGCGCTCAGCGAATCGAGCGAGGGAGTGTGAATCACGAGCACCTGTTCCCCACTCGGCGCGCCCCTGATCATGAACCGACCGACTGAATCGGCAGTCGTTTGGAGCGTCGTGCCGTTCACGCCCACGCGGGCGTTCGCGATGCCCCTGCCCGACGCGGAATCGATGACGGTGCCACGAACGGCCTGTGCGTGCGCCAAACCGACGTTCACGACCGAGGCCAAGGTGACGAGCAGTCGGCAAGGTGATCCAAGAACCCTCACGAGCGCCTCCCAAAGCCGGAACTTGGACGTTAACGGTGTGCAGTCCGAGGAACGCTCGCAAGCTCATCCTCCACCCATCAACGTTCGGGCTTGTCGAGGACGGACGCTGCTTTCGAAGGCGGCCAAGTTGGATCGGTCGGCCTAAGGCCCTCACAAAAGAGAAGAGCGCCGTGTCGGCGCTCTTTTTCTGGGACTCAACTCCGTTTCGTGAAGTCGAGATGGCGTGGGCCGGGATGACGCGTGCCGGGCTGTCGTGTCGAGTCGCTGGGGGCCGTGCCGCTGCCCTTGGGCGGATTTGAAGAGTACCTACGTGCCGGTGGTCCCTCAAGTCCGACATCGCTCGCGCGTACCGATCCCCGCCAACGTGCCGGAGCCCAGACACAAGGTGGGAACACCGTGGACAGGCGCGCCTACCGGTCCGAGTTTGTTGTGATGCCGGAACCAGCCGACAACGTCA
Source organism: Gemmatimonadaceae bacterium (assembly GCA_036002925.1). Classification (GTDB taxonomy): domain Bacteria; phylum Gemmatimonadota; class Gemmatimonadetes; order Gemmatimonadales; family Gemmatimonadaceae; genus JAQBQB01. Next base: position 4,100 of record DASYSU010000426.1, on the reverse strand, counting down.
GCATCGCCTTCAAGTTGGAGGGAGCCGCCGCCGACAACGGGCTGGTACGCTTCTCCGACTTCGCCACGTTCGTCGCGGGGGCATTGTCCGCACTCAGGTCGCTTGAGCGCGAGATGACGAACGCGCGCACCGCGACCATCGAATACCGAATCACCGAGCTTGAGGTGGGAAGCGCCTCGCTCACGCTAGAACCAATCGCCGCTCCGGACCACCCCGGCCTCGACCAGAGGGTTGTCGAACGCTTCGCGGAGGGGATGGCCGCCGTGCGAGACGGTCTCGCGGACCTCGCGCCGTTCGGACCGGCCGTTCGTGACGCGTTCGGGACCATGATGTCTCCGCTGCGTCGAGGCGTTCGATCCATCGCCGCCGTTGTCGGAGACACGACGATCTCTGTCGTGAGGAGCCCAGCGGGTGCGGTGACCGTCACGACGCCAAGCGAGGAGTCGGCGGCCGTGGGATCGTTTTCGGGCAGCGTCGATGCTCTGAACGTGCACGGCGACCATTTCTTCTACTTGTATCCGCCTGCCGGTCCGACGCGCGTGAAGTGCGTGTTCGCACCCGCGCTCCTCGAATCCGTCCGCAATGCCGTGAAGCGGTACACGACGGTGCACGGCTTGGTCGAGTACGCGGAGCCGAGCAGCTTCCCCACCCGCATCATCGTTGACCGGATCGAGGCGCATCCGGATGAACGCGACCTCCCGACGTTCGCCGATTTGTGGGGCAGCCGACCGGACCTGACCGGGGGACTGGACGAGGTGGACTTCGTTCGTCGGCTACGCGATGTCGAGTAGGGTTTTCTGCTGGGACACCACGGCCTTCATCGCCGTCTTCAACGGAGGCATCCACCGCACGGCCGACGAGGTATCCGGCCTTCGCGAAGTGATGGACATGGTGGATCGGCGGCAGGCGCGCATCATCACAAGCGAGATCATCATCGCGGAGGTGCTCGATGACAAGACGAAGCTCAACGAGCTGATGATGCGCCGGGAGTTTCAGATGATCAGCATCGCCGGTCCGATCCTTCGGAAGGTGGGCCAGCTTCGCGACGCCGCACGTCAGGACGGGGGAAGGAGTCTCAAGATCCCGGACGCCAGCTTCATCGCGGTCGCACTGGCATACGGAGCCGAGGCCCTTCACACGTTCGACGGCGGGGTGCTCGCCATGAGCGGCCGTCCATGCGTCGACGGGCTCGCGATCTGCAAGCCGTCGGGGGAGCAGATGACGCTCGCTCTGTAGGTGGCCGTTCGGCCGCGCGGAGCCCAAGGCGGGCGCGGTTGCGCATGCAGGCGTGGATCGGCGTGGCACCTGCGAGCAACCTCTGGACGGCGCGCACCGGCAATGCTACGTTGGAACATCGGCTCGCCTTTTCATCTCGCGGCACTGCGCCGCGACCGGCCGATCTTCCAACGGTTTGAGCGGTATCGAGGCGGCGTCGCCGTGAACGCGAGCCGACAAATGGTCACAGAGGGCGTCACGCCGTCGTAGAGCGTGCTCGCGCCGTCGGTCCGTGCCCGATGGGCACCAGACGCGACCTGTTCGACCACGACCTGAGAGCCTCCCGACAAGAGCCGCTGCGATCCGCGTCGTTGGACGTCCGACGCACGCGCTGATCGCGCCGAACGGCACGACCGCCGACATCCCGTGCGTGTGGGACCTCTCAGGCTCGACTCCCCCAGAGGGCCCGGTAGTTAACGCACGCCCATGACCATTTTCATCTTCGAGGGCTCGCACACGTTCTCGACGGAGTCGAGTGCGCGCGACGACGAGGCAAGGATGACAACCGACCACCGAACAGAGTATGCAGTCCAACTGGGAAACGTGTTCGCCCGATGGCAGTTCGACCATTTCGGGGTGCTCACATTCGATGAAGATGTGGACGGCGAGTTCGCCCTCCAAGAGACGAAGCGGTGGGTGCGCCGCATCGAGAAGCTCGGCGGCGGCAAGGTGTGGTGGCTCGCGTCAGCCGAAATTGGCGACCAAGGCCGACTTCACGCTCACGTACTCACGCTGAACACCGCTGGCCTTCCCGACTCTTGGCTCGCTGATGCATGGCATCTCGGCCGCCCTGACGTCGAGAAGTGCGCCGACTCGGGTCGCTCCGCGCGCTACGTGGTGAAGTTCGCCGGTACGCCCCGACTGATCGACTACCGGTTCGATCTCCCACCACTTCGATGACGGCGCACGTCGCGCTGCTGTTGCACTCGACCGGCAACTCGGTCACCTGAATCATCTACCTCGCAGGGCAGTATCGAGATTCCCATGTGTACAACACCAATGAACAAGAGTTCTTCGCCCGATGGGAAGAACGGCGCGACTGGCTGTCACAGATGGGCGGTGCCGCCAACGCGGCCACGCTGATCGACGCGATGTTGACGGAGGTCCGCACGCTGTTGAAGAGCAAGGACGACGAGGTGCTGAGCCTCGCGCAGGCGTCCATCGAGTCGGGCTACTCCACCGATCACCTCGGTCGGTTGATTCGTAACGGCACAATCCCGAACGCGGGTCGTCGGGGCTCACCGCGACTTCGCCGGAGCGACCTGCCGGTACGACCGGGCAGCCAGAATGGCGGAGTTGCCTTGGCGCGGCCGATGCTCCATGGTGCTCCCAGTCGCGAGCAGGTCGCGCGCGCTGTTGTCGAACGCCACGGAGGCGCACGATGACACGCTCGAAGGAACGCAGGGTGCGCAGCTTCATAACAGGCGAGAAGGGCACGAACCGAGTTCGCCTGTATCCGCACCCGCGTGATGGGATTTTGTTTCTTGAATACTACGCCGAGGACGGGTCGCGGCAGCGCGTCTCGCTCCATCACCGAGATCTCGGCGTAGGGAAGCAGGCTGCTGAGGACCTAGCGGCCGAGCTGAGAAAGACCGGCGGCGCGAACCGCACCGCCGTCCTGACTCTCGGCTCGCTGTTTGACAAATACCTGAGGGTTGTGACCCCCACCAAGGGCGAGGGGAAGCAGCAGCACGATCAGGCTGCGCGGAAGTTGTTTGAACGCTGCTGGGGAGCCGACACTCCCGTGCGCGATCTGGGAGAGGATGAGTGGAACCGGTTCATCGACCAACGACGGAGCGGCGAACTCGCGCCGCCCGGACCACGCGGTCGTGCGCGGCGCGACGAACGTGACGACGACCACCGCGTCGGCGGTGGCGTTCGAGACCGTCAGATTCAATTCGACCTCGCGTTCATGCGAGCCGTCTTGCACTGGGGCATGATGACGGGTTCGAACGGCTCGCGGGGGCGGTTGCTTGATGCCGACCCCTTCCACGGCCTGAAAAGGCCGTCGGAGGAATCGCCGCGCAGGCCGCTCACCACGGACGACGAGTATCAATTACTTCTTGATGCCGCCGACCGGCTCGGGGAGGCCGACGCTGCCCTATTCCTCGTTCTGGCCCACGAAACCGGTCACCGAGGCGTTCAACATCGCCGTCTCCGCTGGTCGGATTTCGACGCGCAGGCGAGGACGATGAGGTGGCGCAAGCCGCCGACGAGGAACGCGTACGACAAGAAGAACTTCGACCACACGGTGCCGCTGTCGGACGTCGCCGTGAACGCGCTCATCACGGCGCAGCGCAAGTCGGGCAGGATCGGTGACGCGCTGATCTTCTCGTCGCTCGACGGCGTGACCGACAAGGAGGCGAGAAGGGTGGTGTTGCGTTGGTGGAAGCGGCTTGAACGCGAGGCCGGTCTGCCGCATGTGCACGGAAGGGGGTGGCACTCACTCCGACGCAATTGGGCGACCGAGTTCAAGTACGGCGACGCCCCAGTTGCCGACGTCGCCCGGCTTGGTGGTTGGAAGGACACGGATACGCTGACGGGCGTCTACATGCGCCCGGACGACCACACGATGCGGGGGTTGTTCGCGAAGCGCAGGCCCGTGAAACGGTCGGTTTCCTGAGCAACCGACACCACGAACCGACACCACGTCCGGCGACCTGAAATCGCATCGGTTCGGTAAGTCATTGAGCCGCAACGGATGGGGTGGGATTCGAACCCACGTTACGGTTTTGCCGTAAACACACTTTCCAGGGTCGCACGAACGAACCGAAGTCCGGCACCAGAACGGCTTTTCAGAGCAGAGCGCGACGATTTGCCGACAT
>DASYSU010000425.1:0-1983 GCA_036002925.1 Gemmatimonadaceae bacterium | reverse complement strand
CCTTCAACTTCGATGTTCCAAAATGGTCAAGACTTCGGGCGACGATCGACGGTTTCCCGTTCGAGCCTTCGTCGTAGCCCCAATGGTACCCCATCGCGAGACCAATGATTAGTGCGACGAGCAGCTTCCACATAATCCAATATCTCCTCGTCCGCCGCACGTATCCCAGCGGATCTCAAGTGATCACCGTCGGTGGCGCCACCGTTGGATAGGGCCTGCCTGATCGAAAGCGCTCGCTCTCTGGGAACGCTTGCGGGTCCACCGCAATCCGACCAGCGTCGCGCTCCGCAGCAAACCATTCATCGAACTGTGATGCAATGAGGCCATCGGAGCTCGTCTGCGCGCGCGCCGCCCGTGTTGCCAGATGATTCGCGTATTCGTTCTGCGGATGTCCCTCGTGCCCGCGCACCCACTGCCAGCTCACCTGATGACCGCGTACCGCTTCGACCGCCTCCATCCACAATTCCAGATTGAGAATCGGACCAGTCTTCTTCTTCCAGCCCTGCGCCATCCAACTTCGAACCCACTCGTTCATGCCCTTCACGAGATACTGTGAGTCGCTCGTAAAGGTCACGCGAAACCGCACGCCCTTGCGCGATATCGCCCGGAAGGCCTCGATGACGCTTCGCAGCGCCATTCGATTGTTCGTCGTCGCCGGCTCCGAGACCCAGTAATCCCACCGAGTGAGATTGCCGGACTCGGCGTGTACATACTCCATGACGCCCGCCGCACCGCCCGGGTTACTACCTTCGCGGCCGTTCCCCAGACAGGACTCGTCGGCATAAATCGCGAGCATTGGCAACTGCGGCGCCGCGTCGCTCCTCGCGCCCTTCGCGCTCACGGAATGGCCTCGAGGCCTTCGACGTCGTCGAGGAAGATCGTCAACGCGTGGCCGGTGGTTGGATTGCGCGCCTCGATCGTCTCGCGACCATCGCGCACCGTGAGGCTCAGCGGAATTACGACGTACTCACGGTTCCCGCGCCGGCGAAAAACGATCCGCGTTCCGTTCGCGACGGCCCGCTCCAGCGCATCGTACTGCTCGTGATTCAACTGCGTCATGCGGGTTTGCGCCCTCCACACCATTGTGTCGCCAGTCGCGACAGAATCTCGGTCGCGCGTTCAATCTCGTCGATCTTCACGTATTCCTCGGCGGCGTGCGCCAACCGAATGTCGCCCGGACCGAAACAAATCGCGGGGATCCCCGCCGTGTTGAGGAGTGCCGCATCGGTCCACGCCGTCATTCCTTCCACACGCACCGTCTCGCCCTGTCCGCGGATGGCGTCGCCGAGCGCGCGCACGATCGGCGCATCCACCGCTACATCGCTCGGCGCCTGTGAAAACGTAACGGCAACCTCGGCGCGAAAACTTGGGCGCCGCGCCGCGACGCGTGCGCAGGCATCCTCCAGTTCGCGGCGAACGTTGTCCGGAGTCTCGCCCGGGATCGTGCGTCGCTCGATCCGCACTGTGCATCGATCGGGGTAGGTCGACATTCCAGTCCCGCCGTCGATGAGCGACGCGTGCACCGATGGACGACCGAGCAATGGATGTCCCCGTCTCGGCAACTCTTCGCCGTCGAGGCGATCGATCTCCGCCAGAACGAGACCGGCGTGACGAATCGCATCCACGCCGAGGTCCCAGCGACTCCCGTGCGCCGCGCGACCGTGCGTCGTGATGTCGATCCACACGAAGCCCAGGTGCGCCGGCATGATCGCGAGCTGCGTAGGCTCGGTGACGATCGCCGCGTCGGCGCGAATCCCGCGCTCCACGATCGTTCGCGTGCCGGCACTCTCATATTCCTCATCGACAACGGCCGCAACGATGATCTCTCCAGCGAGCCCGCTGTCTACGGCGCGTGCCGCGGCCGCACACATCGCCGCGACACCGGACTTCATGTCCGACGAGCCGCGACCGTAAATCCGGCTGTTGTCGCGAGTGTCGTCGCCCCAAGCGGGATGCGTCATACCTTCGATCCCGACGACGTCG
>DASYSU010000424.1:0-3128 GCA_036002925.1 Gemmatimonadaceae bacterium | reverse complement strand
CTGAGGTTGAAGCCGCAAGAAATCTGGTTGACTTCGCCGAGCGTCTCGCTACGTTTCTCACTCTGTTCTGGAAGTCCTTGTTGTGAGCTTGCTCGTCACATTCCCGGGTAGCTCAGTTGGTCAGAGCGGGTGACTGTTAATCACTAGGTCGGGGGTTCAAATCCCTCCCCGGGAGCTTGAAAAAAGCGCCGTCCAATAGGACGGCGCTTTTTGCTGGACGAAACGGACCGCTGAGCGCGCCAACGCAGTGTTCGGGTGGCAATTTTGCGTAGTGGCGATGCGGTCGTCATTGGGCCGAAGAGCGTCATGAGATCCACCCCTAACTTCCAATAATCGAGCAGCAGAATGCAGTACCGATCGTCGCTATACCTCACCACCGCCGTCGTGCTGATGGCGTGCGGCTCCAAACCAAACGCGAAGTCTCAGACCGGCGATTCCACTCGTTCGGCAAACGGAGACGTTGGCAAGCTGCCGCTCGCGCCCGAGCCTGGCACTGGCAACGCAAGATCGCCGAACGTCCTCACGGGCGACACACTGCGCGCGAAGCTCATCCCAGGCCGCAACGCACATGACAGCGCGTCGTACATGTCCGCCATCCGTCGCGGCGTGAAGATGATGCCGGCGTGGCCCACGGGTCCGGCGCCCTTGCCGAGCGCACTGCTGCCCGCGCGACGCATCGTCGCCTTCTACGGCAACCCGCACGAAAAGAAAATGGGTGTCCTCGGAGAATATCCCGTCGATCAGATGCTGGCGAAGCTCGATGAAACGGTGGCAGAGTGGAGGAAGGCCGACCCGTCGACGCCGGTGCAACCGGCGCTGCATTTGGTGGCGGTCGTCGCGCAGGGCGCGCCCGGACGCGACGGCATGTATCGCCTGCGCATGGACACGTCACTGATCAACAAGGTCTACGGCTGGGCGCAAACGCGAAAAGGATTGCTGTTTCTCGACGTCCAAGTCGGAAAGAGCACGGTCAAAGCGGAGTTGCCGCGTCTCCTTCCATTCCTCGCGCGGCCTGACGTGCATCTCGCGCTCGATCCGGAGTTCTCCATGCACTACGAGCGCGAAGGCGTCGTCCCGAGCAAGAAGGTCGGGGAGATGAGCGCTGACGACGTTAACGAAGCAATTCGCACACTCACCCAGCTCGTCATCGACAAGCACCTTCCGCCCAAGGTGCTGATCGTGCACCGCTGGACGCGCAAGATGGTGTCGAACGCATCGGCGATCAAACCGACTCCGCAGGTGCAAGTCGTGATGGATATGGACGGCTGGGGCCCGCCCTGGCTCAAGTTCGATTCGTATCGCGACTACGAGGTCGCCGAGCCAGTGCAGTTCACGGGATTCAAGATCTTCTTCCATCATGACGTGAAGAAGGGCGATCGCCTGCTCACGCCCGCCGAGGTCCTGCGACTCGTACCGCGACCGATCTACATCCAGTATCAGTGATTCGTCGCGCGATCGTGGCGATGGTGTTGGCAATGGCCGCTCCGCACGGAGCGGCCATTGCGCAATCAGCCTCGATTCCGCACACACTCTCGCTGCGCACCGACAACGACGCTTTCGATTTCTGGATGCTACCGTGGAATCGTCCCGACGACGAATACACGAGCGGCGTGCACATCACCTATGACGGGGGCGACGCGCCGTGGTGGGCTCGGCGGTTCATGCGCGGTGACGTCGCGTGCACCACGCACTCGCATGCATGCCGCGCGGCGCGCGCCGAGTTGGGACAGGATATTTACACGCGCGACGCGACGCTCAGCGACACCGCGGTCATCGATCGCTCGCGACCGAGCGCCGGTTGGCTCTATCTCGCACAGAGCGCGCGATCGCTTCGCGACAACCGCTCCGACGAGCTGACGTTTACCCTCGGTGTCACGGGCTCACCGTCGCTCGCTCGACTCACGCAGCGCATCGCGCACAACGCCGCGCCGGCCTTCAACCGGCCGACCGACTGGAGTCGCCAGATCGACTTCGAGCCGGGAGTGATCGTTCGCTACGAGGAGCGTCGCCGTGCGGCCGGCGAGATCGGCGCAATCGGATTCGATGTGGTTCCGCGAGGCGCTGTGGCGACCGGCAACGTGCTCACAGCGGCGGAGCTGGGCGTGGAGTTGCGAGCAGGTTGGCATTTGCCGCATCCGTGGCTACCGCAGACGGCCGCGGCGTCGCTCGCGCTCGTCGGCGGAGTCTCTGGTCGCGCCATAGCGCGAAATCTCTTTCTCGACGGCAACACCTTTCGTGACGGCCCGCGCGTCGGGCATGAACCGTTCGTCGGGTCGGGAGAGCTTGGTCTCGAGCTCCGTTATCGCGCGCTCAGTCTGGCCTATCGCGCCGTGAGCGACACGCGACAGTACGCCGCGGGGCCCAAGTGGCACCCGTGGGCCTCGATGGTCGCCGGCGTCACCTTCGATCGATGATCGTGATTCGAATCAGCCGGTCGAGCTTGGGGTACTCGCGATCGACGTAGGCGTTGCCGCCGGAGATCAGCGGACCTTGTTTGCCCGCGCGCACGCCACCGCCCGAGTTCTCGCCGTATCCCGAATACAAGCTGTCGACGACGGCCATTCCCTCGACGACACGGCCGATCGGCGCGAAGCCTTGTGCGTCGAGCCGCACATTGTCGACCAACGAGATGTAGAGTTGTGTCGTTCGCGCATTCGGCCCCGTCATCGCGAAGCCGATCGTGCCGCGAACATTGCTGTGCCGGACTGGATCGTCGGGGAACCCTCGGTTCTGCCATAGCGTGGCAATCGCCGGATCGCCCGGAATTCCGAATTGCGCGATGAACCCGGGCACGACGCGAGAGAAGCGCGAATCATCGAAGAATCCTGCCCGCACGAGATTGTAGAATCGGTCCGCGCCGCGCGGCGCCCAATCGCGCTCGATCGACAACACGAACGTTCCTTTGCTCGTTTCCACCCGCGCATCAAAGGTGCGCGGCGCCGGCGTCTCCCAGAAGGCCGAACTTGGGTCGAGCAGTCTCGCGCTGAGCGCGCGACTACGGTGATGGACGCAGCCAACACCGACAGCGATGACTGCGGCGGCAGCGATGGGAGTAAGCGAAGGGCGGGAAATGATCATGCTGGATTGTCTGTTTTGATATCCTGAGCAAGCAACGACCAGTGCGGCAC
>DASYSU010000423.1:0-2878 GCA_036002925.1 Gemmatimonadaceae bacterium | reverse complement strand
GCCTGGGGGGAAGAGGGATTCCTCCTCGCGTTGTACTTGGCCGTCGGACTGAACGGGATGGCCCTGCAGGCGAGCGCCAACCGAAGGCTCGGCGCGTTGGTCGATCTATTTTCGTCGGCGCAACGGGGCGACCTCTCGCGTGCGTTCATCGAGGAGCGTGGCGTGAAGCCCGACGGGATCACGTTGTTGGGGCGCGCCTACAATCAGCTACGCTCCGAGCTCGCGACGATGGTTCTCGCCGACCCGCTCACCGCGTGTCTCAACCGCCGCGGTCTGGATCAAGTTCTCAACCAGGCCGTCAGCTCGGCATCGCGCTTCGGCGGTGAGATCGCGCTGCTCGCCATCGACATCGATCATTTCAAGAAGATCAACGATACGTTCGGGCATCTCGCCGGCGATGCGATCTTGCGAGAGCTGGCGGAGTTGCTGTCGCAGTCGTCGCGCGGTGGGGACGTGGTGGCGCGCGTTGGCGGCGAAGAATTCATCGTGTTGTTGCCGGGCGCCGACAACGAGACCGCCGGAGTCGTCGCCGAGCGGGTGATGAACGCCGTGCGCGCTCATTCGTTCCGCACGGCGCGTGGGCATCAGCGAGTCACCGTGAGCGTCGGCATTGCATGCGAGCACGTTCGCGACGGGCATGTCGCCGGCGCGTTGCGCGCGCGGGCGGACGAGGCGCTCTATGTCGCGAAGCGACTGGGTCGGGATCGCGCGGTCATGTGGGCGCCGGGCATTCGGTCGAACGCGACGCCATTGTCGAACATCGCGATCGCGGCGGATTGATTACGGTTTACATCGCCATGTACGCCGTTCTCAGCGCCGGCAACGATCCAATGATCCAAATCAGAATCCCGAACACCGCCGCGCGATCCTTCGACACCTTGCCGGTGACGTAGAGTCCGATTGCGAGAAGGATCGTGACCCAGATTGTGATCAGGTCGAACCGTCCCATGAGTTGGAAGAGCAGTGGGTTCGACGTGTCGGGATCCATGAAGCGCGCGGGACTGAGCGAGATCGACATCTGCCCCGTCAGCTTGGCTGGGTCCATGAGCAGACCCTGAACGCCACCGATCACGGCGCCGAGGACGCGCGGCATGTATGACCACGCGGCGACGACGAGCGCGGCTTGGAACGTCTGCTTGGATCCCACGAGCTTACCGACGAGCCACGCCACGACGCCGAGGATGAACATCGTTACGAGTACCACAACGCCGATGCCGTATCGCGTGAATGCCTCGCCGATCGAGCGCTGCTTGTCCATCATTTCCTGCGTGATCTGCGGATTCTTCGCCAGGACCTTGGCGGTCTGGCGCGTGAACTCGGCGGCGAAGAGCGGCTCGAGTGTGTTGAACGTTGCGAAGAAAATGACGCCGATGCTGATCGCGACGAACAGCATTGGTGGCCAGACGCTTCTGTTTTGACGGCGCCGAAAGACTTCCGCGGGCTGATAGAAGATGTCGATCACATCTTCCCAGAACGACGATTCAGTGGGCTTCGACGGCGCGACGGAGGCGGTGGATTCAGTCATGGGGCGAGGCGGGAAGAGGTGTCATGATGATACGCCAACGCTCGGTCCCCGTACAGCCTCCAACAACACGAAGGCCCAGCGCCAAGGCGCTGGGCCTTCACCCACGGATTCGCGATCGAATCAACGCGTGACGATGTCCTGAAGCGCTTGCTTGATGCGCGGATCTTCCGACCGCGAGAGCTGCGAGATCGCGTGCCGTCGCACAGAGATGCTTTCTTCGCCCTTCACGATCGATAGAAGCTTGTCGATCGCGGGCTTCTCGCCGTTCCGGATGTACAGGCTGATGAGCGTTTCCTTCATGTTCGGATCGGTCGTCGTGTCGTACAACTTCACGAGGTCGGCGATTGGCGCGCCGGCGCGGCTCGCGGCCTCGATAGCGCGACGGCGAGTCTGAATCGGCTCGTTCCCGTTCTGCGCCAGATTGACCAACCACTTGGTATTCTCTGATCCGCCCATCTCGGCCAGCGCGGAGAAGACCGCTTCGCGCGCGCGCTCGGTCTTGAGCGTCGGATAGAGCTCGCGGAGAAGGGCGGCGTCCTGGGCCGTCGCGTACTCTTGGCCGAGCGCGCGAAGCGCGGTAGTGAGTACCTCGTCGGGCAGGTCGGTGCGACGTACGGCCGTGCGCAGGTACTGACGGGCCCGAGGATCGCCGGATCGTGCGAGCGTTTGCATCGCTTCCTTTGCCAGCCAGTTGCTCTGCGTCTGCTGCGAGAGTTGCACCAGCGGCGGAATTCCCGCGCCGTGATCGAGCCGTCCGAGCACGGAGAGGGCTTGCTGCCGCACCGATTGGTTGTCGCTCTCGTCTCGTGCGATGGCGAGGATCGGTTCGGTCACACTCGACGGGATCGTCTGCATGCCGTCGGTGGAGCGGCCCATGTACGACAGCGCGCTGCGACGCGTCTCGCGCGGCAGTGACGTGTTGCGAGCAATGGTGACTAGCGCCGACGCGATGTTCGCGCTGTCGGCGAGACTCGCCGGGAAGATCGCGTCGCGGCCAGCGCGTCCGTCGACCTTGGTGGCGAGTGAGAGCAAGTAATCGGCGGCATCCTGCGCCCGCACATGGCCGAGGTCCGTCACACCGCGAAGTGACGTATCCGCGGGGCCGACGTACGCTTGCACGGACAGCGGCATCTTGTCGGCGCGATCGATCACGACGCGCACGGGTCCGGCGACGCACGGTTCGGCGCGAACACCATCATTGAAATTGCCGTAGAACGTGCCGCTGTAGCTGTTCGGTCCCGTCTGGATGTACGTACGACCATTGCCGCAGATACCCGGCCGCGCGGCGAAGTTGAATTGCACGCGGCCATCGGGTGCCGCATCGACGCGTCCGGCGAGCGACTGGGCTCGAGC